>NZ_JADGIT010000006.1:0-111599 GCF_015233855.1 Corynebacterium sp. ED61 | reverse complement strand
GGGTATAAAGCCAGCCTAGATCATCTTACTTTGACGTTCAAGATACGGCGGGGGGTATAGTCATTTGTCTATAAAGGCGCTCAACTATTGACGAAGCGCCACCAACCCAATCTCCGGAAGGACGCCCATGCAGCTCGAAGGCCAAGAAATCAAGCCCATCATCAACCGCCTCAAGCGAGCTCAAGGCCAGCTCAACGCCGTGACCCGCATGATGGAAGAAGGCGCCGAGTGCGAGGATGTAGTGGTTCAGCTGGCCGCCGTGTCCAAGGCGCTCGACCGCGCTGGATTCTCGATCATCGCCACCGGTCTCAAGCAGTGCACCACCGCCGAAGAGCCAGAGATTGACCAGAAGAAGCTGGAGAAGATGTTCCTCAGCTTGGCTTAGCCACGCGAGGAGCTAGCTAAATACCGGCAGTTCCGGCACGTTTTGCACAGCAATAAAGACGGCCACTCCGCACAGAAGTACCGCAAATCCGAGCTGCAAAGCAGATTGGCTGACGCGCTTGTTGATGAATGCGCCACCCAGCGCACCCAAGACCGTCAGCACCACAATCGGCCATAGGGTTCCCCACTCAATAGTGGAGAGCTCTTGGTAGCGGAACGCCATCGTGACCACGCTGTTGATGGCGATGACCACCAGCGATGTTCCCACCGCCACGCGCATCGACACACCCAAGACAATGGTCAGCGCAGGGACAATCACAAAGCCGCCGCCCACTCCGAATAACCCTGTCAAAAATCCCACCGCGGTAGCAGTCACGACCAGCATCGGTAGGCGATCTTTCAGCTCATGGCCCGCTTCATCCCCATCGGCGGTCTCGGGGTTGGCGTCGGACGAAGAATTTCGCGCCTTGAGGAAGGTGAGTACCGCAACCACAACAAGAAGAATGGAAAAACAGGTCAGCAATAGCGGCTCGCTGATCTTGCCGTTCAGTAGCGTTCCCGCCAGCGCGCCCACTGATCCGAGCACGCCAAAGATGAGGCCCGTCCGGTAGTTCACAGCACCGTTTCTGTGCTGCATCACCAGGCCCGCGAGTGCGGCGGAAACCACGATGACCAGCGAAGATAACGTTGCCTGCTGTGAGTCTTGACCCGCGCCATAGACCAGCAAAGGCACGCCCAAAATGGCACCCCCTCCCCCGAGAGCACCCACGAGCATGCCGATGATCAAACCGCCAGCAACCGCAATAATCATGCGAATCCTCACCCTGTTTCCAGTCGTATGGAATACCTAGGGGGGTATATTATCAGCTGGCGGTGAGCCTCACTACTTCAGCTGGCCCAAAGTCTCGTTGAGAGCCTCCGTGGACGAAGGGTGCGTCCAAATCCCGTTCTTGAGCTGCGTGGCAGTGAATCCCGCGCGCATCGCCAGAGCAACCAAGTTGATGACTTCCTGGGAATCGACGTGGAACAGGCGCGCGCCCAGGATCTCGTCGGTGGAGGCATCCACCACGAACTTGATGAGACCGCGAGGATCGTTCACGGCCTTTGGGCGAGGCATGGCCTTGATCTTGGCCACTTCCTGCACCGCCACCTTGATATCGCGGCCTTCCTCGCGCGCCTGGGTCTCGGTGATGCCCACGGAGGACAGCGCAGGAGTGATGAAGATGGTGGCTGGCACGGCCACGCGGTCGGTTTTCCGGCGCGCCCCTTCGGCCTCAGTCTTTCCGGTGAGCTGGTCCAGCACCACGCGGAAATCATCCAGGGAGAGGTAGGTCTGCTGCTGTCCGCCGGTCACATCGCCAATGGCGAAGATGCCATCCACGTTGGTGTGCAAGTACTCGTCAACCTTGACCGCGCCACGTTCGGTGAGCTCGACACCGGCTGCTTCTAGGCCCAAGTCATCCGTGGCTGGGCGGCGGCCGGTGGCAAACAGGATGGCATCAAATTGCCGGGTCTCCGCCTGCCCGGCAATGGACAGCTCCACACTTCCGTCTTCAGAGATGGACTGGACTTCCGCGCCGTTGATGACGTTAACTCCTGAATCCGCAAGCACTCCCGCCACCGAAGCGGCCACGTCCTCGTCCTCACGAGGGAGGACGCGCTCTCCACGGTCCGCCACCGTCACCTGCGTGCCGAAGCCCGCGAACATGGAAGCGAACTCGAGACCGATGGGGCCCGCACCGACAACAAGAAGAGAGTCCGGACGGGGGCTGACGTGCTGAATAGTGGTGCTGTTGTGCACGCGGGACGAATCAATGCCGGGGATCTTCGGCATCACGGGCAGCGCACCGGTGTTGATGATGATGGTCTCGGCGTGCACCTGCAGGGTGTTGCCCTGATTGGCGACCTCGATGTCCTTCGGACCGGTGAAACGGCCGCGGCCGGAAACCAGCGTGACGGAAGGGATGTCCGCCAACATGTGGTGATTGACGTTGCGCAATTTACCAATCAGGGCGTCGCGACGGTCCACGGCGCGGGACCACGCCTGGGCAGCTGTTTCGGAATCGGACTGCTGAGCGCGAGCCATCTCAGAATCGTGAATGAGGGTCTTGGTGGGAACGCAACCGATGTTGATGCACGTTCCGCCTTGCATGTCTTCGAACTCTTCGATCATGGCAATGTTCTTGCCCTGCGCGCCGAGGGTGGCGGCGAGGGTTTTACCGCCCTTGCCCCAACCGATCACGGCGACATCGACGTTGAGAGTTTCTGTACTGGTGTGTGCTGAATCGCTCATGCATCTGATGCTAGCGATTCTTCCAAATCGGCTGTTTTGTTAGCACCCGAGCTGCGTCGCTACCCAGCCGAGTCCAGATTTGTCTCATTCACGCCATATCACGGCGTCGGCTATCTACACTGAAATCATGGGTCGAATTTTGTGGTTGCTCACCGCTCTTATCGGCATTGCATACTCCGTTTACGTCGCGCTGAGCTGGAAACTTCAGGACATCGACATGAGCTGCTCCAAAATCGGCGAGCATGACGCGGGTCAACCCTGCGATTCCTCTCTCATTTCCGCCTATGGGATCTGGCCTCTGCTCCTGCTCGGCATTGCGCTATCCGTCCCCGTTCTCATTGCTGCGGGATCCCGGCGCACCAGAACTTCTTGGCTCGCGGTGGCCTGGCTGATGATCATGTTCCTGGTCGGAATCGGACTCTTGACCTCGCTGTTCTCCCTGCTGCTGTTCGCCGCGCCACTGGTTTTGCTGGGATTGGTGGCAACCGCCTTCATCCAGCACGCAAACAAGAAAATCCCCAACTCAACTGCCTAGGAAAACTTCCCTGCAGGAGCTATTCACCGAGGTGCCGTAACGTGGTCACCATGACTTTGCGCAAACAACTCACCAAAGATATGCCACCACAATTCACCATGCCGGAAGAATTTCTCACTCTGGCGGACTGGATTCAAGAGAAGGGCTACACCTGGGGGAACATCGGCCGAATCGCCGAGCCAGGCACCCACATCACTGACGATCCTGCGCTGTTTTTCGGAGGTAACAACGAACACAATTACCCAGAAGAGACCCCGAAACGGCTCTACCCCGTTGGCTATACGGGCGGTGAAGGCTCCACTTTCTGCCTGTGGCTCGACGACGAAGGGAACCAGCACGTAGTTCACATGGGTTCTGGTTCCGGATCAGTGTTGAACGCGGTTTTTCCCAACCCAATCTCAGTGCTTCGTCTTCTCGCCGTCGGCTACTTCACCCCAGCCTTTAATGATGGTTGGGCTGACGAACCGAACTATGAAGAGTGGGATTCAACTAAGGAAGAGACTGACGAAGCCCTGGCGCCTTATCGCCAATGGCTGCAGGAAACGTGGGGACAGGAAACCCCAAGGACCGGCTTAGAGGCACTTGGGCTCACCGACGCAGACTCGAAAATCATCGACGGATGGCTAGACGACGGCCCAGAAGGTGATGTTTTCGATCAGTGGCTTACGGAGACCCTCGACTGAACCCGGTCTTGTCGCATTCACGCCAATTTTTACAATTCGACTATACAAAATCCCCGGTCGAACTAGACGAGGCTGCAGAAACTGGCATATGCACGACATTTCGATCCCGGATCAGGCCCCCGAAACACGAAAGAACCCCAGGCAGAAACTATGTTCTACCTGGGGTGATTGTGCGCCCGAAGGGATTCGAACCCCTAACCTTCTGATCCGTAGTCAGATGCTCTATCCGTTGAGCTACGGGCGCAGCCGTTGATGCATATCACGTGTTCTCGCGATGTGCTGTGCAACGAGGAATTACTTTACACACACCGCCGTGCTTCTACAAAATTCCAGCTCACACAGGCTCTCACCTGCGCAAAGACAACCGTAAAAGCACTTTGGCCACAAATAAAAACAACTCCGACAGAGCACATCCGCGGGCACAATCCCAGCGAACCACCACAGGCGCACCACACGCCCCACAACACTGTTCGCTGCTGTTAGTCCCAGACCTCACCACAAGTTACTGGGCAGCTTTTGGGCAGCTCACACGGTTGTGCTCTGTCGAAGTTGCGGAGGCGACAGGATTTGAACCTGCGGTCCCTTGCGGGACAACTCCTTAGCAGGGAGCCCCATTCGGCCGCTCTGGCACGCCTCCAGGTCAGAAGTTTTCATGCGAAATCTCCGTTTGACCGTTACTCAGAGTACACAACGCCCTCGTGCGCCACCAAAACACCCCAGTGCGGAAATCTGCGGTTATGGTTAGGGCATGATTCGCCCAGATCTCACGTCACTTCCCGCCTACGTTCCGGGCACTACTGTGCCTGGTGCGCTCAAGTTGGCTTCCAATGAGTCTTCCCTGGCTCCCCTGCCTTCGGTCGCCGAATTCATTTCGGAGACCACCGGATCCCTCAACCGCTATCCGGACATGGCGGCGGTAGATATACGCGACGAGTTGGCCACGTTTGTTCAGCAGCGCGACAACGTACAAATGCCGCTAACCTGGAACAACGTCTCCGTGGGCAACGGTTCTTCGGCGCTATGCCTGCAGTCCATCCAGGCGACGTGCGCGGCCGGCGATGAAGTCCTGTTTGCATGGCGCAGCTTCGAGGCCTACCCCATCTTGGCGAAGATCGCCGCGGCTGTGCCGGTCCAGGTGCCTCTGGATGCGGAGGGCAAGCATGATTTGGATGCCATGGCTGAGGCCATCACCGAGCGCACCCGCCTGATTTTTGTCTGCAACCCGAACAACCCAACGGGAACCACCGTGACGGTGGACGAGTTTCGTGACTTCATGAGCAAGGTTCCCGGGGATGTCCAGGTGGTGCTGGATGAGGCCTACACCGAGTACGACCGCACCGGCACCAGCCCTGGTGCTTTCTTGCTGGACGAGTATGAAAATCTCGCCATCTGCCGTACGTTCTCCAAGGCATATGGCCTGGCAGGACTGCGTTTGGGCTATATCGTGGGCGCGGAAGAGTTCATCGGCGCGGTCAACAAGGTCGGCATTCCTTTTGGCGTGAATGCGGTGGCACAAGCGGCGGGTTTGGCGTCGCTCAGGGCACAAGAGGAACTGACGGAAAGGGTGGAGGCAACCGTCCAACAACGGGAACGAGTCAGCCAGGCGCTGGGCGAGCGAGCTCTGCCCAGCCAGGCGAATTTCGTATGGCTGCCACTGGGGGAACGGGCGGCAGACCTGGACGCGGCGATGAAGCAGCGCGGCATCATCCCGCGCTGTTTCCCCGGCGAGGGCGTGCGCATCACCATCACCACGGAAGAAGAGATGGACCAGCTGCTGAAGGTGCTTCCGGAGGCGCTGGAGGAACTGGACAACGGGAGCTAGTTCGTTGAGTTCCGATTCCGCTGTGCCTGCCTACCGCACCACCACGCAGTACAAGGCGTTGGTGAACATGTTGAAAACGGTGCGCGCCGGCATCCGCGATTCTGGGCTGGATAAGTCCACCGCGGAGCTGATGAATCTACTGTCTAGCAGCATTAATGGCTGCGAAGCGTGCTGGGTTACACACGCTCGCGAGGCGCGTCGGGTAGGCGTGGACGAGCAGAAAATGCAGATTCTGCAGTACATGGAGCCGCGTGCCGCGATCCGCCACGAGGTTTTCTCTGCCTCCGAGCAGGCCGCTTTGTACTTCGCTTTTGCGTTTACCGTACCCGCCGAGGATTTGATCTCGGAGGCTCGGCGTGAGGCATCGCGGTACTTTTCCTCCGAGCAGCTGACCGCGATGGAGTGGTTGACCATCGCCATCAACAGCTTTAACCGCATCACCATTGCCCACGAAGATGATGCTGATGCGTGACCCGCAGCGCATACCTGACGTTTTGAGTGAGCTCGCCCGCACGTGGGAGGCTCAGCCGGACGTGACGTTGGCGCACGTGTGGGCACAATTGGAGGCGCGCGGGGTGGCGCTGAATTCCTCTGACGTTGAGGTGGTGGAGGCGCTGCGTGCCGTGCGGCGTGATTTTCCTCTTTCTCTTTCTTTTCCCGACGCCACTTCTGACCAACCCGCTTGTGTCCTCATCGAGACAGAGGGGCCGGTTCGGCGCGTGAGTCTGAACTTTGTTGGGGATGAGGCATGGATCGTGGTCCGCACTCCGAGAACATCGGGGAAAGCGCGCGGGCGCGGAGGATCCAGCAACCTGGGAGAGGAACCTCAGCCCGGCGTGTGGCAGGTCTCTGAACTGGTGAAATGCCAGGCTGGGCTGCCGCTTCAGGCCAAGGATCTGGATGGGATCACCCATCGGCTCGGGGTGATCCGGCAGATTCGGGTGATGGAGTCAGAGACCAGCTACAGCGATGCTGTACAGATTTCCTTCGATGGCACGACTCGTGACAGATGGCCCGGGGAAACCTATCTGGTGCAGCTAGAAGATGCCACGACCGTGCTCATCGGACAGACCCTGCGTATGTGGGAGCAAGACAGGCGCGAGGTGTACGCATCTGCAATTACGTGGACGAGGCTAGATAAGTGCACCGTGGGGTCACCGCTAGAACTCACCGATGCTGCAGGAGTTTCGCGAAATTTCAGTGTCATCGCCCGCATTCTTCGCGCTAGCTAAGTAGCAACGTTGCCTTCAGCCACTCAGACATGCACAAATATCCCCCGGAAGTGCCACCGTCCAACTCACGACCTGCGGAAACGCAAATCGGATGGCAGTTCCGGGGGATATTTGTGCAAAACAGTTAATCAATTGTCCATCAAGGCGCCTCAGACAGAACAAAACCCCAGCTCATTGCTGAACTGGGGAAATGTATTTGGCGGAAGTAGAGGGATTTGAACCCCCGGATGGTCTCCCATCGCTTGTTTTCAAGACAAGTGCATTCGGCCGCTCTGCCATACTTCCTTGGGACCGCTCGAAACGGTGCCATCACACAATACCCCACGGACTTGTCTCGTCGTTAGTTAGTGTGGGGACCATGGAGCACACCACCGAACACACCATGCACGCCATCATCCAGACAGACGCGGACAATCCCTCAGCACTGTCCTGGCAGCAAGCGCCGATGCCGGAGCTGAAGGACGGCGAAGCACTGGTGGAGATGAAATTCGCGGGATTGAACCGCGCGGATACCCTCCAGGCCGCCGGTCACTACCCGCCTCCGGCGGAGGTCACGGACATCATCGGATTGGAGGGAAGTGGCGTCGTTAAGGAAGCAAACGGCACCACCCGACCAGACGGAACACCATGGAAAAACGGCGACCACGTGGGCGTCCTGCTTTCCGGAGGTGGCTACGCGCAGTACGCGGCTGTGCCACAAGGCCAGCTCCTTCCCCTGCCGGAGGGCTTTGACCTGCAGCAAACGGCCAGCGTCATCGAAGTGGCCTGCACGGTGTGGTCAAACATCATGCTCACCGCGCACGTTGAAGAAGGCGATACGGTGCTGTTTCACGGTGGCGCGGGCGGCATCGGCATCTTCGGCATCCAGCTGGCCAAGGCGCTCGGTGCCACGGTGGCAGTCACCGCGGGATCTGCAGAAAAACTGGAGACCTGCAAAAAGTACGGCGCGGACATCCTGATCAACTACAAGGAAGAGGACTTCGCCGAGGTGCTCAAGAAGCATGGCGGCGCGGACGTGATCTTGGACATCATCGGCGCGAAATACCTAGACGGCAACGTCAGCGCGCTGGCCAAGGACGGACACATCGTCATCATCGGCATGCAAGGTGGTGTGAAGGGCGAGCTCAACATCGGCAAGTTGCTGAGCAAGCGCGGAAACATCAGCGCCACTGGCCTGCGCTACCGGGATAAAGAAGATAAGGCGCGGATCGTGGAGGACACGGTGAACAACGTGTGGCCCATGCTCGCCGACGGGCGAATCACGCACCACATCGACCGTGTGGTGCCCGTCCAGGACGTCTCGGCGGCGCACAAAGCCCTGCTCGATGGGGAAATTACCGGCAAGGTAGTGCTGGAGATTCCCAGTGCCTAGCCGCAGATAATTCTGCAGCCGCAGGAAACGAGTTCGTGGAAATCTGTATCGTCGAAAGCATGAACACAAACGCTGAAAATCCCACCACTCGTTTCGCAGTTGTCGGCACCGGGCAGATCGCCCAGCAAGCGTTCATCCCCGGTCTCAAGCAACTGCCTGAAGCTGAGCTCGCAGCCATAGTCAGCTCAGATCCTTCCAAGGGCGATGCCTACGGCGTGCCCGGATACTCCTATGATCAGTACGCTGAACTGCTGAAATCCGGCGATATCGACGCAGTCTACGTAGCCACCCCAGTGCACCAGCACCTGGATTACACCGTTCCCGCTCTTGAAGCCGGGCTTCCCGTACTGTGCGAAAAGCCCATGGCACCGTCCATCGAGGACTGCCAGACCATGATCGATACCGCCGAGCGCACCGGCACTCCCCTCATGCTTGCCTACCGCATGCACAGCGACCCGTTCATGACGGATCTCGTAGAGCTGGCCAACTCCGGCAAGCTAGGCGAACTGCGCTCCTTCACCGCGTCCTTCGGGCACATGATCAACCCAGACAATCACCGTGGCAAGGAAGGCTTCTGGGCAGGCCCCGTCCCAGATCTGGGTGTGTACCCGCTCAACTTCATCCGCAACATTTACGGCGAAGAACCCACCACGGTCCACGCCATAGGTGTGGAACATCGCGGTTCAGAACTGGAAGTCACTCCCACGGTGGCCGTGACCTTAGGCTTTGCCAGCGGCCGCCTCGCACAATTCACTTCGTCCTACGCCACCTGCTCCCAACAGGGCTTCACGCTCTCCGGCACGGAAGGTTACGTGCAGTCCGCCGCCGCATTCCAGTGGGGCGATGGTGCACCGCTGAGCTACACGGTGGATCTCGGCGAAGGCCCAGAAGACAAGGAGTACAGCGCCAAGGATCAGTTCGCCGGCGAGACCCACTACTTCTTGCAGTGCATCCGCGACGGTGTGCAGCCCGAACCAGACGGCACCGAAGGCCTCATGGATATTCGCGTGTGCGAGGCCGTACAGCGCAGCCTAGAGACCGGTCAGGTGCATTCGCTGGAGAAGATTGAGCCCACTCGCGCCATCACCTCAGCTCAGGCGGTGAGCATCCCGGCTCCCCCAAAGCCAGAGGTCAGCGAGCTGGTGGGCGTCGAACCTGAGGAACAGTAACCCCGCGCGCTGCAGCAACTAGCGCAGGGACGCCACCACGCGGATGATCTGCTCCATGTCCCCGATGGTGTTGTGCGGGCTCAGCCCAATCACCACGGCACCAGGGCCGGTGTGCTGCGGCGTTGCGCTGGCGGCGCGGTCGCTGCCTCGCTGAGCCCGGCGCGCATGAGCACCGCTAGCGGGCTCTTCAAACACACCCATCCGCTCCAAAAGCATGGACTGGCCGTGCTCCACCACGGACGGCACCAGCCCATTGCCCAGCAGTCGATCTCGCACGGTGGAGGCGGAGACCTCATCCACCATGAAGCTCACGCGGGGAATCCGCGGGATGGCATCGAAGCTGGCCGGAGTCTCGCTGAAGTCCCCGTCCACGCCAATGACGTGCACCGCACCCAAGTCCTGCAGGCCCTCGACCAGGTGTTTTGCCAAACGGTTCATGTATTCGGTGGCTTGGGGCACCGATTTTTCTAGTCGACGCCGCCTCGTGCCTCGTGCATCATCGTCCAAGCTGGCAAGGTGATCAATAGTTGCGGGTACTCCGCCGAGCAGTCCCTCCGGCAGACCTCCCAATTCCAGCACGGCACGGGCTCGGGCTACGGAGGGCTGCACAGACGCAGACTCGCCATAGGCGCGAGTCTGCGTGTGCTGCCGCAAGCTCGAGGCGGGAAGCACGGAACTGAACAGGGACTCGTCGCGGAACACCAGTGCACCCACGGCGGGACCACCCAGGCCCACGAGGTCCACGGCCATCACGTCCGCGCCCATGGCGTGGATATCCAGCACCCGATAGGGTGCCGCTGCATCCACGTCGACCACGAACAGCCCTCGGGACTTGGCATGCACTGTGTCTGCGATCGCCCTGACGTCGGTCACAGATCCCACAAACTCATTGGCCGCAGCAACGGCAACCACGGCAGTATCCGCAGACACCAGATCCGCGAACTGCCAGCTAGGCAGCACGCCGGTAGCCAGATCAGGCTCTGCCCATCGCACGCGCGCGCCGTACAAGTCCGCGGCCTGCTGCCATGGCTCGATGTTGGCGGGCGCATCCACGCGAGACAGGACGATCTCCTGCCCCAAGCTCAGCTTGCGGCCCATCGTCATGGACAACTGTCGGATCAGGGATGCACGCGAGGCGCCGAGGATCACACATTCTGGGCGGGATCCCACCAGATCAGCCACGGCGATGCGCGCGGAATCCACGAAGTTCTCGCCGATCCTGCGGCCCACACGCTGGGCTCGGGAATGCGAACCTCGCACCGATTCCGCCTGCTCAAGCAGGGGTGCGGTGCGGAAGCTGCGGGAGACTGCGGATGAGACGCGCTCTGGGATTTGCGGGCGCGATTGCGCGTTGACGTAGATCCAACCGTCCGACAACGAGGCGTACAAGCCGCGCACTCGAGGATTATCGAACACCCAAATCCACCTTCTCCACTAACCGCTGAGATCTCATCACTGTCGTCACTTCCATCACAGAACCTAGACTCCGACGATACTAGCCTGCCATATTCGGACAATCCCAGATGAGTTCAGATCTGCTACCCCAAGACGCGTTATCCCTGCTCATCACAGGCACGCATGGGGAGAAATAAAAAGAGAACATTCCCCCAAACCGCGCTACATTGGATCGCTATGTGGATCATTTTGCCCGGCCTGGGTTGCCCTCCCCAGGACTATGCCGTGCTGCAACAGCGGCTGGGCGCGTGGGTGATGGACGCGTGGACGGTCGGGCTGGACGCGAGCGTCGATGAGGTGCGCACGTACGCCTTCCGAGAGATCGCGGAGTTCTTCGGCGAGGCGGCGAGCCAGGAACCCGTGCGGATCTTGGGACACTCTATGGGCGGGCTGCTGGCCCTGGAGTGGGCGGCGCGCTATCCGGAAGAGGTCGCGGAGATCGTTCTCGCTGATCCCACTCCGCCGAAGGACGCCCGCGTACTGGCATGGATGCATCTGCCCAGCCGGGTGGAGCTGGTGGGCGAGAAGCTGTGGGGTTGGTTAGGTACCGACGCAGGCGCCAAGATACCGGGCAAGATTCTGACGCCTGCGCTGCCCTTCCTGCGCAAGGTCATGACCTCGCAGGGCGAACACCAACCCGAACGCCTGAGCAGAGCAGAGCGCAAGCGGTATTTCGGCAGCGTTGACGCTGGCCAGTCGCTTATTCGGCAGAACTGCGCGTGCGAGCGCACGCAACGCCGGGCCTTCTACGCGCTCGGCGGCGTGGCTAGGGCGGACGCGGGTTGGCTGAAGGAGATACCCATCACGTTGCTGGTGGCCTCGGATGACGATCCCTCCACCATGTTCGTGCGCGAGCAGCTGCAGCTGGCGCAACGGCTGGGGGTTACCCCGCACTTCTTCCCCGAGGCCACGCACCTGTTCCCCATCGCCACGCCGGAAATCGTCGAGCCGTTCCTGCTGCGCAAGTAGCCCCTGGGTGGAACTACTCCGGCTTCACAAACGGGAACGCCAGCACTTCGCGAATGTTCTGCTCCAGTAGGAACATCACCAGGCGGTCCACGCCGATGCCCAAACCACCCGTCGGCGGCATGCCGAACTCCAGGGCGGTGAGGAAGTTCTCGTCCACCTCCATGGCTTCTGGATCTCCACCGGCGGCCTTCAGGGACTGTTCCGTAAGACGTTCGCGCTGCTCCAGCGGGTCCGCCAGTTCCGTGTAGGCCGTGCCCAGCTCCATGCCACAGGCCACTAAGTCCCAGCGTTGCGCGGTCAGGGGCTGCTCGGGATCCGCCATCGTCAGCGGCGAGGTCTCCACGGGGAACCAGGAGTAAAACGTGGGCTCCACAGTGTTCGGCTCCACCAGCTCGTCGTATAGTTCGTTGACCAGCTCACCTACGGAATTCACGCCCAGGCCAAAGCGATCCATCACGTCCTGATGATCCTCCAGAGAATCTTCTGGACGGATGGTCTTACCCACTGCTTCCGAGACCGCCTGGTACACCGGCACCACGGCCCACGGCTTGGATAGATCCAGCTCCACGGCTTCGTCTTGATGGACGGTAATGGTGGTCTTGCCGTGCACCGCGATCGCCGCATTACGAATGATCCGTTCCGTCAGCACCCGCATGGTGTTCCAATCGCCATAAGCTTCGTAGACCTCCAGCGCCGTGAACTCCGGGTTGTGCGTGGCGTCCACGCCCTCGTTGCGGAAGTTTCGGCCCAGCTCGAAGACCTTCGGAATGCCTCCCACAATCAAGCGCTTCAGATACAGCTCGGGGGCGATGCGTAGCGTCAGGTGCTGGTCGTAAGTCCGGATATGGGTGCGGAATGGACGAGCGTTCGCGCCACCGTGCACCGTCTGCAGGATCGGGGTCTCCGCCTCCAGGAAGTCCTCGCCGCGCAGCGTCTGCCGGATCGCGTCCACCACCTTGGCCCGAGCGATCACCAGGTCACGAGCCTGATTGTTTGTGCCTAGGTCCATATGCCGCAGCTTGGCTCGAGTGTGCGGATCGGTGAGAGTTTGCGTCGGAAAATCGACGAGGGACTTGGATGCCATCCGCCAGGTCTCCAACAACACCGAAGGCGTGCCAGTCCGCGAGGCACCCAGGCGCCCCGTCACGGAAATCACATCGCCCTTGCTCACGAACCGACGGAACGTGCAGGCTACTTCGCCTGCGCTGCGTTCCACGAGGATCTGGAAGTTCGTGCCGCCTTCCTCGATGTCCGCGAACTGCACCCCGCCGTGGTCGCGGAGGCGATGCACGCGGCCGGTCACCGAGATGGTCTGCTCGCCGTCCTTGAGGTCCCCCAACTGCACCAAAGAGTGGGTTCTAGGCACGCTGGCCGGGTAGCCCGCCTCACCGTATTCGCGCAGCTCGGCCAATTTTTCTCGACGCCAGCGCTGCTGCTGCGACAGCTTGGGAGCCCACTTCTTGCTGGCCAGCAGCTCCTCCTCAAGCGCGTGAATCTCCGCAGGATCCCCCAGCGGCTGCAGAGGAGGCTGATAGCGCGGAAGGAAGCCCTCGCCGGAGGCGAAAGCGATGAGCATGCGGGCCGTATGGAAGGCGCTATCCACGGCCAAGAACCGAGGCTGCCAATCCGGGTTGTACTTCAGGTTGGACTGATACAGGGTCTGGATCTGCCACCACCGGGAGGAAAACACCAAGAACTTCAGCACCAGGCGTTGGAACGGGGAAGCCGTCACGGACTGGCCACGCTCCATGACCTCGCGCAGCACCACGAAGTTCAGGGAGAACTTGTCCACGTTGATGCCCTGGCCCTCCTTGGCCAGCTCCGAGACCATCAGCTCGGTCAGGCCGCTGGGCGCTTCCGGCGAACGACGCATGACGTCCAAGGACAAACCACGGCGGCCCCACGGGACGAGAGTGAGCAGCGCTTGCATCTTGCCCTCGGCATCGTGTGCGGTGACCACAATCGTGCGCCAGTCCCGCTCATCAGCAACGCGGCCGGAAGCCATGGTGAAGCCACGCTCATCGCCATTGCGCCACTGGTCAGCGTTGGTTTTTAGCTGCGCGCGATCCTCCGCGGACAGCGCGGACTGCGGCTGGATCCGCACCGTGTAGCCCTTCCGCTTGGCCGCGTTGACCACCTTGCGCACCGCGTGGAGCTCCTTGATATCGAAGCGCTTGGTGTCAATGACCGCCTCATCGCCCATGGGCATGATGCGCAATCCCGCATCCGCGTAGGCGCGGGCGCCCGGCTCCGAAATGGAGGCGGCAGCCACAATCCAACCGTTGGTGTGTGCCACGCGCTTGAAGGCGCGGATCGCCTCCGGCCAGTGCTGAGGATCTCCCAAGGGATTGCCCGCAGCGATGCACACGCCATCGATCACGCGATAAGAAATACCGGCCTTGCCGTTTTCGCTGAGCACCAGGGAGCGATCATCGTTGGTGGCGAAGTAGCCCAGCGAATCCTCCGAGGGCGGGCTGAGCAGAATGCGCCGAGTCGCCATGTGCTCCTGCACCGAACTCTGCGGGGCATTGACGGAACGCAGCAGCACCACGAACGCGCCCAAAACGCTGATAGCTGCCGCCACCTCACCCACAATCCGCACCCACTTAGCCACATGGATGCCCGGCTCCAGCACCACATCCACTGGCGATAGCCCCAGCAGCACATAGGCGGTCCAGTGCAGGATCTCCCGCACGCTGTGGTGGAAACCGAAGTACAAAATGGCCATCACCAGCGCCAAGCTGGCCGCCAAGCCCAGCACCAATATCGCCAAGGCACGCTTCCAATTGCCGTTGACCTTCGCCGGGAAATCCGGCCGCGCGCGGACGCCCAAGAACAAGTAGAACACGGAGGTGACCAGGGGCAATATCACCCAGACCAGGAAATCAGTGGTGATGAACTCTGAATAGTCCAGCAAGTAGTACGCCAATAGAAGCGTGCTCGCCGCCGCGTAATACAGCTGGAAAAAGATCAGGTAGAACAGCAACGCGATGCGCTGGCGACGCAGCATTCCAGACAGCAACAGCACCAAGAAAATCGCCATGAATAGCGTGGGGTAGTTCGGCAAACCAGCCAGATAGAACCCCACCGCAATGTCCTCAACCAAGTCCCGGGAGAACAAGCGCAACAACAAACCCACGACGAACCACAGGGTGGCGAGGTTCACCGTGAAAAGGAGAATTTTTGATTCCCACCTACTTTTCATAGCCTTACCCTAATACCGCGAAAAGTCCTTACAATACCCTTCTCAGTTAAATAGTAAGTAACGCTTCGCCTATTCCCAGACGGCGCCAGAGCATGGCGTCGGAACAAAGAAACCAACCACCCACCGAGTAGAATGCCAACAATGAACGAGCCACGGAAACAGCCCGATCTGGCGCGCATCACCGCCGAGATCAACACCGGCGCCCCCGAAAGCCGCTCCGAAACCTTCCACACCGCATGGAATGACCTGCGGAAAGGATTCCAACAACGCGAACTCTGGCTAGCGCTCGGCTGGCAGGACATCAAACAGCGCTACCGTCGCTCCACGCTAGGACCACTGTGGATCACCGTGGCAACCGGCGTGATGGCCCT
The DNA here is from genome assembly GCF_015233855.1 of Corynebacterium sp. ED61. Lineage (NCBI taxonomy): Bacteria > Bacillati > Actinomycetota > Actinomycetes > Mycobacteriales > Corynebacteriaceae > Corynebacterium > Corynebacterium sp. ED61. Next base: position 96,109 of record NZ_JADGIT010000006.1, on the reverse strand, counting down.
GGCGCTGGGCCTGCTGTACTCAATGCTGTTCCAGCAAGACCTCAAGCAATTCCTGCCGCACGTGGCAGTGGGCCTGATCATCTGGGGCTTCATCGCCGGCTGTATTAAGGAAGGTGCCGAGGTTTTCATCGCCAACGAGGGCCTGATTAAGCAACTCCCCAGCGCGCTGAGCGTCCACGTCTATCGCCTGGTGTGGAAGCAATTCCTCTTCCTCCTGCACAACCTGGTGATTTGGCTGGTTCTGCTGGCCATCTTCCGCCCCGCGCTGGGATGGAACGTACTGCTGGTTATTCCCGCAATGGCGCTGATTCTGATTAACGGCGTGTGGGTCTCAATGCTCTTCGGCATCATCTCCACCCGCTTCCGCGACGTAGCTCCACTGCTGGATTCCCTGGTCCAGCTGGCTTTCTACATGACCCCGATCGTGTGGACCACCAAGACTCTGGAGACCCAAGGCGGCGAGGTAGCCCAGCGCGCCAAGCTGGCGGAAATCAACCCGCTGTACCACTACCTGGAGATCGTCCGTGCCCCGATGATCGGCGAAGAAGTGGCGGCCTACCACTGGTTTATCGTGCTGGCCTGCACCGCCGTGGGCCTGCTGCTGGCTGTGCTGGCCATGCGAAAGTGGCGCTTCCGCGTCAGCTACTGGGTTTAAAAAGAAGCCAAGGAAGGTACTGAACATGGTCAGCATTGACACCTACGATGCGTGCGTTGATTTTCCTATTTTCGACGCCAAGTCCCGCTCTCTTAAGAAGAGTTTCCTCGGCGCCGCGGGTGGGCAGATCGGCAGGAATGATTCCAATACGGTGACCGTAGAGGCGCTGCGGAATATCAACCTGCACTTGGAAGAGGGCGACCGCGTGGGCCTGGTGGGCCACAACGGTGCTGGTAAATCCACGCTGCTGCGTTTGCTCTCGGGGATCTACGAACCCACGCGAGGCTCCGCGGTGGTGCGGGGACGCGTGGCCCCAGTGTTTGACCTGGGCGTGGGCATGGATCCGGAGATCAGCGGATACGAAAACATCGTGATCCGCGGGCTGTTCCTGGGCCAGTCCCGCAAGGCGATGAACAGGAAGATGGACGACATCGCGGAGTTCAGTGAGCTGGGCGAATACCTGTCCATGCCACTGCGCACTTACTCCACGGGCATGCGCATTCGCCTGGCTTTGGGCGTGGTGACGTCCATCGAGCCAGAGATCCTGCTGCTGGACGAAGGCATCGGCGCAGTAGATGCGGCGTTCATGGCCAAGGCGCGCGAACGGCTGGTGAAGATGGTGGAGAACTCCGGCATCCTGGTGTTCGCCTCACACAGCAACGAGTTCCTGGCGCAGCTGTGCGACAGTGCGCTGTGGATCGACCACGGCCAAGTCCGGCAGGCCGGGCTGGTGGACGAAGTTGTTGGTGCGTACGAGGGGCCGGACGCGCAGCAGCACGTGCGGAATGTGCTGCGGGATCTGGGGCGACTGTAGTTTCTGCTGATTGAGCTCCGGTGGCTGTTGTCTCGCAGGCGGTTACACTCGACAAGAGCGAACAAATAAACTTTTTAGACGTACACCTGCACCGACTTTGAGGACTGGATAACGTGAGCACGCAATCAGAAGCATTCAACAATAAGACATGGTTAGAGCACTATTCACCGTGGACCGCTCACGATATTGATATCGATGAACTCTTCGGCCCCGGCGCGAACGGACACACGCAAGCCCACACGCGCACGCTGGTGGATGTCTTTGACAATGCCGTGAAGGAATACGCCGATGTTCCCGCGTTCACCTTCTTCGGAAAGTCCACCACGTACAAGGAATACGGCGCTCAGGTGGAACGCGCGATGTCTGCGCTTCGAGCGCTCGGCGTACGCAAGGGGGACTTCGTGGCAATCGTCGCGCCAAACTCCCCGCAGACGGCCATCGCGTTCTACGCGGTGCTGTGCGTGGGTGCCGTTCCCGCGCTGCACAACCCGCTGTATACAGCCAGCGAGCTGAAGGTTCCGTTCAATAATCACAAGGCCAAGGTGGGCTTCTTCTGGGAAAAGGCCAACCCGGTTGCCCTCGAGCTGAAAAAGAACAGCCCGCTGGAAACCGTCATCGATATCAGCTTGATCGCCAGCATGCCCACCGCACAGCGGATCGCGCTGTCCCTGCCACTTCCCATTCGCGCGCTGAAGGATGCACGAGCCAAGCTGACTGGCCCGACAGAATCTTCCCTGAGCTTTGCGGAATTTTTGAAAAAGGGCGGTAAGCATGGCGTCGAAAAGGAAAAGGTGGACCCCCGCGATGCGGCCTTGATCCTGTACACATCCGGCACCACGGGCACTCCCAAGGGCGCGCTGCTGAACCATATGAACCTCATCAGCAATCTGCAGCAGGGGCTGGAATGGGTGGAGAACCTGGGCAAGAATCGCACGGAAAAGATGCTGGCAGCGCTGCCAATTTTCCACGCGTACGGACTGACCATGAACTTCACCATGGCACCGGCCATCGGCGGCACGCTGCAGCTGCTGCCTTCGCCGGAGATGGACCTGATCATGGACATCATGAAGAAGGACTGCCCCACCTGGCTGCCGGGTGTGCCGACTCTGTACGAGAAGATCATGGACACGGCCGAGGAGCAGAATGTCTCGCTCAACGGCATTCGCAGCTCGTTCTCCGGTGCATCCAGCCTGCCGTTGGCCACGGTGCACCGCTGGGAGAAGATGACCTCCGGCAACATCGTGGAGGGCTACGGCTTGACGGAAACCTCCCCTATCATCTGCGGAAACCCCATGGGTCAGGGCCGCGAGGGCAACATCGGCGTGCCGTTCCCTTCCACGGAAATTCGCATCGGTAACCCGGACAATCCCGCGGAGACCATGCCGGATGGCGAGGCCGGCGAACTATTGGTCCGCGGACCACAGGTGTTCAGCGGCTACCTGGACATGCCCAAGGAGACGCAAGAAGCGTTCTACGAGGACTGGTTCCGCACCGGCGATATGGCCGTGATGGAAGCTGACGGGTTCTTGAAGATCGTCTCCCGCATCAAGGAGATGATCATCACCGGCGGCTTCAACATCTACCCCGCCGAAGTTGAGGCCGTGCTCACCGAACACGAGGCAGTGGAAAGCGCCTCGGTGGTGGGCTTGAACCGGGACGACGGCTCCGAAACGGTCTGTGCCGCGGTGGTTCTTAGCTCCGGCAAGAAGCTGAATGATGCGCTGGCAGAAGAGCTCAAGGAGTTCTGCCGCGAGAAGCTGACCCGCTACAAGGTGCCGCGCGTGTTCGAGCAGTTCGACGAGCTGCCCTCCGACCAGCTGGGCAAGGTGCGCCGCGGCGAGGTCAAAGACCTGTTTATAAAGCGTCAGAAGTAGCTCCTGCCCAGTAGCGCGTCACAGTGAGTGCCGTGCGGACGTGGGTGGCACACTGGACACATGCCAATTCAGCGTTCGGACAGCATCGCCGCCGTCATCGTCACCCACAATCGTGCCGATTTGTTGGCCGCCAGCCTGGAGCAAGTGGCCCTCCAAGAAGGAGCCTCCGTCAGCCACATCATCGTGGTGGATAATGGTGCTGATCCGCAGGTAGAACAGCTTGTCAGCAGGATTGCTGGCGAGCGTGCCGTCTACCTGCCCAGCCGCACGAACCTCGGTGGCGCAGGCGGTTTTGCGTACGGTTTCCTCACCGCCCTGTCCCTTGGTGCCGACGCTATCTGGTGCGCCGATGATGACGGACGCCCTGCAGACCACCATGTGCTGGCCACCCTGCTGGGCGTGGCTGAGCGCGAGAAGCTGGATGAGGTCAGTCCTGTGGTGTGTAATATCGCCGACCCGCAACGCTTGGCTTTCCCGCTGCGCCAAGGATTGGTGTGGCGCCGGAAACTCGACGAGCTAGAGGGCGATTTCCTCCCCGGAATTGCCTCCTTGTTCAACGGCGCGCTCATCAGTGCCAAGGCCATGGAGATCATTGGTGTTCCCGATTATCGCCTATTCATCCGCGGCGATGAGGTGGAATACCACCGCCGTTTGGTCCGCAGCGGGCTGGCATTCGGCACCTCGTTGAAGGCTGCGTATCTGCACCCGGATGGTTCGGACGAGTTCAAGCCGATCCTGGGCGGGAAGATGCACACGCAGTACCCAGATAACGAGTTCAAGCGCTACTTCACGTACCGCAACCGCGGGTACATCATGAACCAGCCGGGCATGCGCAAGCTATTACCACAGGAGTACGCCCGCTTCGGATGGTTTTTCTTGATCCAGAAGCGGGACATCAAGGGATTCCGCGATTGGTTCCGCCTGCACGCTAAGGGGCGGGCGGAGAAGTTCGAACGCCCCTAGTTCGCTGTTCTTCCTCGCGGCAGCACGCAAACCTGGCCGTCGCCCAAGGTCACAATTTCGATGGGCCAGTCATAGATTGAACTGAGTGTTTCCGCGGTGTAGACCTCGGAAACCGTTCCATCGGCAACTACGCGACCAGCTGAAAGGCAGACTATGTGGTCAGCGTAAGCCGCCGCTGCGTTGAGATCGTGCACGACAAGTATTACCGTCGCGCCTTCTTTCGCGAGAGTACGGGCCAAGCCCAGCGATTGCTCTTGGTGGCGAATATCCATCGCCGCCGTCGGCTCATCGAGCAAGATTACTGATGTACGTTGTGCCAACACTCGGGACAGCGCCATTCGCGCACGCTCGCCGCCCGATAGCGTCATCGCCTCTCGGGCCGCGAGGTGAATGATGTCCGTGGCTTGCAGCGCGGCGTCGACGATTTGATCGTCGTCTTCCGCCTCCTGGTGACGCGACCAAGGACGTCTACCCATTTCGGCGACATCTCTCACCAGGAAGCTGAATGCCACTTGCGTGTCCTGCAACATCACAGCCCGGGTACGAGACAGTGCATTGGCACTCGCGGCGCTGATGTCCATCTTTCCCATGTGCACGCTTCCGTGGGCGAGCGTGACATCCCCAGCAATGGCGGCGAGCAGTGTGGACTTTCCTGCCCCATTTGGGCCGATCAACGCTGTGATTTCACCTGGTCGAGCAACAAAATCAACCTCGGATACTATCTCCTTGTCTCCTAATCGGACAGTCGCTGCCTGTACACGAACGGCGGTCATTGCATTCCACCTCGTTTCATCAGACGTCGTAAAAGAATGAAAAACGTGGGGCCGCCCACCAAAGCCGTGAAAATACCAATGGGAAGATCAGCAAAGTTGACCGCTGTGCGTGCAACCATGTCCGCACCTGCGACCAGCACCGCTCCGCCCAAGGCTGACGCAGGTATGAGAATCTTGTTCGCCGGTCCGACGATAGTGCGCACGATGTGAGGAATGACCAACCCCACGAAGTCGATGAGCCCGGCGTAAGACACCGCCCCAGCGGTCAGGAGCGTGGCAGTGGTGATCGCTGCGAACCGCAAGCGTTGGACGTCGATACCCACGTGCCCTGCTGCACGATCCCCCAGAGCCAGCAAATCCAATGTGCCCGCCATACTGATGGATACCAGCAATCCGAGTCCGGCGATGAACGCCGCTAGCGGCACGGTAGAACCACCAAGGAAATTCCAGCCCGTCACCAGTACAAAAGCCGCGCCCACCCCTGCGCCACTAGTGACTCCAATCACGGATGGTTCGGCGAGCGGATTGGCAAAGACGGCTTGCATCAGCGCGCCGCCGACACCCAGCGCAGCGCCCACCAACAAACCAAGGAGGACGCGGGGGATCCGAATCCTCCACACCACGGTCTCATCCAACAGCCTGGCGCCCAACGGCCCCTTGGACAGCACTCTGCCAAGGTCAGACACCGGTACGCTAAACTGCCCGGCCGAAACTGACATGACGGCCACGCCTAACACCAACAAGATCAGAATTGTGAAAAGCAGAAGTCGTTTTGTTCGCCGGGCGGCGAAGACCTGCTCGCTAGTCGATACCTGCGAGGTCACATCAACTCTCCGTTTTCTTGGTACAGAGCGTGGGCCGCGCGCAGAAGCATTTCCCCGGTTTGCGGGCCGAAAGCTAGGGAATCGCCATCAGGCAGAGCCAAGATTCTCTGATTCTTTCCGGCGGTGGTCTGGGCTACTCCTGGGCGAGTCAACAGGCCTTGCAATTGTCCCGCCGATTCGAGGCCGTGGGACATCATGACAAACACGTCAGGATTTAGCTTTGCTAAGGCTTCGGCGTTAGCCGGCGAGGGTGCTCCAATTCTGTTGTCCGTGGCTACGTCTTTGCCACCGAGTGCTGAGATGAGGTCGTCGGTGGAGGCTTCTTTACCTAGCACGTAAAACACTCCGCCCTCGCCGCGCGCATAAAGGAAGGCCATTTTTAGTGGTCGCTCGGGGGCAATCTCCTTGATTGTGCGGATCGCTTCGTCATGTTCATCGGTGGATTGCTGCGCCAGCGTGTCGCCTTCGTCAGGAAGGCCCACCACGCCCGCGAGGTTACGGATGCTTTCACCGAGCTTCTCTGGCGAGCGATCAGGAGACATGACCACAGTCGGCACTCCAGAATCGCGAAGCTGATCAATTGCCCCAGCAGGGCCGATGGAGTGGTCAACAACGATCAACGTAGGTTCAAGCGATAGCACCGCCTCCACATTGATATCGTGGCCGCTCTGGGTCACGACCGGCAGGTCTTGGAGCGAAGCTTCAGTGGAGGAGCTGGATCGCCCGACGATGTTTTCGCCTAGCCCCAGTCCCCTGAGCGTTTCTGTGTACGTGCCGTAGATGTCGAGCGCAACGATGCGGGAGGTATCTTCGACTTTCACGTCGTTGCCATCGTTGTCGGTGAGCTCGACAGGCAACTGAGGCTCTGGATTGTCAGCGACAGGCTTCACCTCATCCAGCACTCCTACTGTCGAAACTCCCCTCAATTCCCGCGGGTTCACATCTTTCCCTGAACCTTGGATCTCGGAAATCAGGTCGGAATTGGACGAGTCCGTAGTTGTTTCTCTCCCATCCCACGAGGAGCATCCAGCAAGGGCAAGAGTGACGGTGGTCAATGCTGCGAGCAGGGCTCGGCGGTGACGTGATGGCACGTGGTGGTTCATGTTTACCTCAGACAATGCAAGCGCCCGCCGCAGCCAGAGCCGTGACGAGCGGAAGGAACTTTTAGGCGGCGGTAAGGTTGCGTCGAACGAATTGAGTCAATGCTGCTCCGCCGATGACAAACAGGGCTGCGAGCAGAATGAGCACCGACACGCGAGCATCGTCGAAACTGCCGTTACCGCCTTGTGCGGTGGGTTTAATACTGAATTGATCGCCTTCCTCACCACGGTTGGTGCTGTGTGCAGGATCAGTAGCCATTTCGTCAAAGACACTGGAATCTGAGTCTGCGGCATTCATGGCACCACCGTTCCCCGATCCTTGGCGGAGGGATTCCAAGTTCGCGAGCACGATGCGTCCGTAGTCATATGGCTTGCCGTCGGTGGAATTGGAGCGGGCGTTAACCAGTAGTCGGCCCGAGTTGCCCTCGAATTGAATCTCCATGTTGGACAAAACCATGTCTAGGGTTCCGCCATGTCCGGTGAAGTGGATCGTTCCTGGGTACAGCAACGTGCCGGTTTTTTGTCCGACATTCACCGCGCCCGAGTTACCGGAGAATTGGAAGATGCCTTCGTTTTCTCCGACGCCACCAGTCGCCCAACCACCATTGGCGGTAGAGCTGGACAGGTAGTTGCGGAAGGATTCGCGAACTCCCCATTGCGCCTGAGATTGGGTCACACCCACGGAATCGGCAGCTGAACAAGCTTCTGCGTTGGTTCCAGCAGAACCGGTGGCTGCGGCACTCGCGGCACCGTTCGCCTGTGCCGCCCCGTTGCTCGTGGTGGATGTGGCGTTGTTGTGGCCCAGATCATTTTCGCTCGGGTCATTTCCACTGTTTCGACCTTGTGGCGTTGCTGATTCGTTTTCAGACCCGGGCTTCTCTGTATTTCCGTAGTTTCCGGTATTTCCACCAACGCCCGGGATGGATGGTAAAAGGCTGCCACAGCCCATGTTCAGTGAACCCGTGGTCGGGGCGAACTCGGTACCTGCCTTGTAGCTTCCGAAGAGTTTTTCACCTTCGGCAGTGAGTGTGGTGGTTCCAGCAAGATTGACCGAGTTCGAGTCGAAATTGGTCGGATTGGCCAACTTGATCTTCACGATGCTGACATCTTGGCCTGTGATTTTTTGACCCATGAGACCGGCCTCGCGGTTTGAAGGATCGTTGGAGACGTAGTCCACCTGCAGTTCTGCGGTGTTTCCGTGCACCTTCGCTGTGATATCAGAAAGGTTCATGTCTAGCGCACCAGCATGGCCATAGAACTTCATGTTGCCTTGGAATTTAACTGTTCCTTGGTTTCCTGCGACAGATGTGCCCTGCGGGGTCGGGGTGAAGTTGAACTGCTTACCGTCCCATCCACTTCCGCTGACCTTGCCTAGGACAAAGGGCTTGGCCATGTATTCCATCCACCGGTCGGACAAGCGCCAACCCAAGTTGCCGCCCTGCACCGTGCGCTGACCCCCGATGCACGGCTGCGCCGCTGCGATAGCCGAGGTACTTTCTGCGGCCATCGGGATAAAACTGGCTCCAAGGGTGAGGGCGGTTGCTGCGGCAGCCGCAAAAATGGATCGTGGAGAGCGGTTTACGCGAGGGAGGAAAGACACCGATTTCTCGTTTCTCAAAAACTCGTCTGCATGCGCAGGGTGGGCAACGAAGCAGTTGCGTGGAGCCCGCTCTCTTCTCTCGGTCTGCGACGTTGAAAGATTAGGCAAGATCAGGCTTAGCTTACTAAGGTTAGCCTAAACATAAAAACTGGAAAATCCTAATTAAGGATTGTTCGTGCCCCCTTCAAGGAACAACATGGCTTTATACGCGGATTTCACTCGCCTGTACCCGGACGTCGATCCCGAGCTCCCTCTTCCACTCAGCAGCGTAGAACGCCTGGGTATTGCCGTTGCTGCAGGAATCTTGGCGTACGGCGGCGCTGCAGGTCATCTCGCTATCGCCGGGGCGGGAGCAGCTGTGCTTCTGCTCACGGTTTACGGCATCTCTACGTGCCCGCCTCGCCGCCTGCGCAGTGAGGCACGCAGTCGCTTCCCCGATCTGAACTGGTACGAAGCGGATGCCGATTCCCAGCTCAAGCTGGGCTGGGCCCTCCCTCTTGTCTGGCTTGCGATCATGACCCTGTGTGCAGTCTGTCTCTTTTTTGTCTCCGCAGAATACGCGCTCACTGGCGCAGCAATCTGTGCGATCATCGCAGTCGCCCTGGTGTGGTTTGCTCCGGGCCTGTCCACCGCATGGAAAGTTTCCTCCCCCGCTTTCGAAGAGCCAGACTCTCATGAAGTCGACTACTCAGACGAGGAGCATTCCCAGCCTCTGTGAAGCATAGGGAATCCGCAGTCAGGGCTTATGCAGCTCCGACAAGCTTTCAAACACTGCCTGATTGTGACTAAATGCCGCTACCGCTTCGCTCATCATGGACTCTTGTTGCGCGGAGTACACGCACCACAATTGCGCAGTGTGATCAGCATACGCGGCCGCACTCAGCGTTCCGTCCATCAGCCATGCCACGAAGTGTGAGCTTTCCGCATCCTCATGTGCCCGTGCAGTCCCCTGCCGCAACTGCATGGAGATTAAGGAGAGAGTATCCGCGGATGGTTCAGATGGTGCAGTAGCCATGGCTAAGTCCTCGATCTTTGAATGAAGTTCAGAACCCCCTCGTGAGAGCCCTAGACAAAAACTTACCCTAGCTTAAATTAGGCTACCTTTACCTACCGCCCGGTAGAAGCAATAAACTTTTCCATTCGCGCCGGCCAATTCTCCACTTCCGACGGAGTATCCGCGACTTCCAGTTCCGCGTTCGGTAGAGCCTCTGCCAAAGCCTCAGCACTCCACAGTGGATGTGCGGGATCTTCCGTCCATGCCAAGATCAGCACCGGAATATCCAACTTTTCAATCTCTTCCTGGGGTGGCAGATTGGTGCGGGCGGCCCCTCGGTAGAGCGTCGGCAACAGTGTTGGGTCTACATCAGGGTCAGTATCTGGGCGTTCGGGATCAATGGCGGGCGGGAGCTGCCCGCTGGTGGATGCATCGCGGAACAGCGACATTCCGTGTTGTTCAATCAGTTCCGCAAAACGCACGTACTGTTCTGCCTGGTCGCCACGAACCTCCCAGATGGTCGGTGGGATTATTAGGACGAGACCTGCGAATCGCTCTGGGTTACGCGCGGCTGCGGTCAACAGTGTGGCGGCGCCCATGGATTGTCCGATTCCCACAACGTGCTGGGTGGGTGCAGTGGTACTGTCTGCCGTAGAGTTCGACGTTTCACCGGTATCTCCGCTCGGGAAAATACTGTCCATCACCCCTTCCAGCACCTCAGCCAATCGCGGCCAGGAGAAGTCGGCAGGCATCGCGTCGCCGACAGAGGGTACCGGTGATTCCCCGTGTCCCGGCGCGTCGTAGCGCGCGGCTCGCACGCCATCAATGTCAGCGGTGAAGTCTAATCCGAGAATTTCATCCCGCGCTCGAGAGCTGGTCAGGCCGTGCAACTGAATCACGGAAATGGTTCCACGCTCTCGCACGTCGTAGGCGATTTCTTGACCATTTGGCAAGGAAATTTTCGAGTTCATGAGCCGATCCTCTGTTTCGTGTTCATCAATAACCCCGCAACACCGTGGAAATATTCGCTGCTTAGTGTCGGATTCATGCGACTCACAACGGTGTACAACATGGATCTCCGTCCGGGGATGGTTCTTCGTTACGACGTTACCGCGCAACCGTACAAGACCAGTTCCACCCCACCCATCTCTTTTGATCAGAAGCGGCATTGTTCTCTAGGTCCACGGCCTGGTTCGTGGATGGCGGTAGCTTTTGCACTGCCCTCAGCCGCCACGGACACCCAGTTGGAACAGGCCTGGCTACAGGTGATTCAACGCCACGAGACGTTACGTACTCGGGTGGTCAATCCCTCGAATCCTGCGTTGGAAATGGTGCATGTCAGCAGTGGTCAGTGGTCGGCGGCTCGGCCTTCGCATCCACGCGTCCGCCTCAGTTCCACTTTTACATCTTCAACAGATCCTCGGAGGGTGCTCCGCGAGGTCTTTGACGAAGCTTGCGATCCGTTTGCCACCCCCAGTCATCAGATGTGCGTGGTTGATCACACCACGCACATTGACCCTCAAGCTGCGTCTATGACGGGCGATGGTGACCTCACTCCTCATCAGTTCACGGATGCCACGGTGGTCATTGGCCTCGATCATTGCCACACAGATGCGTGGTCGTTATTGGTTTTGATCCGCGATTTCACCGCATTTCTTCACGCCATCCAGGCGGGGACTTCCGGTAGCCTCACTCCTTCTCCCGTCCTTCCGCCGGCTCATTCTTTTGGCGAGCACACCCGTGATCTTCTCGCCCGGCCGTTGGCTCCCGCCGCAGTGCATAGTGCGTGGAAGCGCATCATGGAGGTCGACGGTCAGATGCCCACGTTTCCCCTCCCTCTGGGAGATCTATCCGAACCGCGGGATCAGGTTGTAAAAATTCATGATGTAGTCGATGCGGAGGGGTTACAGTCCCTCGAGACCGCCGCTCAGAAGCGTGGTGTCCGTCTCCTCGGCGTGGCAGTCGCCGCGATGGCACCGTTGAAAGCGGTGTTCCCAGTGCATTCTCGACGCCAACCTTTCACCCCTCCGAGAACTTGGGCACAAGCCATGGGATGGTTCATCACCAACTCAGTCATCCGTTGCTCATCCTCTGATCCGCAGGAAGCTATGAAATCAGTAAAGGAGGCTATTAAGCTGGGCAGCTACCCTCTGGAGCCCTTGTTGGAGCCATGGGGAGGTATGCCTCACACCACCGGGATGCTGGCGGTGAGCTGGCTAGACAACCGAAAACTGCCTGTCCAGGTGGATCCTGCGCTTGATCCACAACACGTTTCAGCGGAAATCAAGGTTAATGGTGTGATGCTGTGGTTTGTGGTGAACCACGATGGGATGCATATCCGGGTTCGCTATCCCGATACTCCCGAGGCCCGGTCCAACGTGTCCGGCTGGTGCCGGTCCGTGTGCGAGTCCATTCGCGAGTTCGCTGGAACCTCACACGCGGCCGCGTAGGCGAAGCGATAGACGAACTAGGTACGGAAAATCAAGAACTTCTGGATCAGGAAATTCAGTACCGTGGCCGTACCCTGGGCAATGACGAAGCTGAACAGCCGCACCCAGAACCCGTCCAGGCCCATGTCCGCCAACCACGGGATGCTTACCAGATACAGCCCCACCTGCACCGCATAAGTCAGCGCGTAGGTCACCATGGTGATGACAAAGCGGGTAACCGAAGGTTCCGCCTTAAACGTCCAACGCCGATTGATGAGGTAAGCAGTCAGCGTTCCGAGGATAAAGCCAAGGGTCTTGGCGGTGGCGTCGGAAAATCCAAAGACCCACGTAAACAGGGACGTGGAACCAAAATCGACTATGGCGCTGAAACCACCCACGAGGATGAAGCGGACCAGCTGATTGTTCATCAGATGCCCCACGGCGGAGGTGTGGGCGGCTGGCTCAGAGGTTTCGTCAATCGAGTTGGCGGGTTGGTTCGAGCTCATCGGTTGTTCGTATCCTCCTGGGTGACATTGGGCTTCTGAGCAGAGTGCTTACCAGCCTCTTCCTTACCCGTCACCACAGCACCCACAGCCCCGACCGTGTCCTCAGGATCCTTGTGCTTGGGCTTCGGATCGTGAGAGACGTGATCACGCTTTTCCCGCACCACGCGGAACGTCCACAGTTTGTTGAACAGGAAGTTTGCCGGCACAGCCACGATCACACCGATAAAGTTGCCCCAGTACGCCTTAGTGCGCAGACCAGTGGAATCGTCGAAGAAACTTTCCGGCAGAGCAATGGGGGACTCCGGATTCACCAGAGCGGTAGAGACAGCCAACGTGATGATCAGGCCAAAGATTCCCACCGCCATGAACTGCGGCAGCTGCTTCCACCACTTCTGTTTTTCCGCGCCGCCAAACGTCCAATAGCGGTTGAGTACGAAGTTCCAAATGTTGGCCACCAAGAACGCCAGGATGGAAAAGACGTGGTGCCAGCGCAGGTTGAACTGGGTGCCCAGTAGATTGAGGAACACGTCATAGGGAGACAGCTCGAAGCCATCGTGGGAAATCTTCTTAGCCAGCACAAACACCGCTTGGTTCACCAGAAAACCAGAGGCGCCAACAATTCCGAAGCGCATGAATTGTCGCGCGATGCGCCTGCTGCGCTCTAGGGCCGATGAGGATTCCTTCGCCGCGGGTCGCTCAGCGGGATTCTCGTTTGTGCTGTGTTTAGTCATAGGAAATCGAGAATTACACTACGCCCCGTTCCAGGCAGTTTCCGCCTCGGCGCGCCGAGTTACTAGCGCTGCAACAAGAACCGGTACATCTCTAGCCGCTCCACCACGGAGCAGCGAGGAACCAGGGGGACGGGCTCGCCAGGACGCGCGCCCCAACCACCAGCTCCGGCCAAGGCCAACAGGTGGCCAGTAGGGCGGGAAAGCTCGCGGATTTCGGTGGCGGTCAGTGGATCCTCAGGGTCCAGATTTTCACCAGTATTAGCGGAGTCCATCTGCGGCAGGTGAGCAACATCACCACGGCGATACCCCACCGCCTGCATGAATGATTCGCTGACCTCGTCCACGCTATCGCCATCAACCAAGGTGGACAGCGCCACGATCCGCGCCCACGCAGCCGCGCGCCCCACGGCAGAGTCCTCACTCGGAGCATCCGTCAGCAGTTCTGCAGCATGGTCGGAGACCGTTGCAAGACGTTCCAAGTCCAAAGCCTGCAGCAACGGCACGAATTCGTAGAGCTCGCCATCGTGCAGCAGCGCCTTGAGCTCCGGCTGGACGTGCGCCATTACGTGCTCCACGGTGTCTTCACCCGCCAGCTCGATGTTGATCTCGCTAAGGCTCACGGCGGTGGGAATTCCCAGTGGATGCAGCGCATCGGCCTCCGGAAGCGGACGGCCGAACTGATCAGCGGCGGGGAGGAATTCCGCGCCCAGCAGCACAGCTGTGGGGTCTGCGTCTTGGTGGTTCACCACGTCGGTGGCGTGCACGATGAAGGCCATCTCCCCCACCTGGAGCTGAGCCACGCATCCCTTACTCAGGGTCTCGCCCACGCTCTTTCCGGCGCTACGCACGCCAAGCATTTGCTCTGTGGCGCCTAGTTTGCCCGGCGCGTACATGGTCACCAAGCCACGGTTTTTCACGCGCAGGGTCCAATACTCGGGAGTGGTGGGCCAGCGATAGGCCACCAAGATCGCCTCTACGAGTTCCGCGACGGACATTGCCGTGCTTGCCGAAAGCAGCCGCGTGTAGTGCCCCACCTGCGGAATCGCGTGTTCGATGCTGAGTGTCAGCAGTCCGTGTGGGCTGCGCTCTTCGCCTTGCGAGCCGGTTGTTTCCTCACGGCCGCCTTCGTTACCGCGTCCCCCTCGGTTCATCGTCCCCCGTGCCGTGAGAGCCACCACGTTATCCGGACCCGACGACGGCGCGCGGTCCGGGTTGTGTGCATGCGTGGCGATCATGCAACACACAATAGTTGGGCTGTGTCTGCTTCGCTGTGCGAGCAGCTTCACTCCACGTCGTACAAAGGATCCAGTCGCCGCGCGCGCACTTTCTCAAATGCTTGCTTTTCTCGCAGCCATACGCGCAGGCCACGCGCGGTATTCATCGCCGCCTCGATGGCCTCAGTTGCGGCCTCATCGTGCTCCTGCGGCGCAGGGCCCTCCACCGGCTCGATCTTCCCGATCTTCCCCCATGCAGGTTGCGGTTTGCCAGGCGCCAACCGAGCGAATTCCGCACGTGCGTGCTCGACCGCCTCGTGTGCCTTTCGCTCAAGTTCCGTAGCGGTTGTTTTCTTTCCGACGCCACCCTGGCCCTTCAGCGTCTCAATTTCCTCGTGGGTGGTCCCTTCGGCAGGTAGATAGGGGTAGCGCAGCAGGTGCACGAGCATTGCCGCTTGGTCTGCACGGTCATCGATCCAGTCTGCCTCCGCCGCAAAGCCGTGGATGCCGGATTCTGTCACCAGCCACGCGCCCGAGAAATCTCCGCGGGTGACGGTGGGGTCCGTCTCTACCTGCCAGATAGCCACGGTGAATCCGTGGACTGCGACCACCATGAGGGGGTCGTATTGCGGTTCGGCGGTGGCGGTTGGTTCGCTCATGCCTCTTGTATAGCACCCCGCCGAGACAGGAAAATTTCTCTAGCGGCTTTCGTCCAGCAGTGCTGCCAATCCCACGCCTGCATTGACCGTGCCCCACACTGTCGATGGGTAAGGAACTCCCCACTTCCGGAGCTTGCCTACCGCTGAGCTATGCATCCCAATCCCCGAGTAGCCTAACCGTATGGCAGTCTTCGACATTTTCTCCCGCAAAAAACGCAGCCCTGAAGAGCAAGAACAGCGCGCAGCTCCCGTGCGCGTCGGTGGTGTGGGCCAGAATTCCACGTACGAAGCTGCAGAACGCACTAACCTCCCCCTCTCCCCCTTCATGACGAGACTCATGGCACAAGAGCTTCCGATCATGGATTCGACGAGTCGGCGTCGGGTAATGGAGATCCTTAAGGAATGGGACGGCGAGGAGATCAAGGACGTTGAGGACCTGCCCGAAGAGATCCGGGAAATCATGGATCTCTACTGAGAACTCCCTGC
Source organism: Corynebacterium sp. ED61 (assembly GCF_015233855.1). Classification (NCBI taxonomy): domain Bacteria; kingdom Bacillati; phylum Actinomycetota; class Actinomycetes; order Mycobacteriales; family Corynebacteriaceae; genus Corynebacterium; species Corynebacterium sp. ED61. The sequence continues at coordinate 80,487 of NZ_JADGIT010000006.1, read as the reverse complement.
CAGCCAGCGCACAGACGCGCGTTGGACTAAAAATATCTCCATCGTTCCGGCTACTCTGGATCGCATGACAATGCAGACCAGCATTCACACTGAGACCAAGACCCTGACCGGCTGGGGACGCACACAGCCGTCCACCGCTGAGGTGCTCTCCACCTCGAATATCGAAGAGATCTCCGCCGCAGTAGCGCAGGTCGCAGACGATAACGCAGATAAGCCGGACCACCTCAAGCGCGGCGTGATCGCCCGCGGCATGGGCCGCAGCTACGGCGATCCAGCCCTCAACGGTGGCGGCTTGGTCATCGACATGCAGGAGCTCAACCACATCTACTCCATCGATCCGGATTCCGCGATCGTGGACGTGGACGCTGGCGTGACCTTGGACCAGCTGATGAAGGCTGCACTGCCTTATGGCCTGTGGGTTCCTGTTCTTCCCGGCACTCGCCAGGTGACCATCGGCGGCGCCATCGGTCCGGACATTCACGGCAAGAACCACCACTCCGCGGGATCCTTTGGCAACCACGTGGCCAGCATGGAACTCCTGGTCGCAGACGGTCGTGTTCTGCACCTCGAGCCAGAAGGCTCCGTGGATGATCCGGACGGCGAGCTGTTCTGGGCCACCGTGGGCGGCATGGGTCTGACGGGCATCATCCTGCGCGCTCGCATCAAGATGACTCGCACCGAAACCGCGTACTTCATCGCGGACGGCGATCTCACTCAAAACTTGGACGAGACTATCGAGTTCCACTCGGACGGCTCCGAGCACAACTTCACCTACTCTTCTGCGTGGTTCGATGCCATCTCCCCAGAGCCAAAGCTGGGACGCGCAGCGATTTCCCGTGGCTCGTTAGCCACGCTGGATCAGCTGAAGGAACTGAGCCCCAAGCTGGCCAAGGATCCATTGAAGTTCAACGCTCCCCAGCTGCTGACCGTGCCGGACATTTTCCCGAACTTCACGATGAACAAACTGTCCATGCTAGCGATCGGCGAGCTGTGGTGGTTGAAGTCCGGCACCTACAAGAACCAGGTGCAAAACCTCACGCAGTTCTACCAGCCGCTGGATCTCATCGGTGAGTGGAACCGCGGCTACGGTTCCAAGGGCTTCTTGCAGTACCAGTTTGTGGTTCCGATGGACGCTGTGGAGCCGTTTAAGCAGATCATCAAGGACATTCAGTCCTCCGGTCACTACTCTGCGCTGAACGTGTTCAAGCTGTTCGGCGAAGGCAACCGCGCGCCACTGAGCTACCCGATGCCGGGCTGGAACGTCTGTGTGGACTTCCCCATCAAGCCGGGCTTGGGCCAGTTCTTGGATAATTTGGATAAGCGTGTCTTGGAGTTTGGTGGCCGTTTGTACTTAGCCAAGGAGTCCCGCACGTCCGCGGAGAACTTCCACCGGATGTACCCAGGCCTGGAAGGCTGGCTCAAGACTCGCCAGGAGATCGACCCCACCGGCGTGTTCGCCTCCGATATGTCCCGCCGCCTCGAGCTTTAATCCGCACCCATATATTGCACCTTCTTTCAAGGAGTTTTTCATGATCAACGCTGTTGGTAAGCCTCAGTCCATTCTTCTGCTCGGCGGTGCCTCGGACATGGGTCTCGCGGTTGTCGAGGAGTTCTTGTCTCGCGGTTCCGCCCGCGTTATCTTGGCGGCTCGCGAGGGCGAGTCCCTGGACAGTGCGCACGCTCGTTTGAATGAAGCCGGCGCCTCGGAGGTGGTCGATTTTGCTTTCGACGCCACGGATTTCGATTCCCACCCTGATCTTTTTGAAAGGATCTGGGCGGACGGGGATATCGATTTAGCTATCGTTGCCTTCGGCATTCTCGGAGACAACGAGGAGCAGTGGCAGAACCAGAAGAGCGCCGTTTTGGCTGCTCAGGTCAACTACACAGGTGCGGTCTCTGTGGGCGTGCTGCTGGCTGAGCGAATGAAGAAGCAGGGCCACGGTCAGATCGTGGTGTTCTCTTCCGTAGCTGGCGAGATGGTTCGCCGTTCCAACTTCGTCTACGGCTCTTCCAAGGCTGGCACCGATGGCTTCTACCGCATGCTCGGCGAGGCGCTGCGCGGAACTGGCGTGAACGTGCTGACGGTGCGCCCTGGTCAGGCACGCACCAACATGACGGAGGGCCTGGAGGATGCTCCGCTCACCGTGAACAAGTCGGACGTGGCCAAGGCCATTTCCAAGGCTGTGGACAACAAGAAGACCGTGATCTGGGTCCACCCGTTGTTCCAGCCCATCATGTTCATTCTGAAGCACCTGCCACTGCCAATTCTGCGCAAGCTGCCTATCTAGCTCGGATTAGTTGGAGCCGCTGGCGCTACCCAACACTGCGTCTCCAAAGGTTTCCAAATTATCGCCGATTCGTTCCGATGATCCGGCAGCAATCCGGTCCGGATCAACAGGATCCGTAACATCGGCTTGCGTATCGGTGTGGAATGGTGGCTCCGAGGTGTAGCGAGGTTCTCCAAACGCTGCTGGGTCTGCTGGACCGTCATTGTTGAGCGCATAAAGAACGCTGTGCCGTGGATGGCTCCCGCGACGGCAACAAAGTCATCCACCATTTTCCGCAGCCTCTTCGTCATAGCGAAGTGCCCACACGGACGCTGGAGGTCCAGCGCTGTGGCCGACAACTCTGGTGTTCTTGTCCAAACGGCGATGCGCGAGCTTCACAGCGTTCATCACGTACTGGGCTGCTTCTGTGAGGTCTCCCCGACCGCTATGCGGCAGATCGACCCAACAAACATCAAATCCCTCAGCGGTTAGCTAAGGGACATAGTTCCAAGAGAAGCACGCCTGGGCATTGCCGCCCACTCCGTGTACAAGCAAAACTATCTTCTTGGCATTTTGATCAGCTTGCGGAGAGTGGCAGCCAAATGCGTTGTCCATCTCCTGCTTCGGTGGAACAGAGTCTCCCGTGGCGCGTGCACCAAGCGAGTTGGTAGACAGGGAGCCCAGTGGAGCGGAGGGTGAACAGCAAGATCTACATACAAGCAGACATCACTAACATTCTCGCCAGAAGGCGCCACGACATTGTTGCTGGTTCGCTGGCCGCCGATGGGCTGCAGCTTGCTGAAATTTACGACTTCTAACGAGTGAGGATAATGACAATGTCGCCACCCCCCTCCGGCAGCCCCCTTGACCCAACATCGCCACGAGCACTGGAATCCTTGCGAACCCTACTTTAAAGCCACGGCTCGCTGCCAGATCACAACGTGTTTCCCTCGGGGATCGTATTGCAGTTGTTGGCTGCGGCCGCGCCTTGAAACTAGCTCGCGAGCCAGGGTTCGCACGTCCTTTGTCACCATGATGCCATCGCTCATTCCCACCTCAGGATGGACAGAAGTGCCCTCCTTTTCACCTCCCGCCCCTTGAAAAATGAACATGGGGATCTTCGGAGAATCCCATGCGCCCATATTGAGGGTATCGATGATCTTTTTTAGCTCAGGAATTTCATTCAGGTTCGGATATTCCGGCTTTGCGATGTCCGTCCACTTCCAGGATAGGTAACGGTACTGCGCTTCAATGATCGAGAGATTCCTCGTGTCCGTATAGGCCGCCAGACCGTACTCATTGAGGTACTCGGAGATGTCTACCTGATAGGTATCACCAAGGGATGACAGCGCTAGCCCAACCACTCCCGACCAGACCAAGCCATCGAACGCATAACTCAGGTTATTAATCTGGTTCACCATCAAACCGCCTTGCGCCACACCAATGAGTCGCTGCTCGATCTCCGGCGCATACTCGCGCGCCCGAATCGCGGCTCAGTCGTCGTAGCAGCCGTCGCAGCTCGCAACGAATCCAAAGCCGCTCCATAGGCGGGTCCCGCCGCGAAGTTGGCGTCCTTACCCTGCGTATCCGCCACCACCACAGAGTGCCCCGCCAGCAGTGCCGGCAAAATAAACACGTTTTCCAAAGCAGGGATCAATCCGCCAAGGCTGAGGTTGCCCGCAATACTGCGCGAAGGATTATCGAACGGGTTCGAGGTGTCATAAAAGGACTGGTAAGCAACAATGCTGCCATCGGTTTCCTGTGGAGGATGAAGGACAGACGTCACATTGGGCTCAAGAACCCCGAGCGCGCTGGTTGTGACGTAGAGAAGCTGCGTCACGTCCCACGAAGTCTCCATGGTGGCTACGTAGTACTTGAAGGTCCGCTCACGCAGAACCGTGCCCGGCGGGAGTGCGCTGACATCCGCCCCCTCAGGCACCTCGTAAAACTCCGGCTGATCTGCCGGATCCTCCACTGCGACTTACCGCGTTTACCGGCAAATCCGGACAAAGAGTTACTGTGCGTCTACTGCGCTTTGAGCCGCATCTTCCGGCTTCTTGTCTCGCAGCACATCGAACTTGACGAAGATAGAGAACAAGATCGGGATGATGAAGACGATCAGGCCGAACATGAAGGCCACATGAATGCCATGGTTCAGAATCGTCACCGGATCCGTGTAACCATCCTTCGCCTTCGACGTAGAGGCAAAAGTCATGATCGCGATGAAAATGGCGGTACCGGCACCACCCGCGATCTGCTGGAACGTGTTGAGAATCGCCTGACCGTGCGATGCTAAGTGGTTCGGCACGGAAGCCAACGCGTTAGACATCAACGGGGTCATCAAGAAAGCAATGCCCAAGTTCAGCAGCACCGCATAGCCCGTCAGGTGCCACGCCGTGGAATCAGGGTTCAGCGAGGCGAAGCCCAACATGGACAAAGCCAGCAGGATCGAGCCAGGAATGATCAGCAAGCGCACGCCCTTGGCGTCGTAAATCCGCCCCACAATCGGACCCAGCACGCCCATCAACAAACCACCTGGCAACGAGACCAGGCCGGTTTCAAACTCGGACATTCCCAGCACATTCTGGCCAAACAGCGGCATCAGAATGATGAATCCGAACAGCATGGAGAAGCTCACCAGCATCAGGCCCAGCGAGAGCACGTACTCACGAGAGCGCAGCGGAGCCAGGTTAAGCAGTGGCGCTGGGATGTTGTGATCGACGTCAGCGCCTTCCACCCCAGCGGTAGCTTCCTGCTTGGCCATCGCGGCCTGCTGGGATTTCGCCAGCGAATTCTGGCGAGAGAAGAACACTGCCAGCACTACAACGGCGATGGCCAGGATGCCCACTCGATCCCACGGAATGCCCTCAGCCAGCGACGCCAAGCCGGCCATGCCGTAGATCAGGCCCGCGAAGCCCACGGCGGACAGGATGACGGACAAGACGTCCAGGGAAGGACGGCTCGGTGTCTCGAAGTTCTTGACTTGCCACACGCCGATAATCAACGTGATGACCACCAGCGGAATGATCAGCAGGAAGGTCCAGTGCCAGGTCAGGTGCTCTAACACGAAGCCAGAGAACGTGGGGCCAATCGCAGGGGCCACGGCGATAACCACGGACACCAAGCCCATCACGCCACCGCGGCGCTCCACGGGGACCAGTCTCATGATGGTGGTCATCAACAGTGGGATGACCAACGCAGTTCCGCAGGCCTGGATGATGCGGGCTAGCAGCAACACCGCGAAGGTGGGCGAAACGGCGGCCAAGATGGTGCCCGCGAGGAACGTGAGCAGGGCGAAGATGTAAATAGAGCGCAGCGTAAAGCGTTGCATGATCCAGCCGGTGGTGGGGATGACCACGGCCATGGTGACCATGAATGAGGTGGTCAACCACTGAGCGGCCTCGGGCGTAATGCCGAAGTCTTTCATGAGGACGGGCAAGGCCACGGTCAGGGTGGTTTCGTTCAAAATCACCACGAAGGCGGCAACAACCAAAATGCCGATCAGGAGACCGACATTGGTGTTATCTTCAGGCTGGGTGTGCGCCGGATTCGGCTGCGGGGAATGAGGTTCGTTATTAGTCACCACGAGGACGTCTTTCTTAAGTGCGGACGCCTCAAAGTACGCCCGCCTGCGCCCTCGCGCAAACTAGAAAAGCAGATGTGCATCCACTGTGTAACCTTTTCGGGTTAGCGGTGGGTGATGTGTCTACTTTTCTTCGCCGAGGTAAGGGTCCGAGTCGTCGGATTGCGCGTCACCGCTCGGCTGACCATCGCCGGATTCCAGCTCGCCCTTCATCTCCGCGCGAATCTGCTCCAGGCGAGAGTTGGCCTTCATGTCATTGCCCGCAGCCGCGATCTCATCCATGCGCCCCTGCACGGAACCTTCCACCAGCTCCTGAGCGCCCAATGCGCGGGCGTAGCGGGCCTCGATCTTGTCTCGCACGCCATCCAACGTGGGCACTGAATCATCGTCCTGCAGACCCTGCATGCCATTCATCTGCTGCACGGACTGCGCAGTAGCTTCCTGCATCTTGGCTTGATCCACTTGCTGCTGCAGCTGCTGAATCTGCTGTTGCTGCTCCTGGTAGCGCATATCGGCCTGCTGCTTCTGCGCCTCGGCCTGCTTAGCGGCCTGCACGGCACCAGCGTGCATCTGCTTGGTCTGCTCCAGCTCATTTTCCACCGTGACCAGCTGAGATGCAAACACTTCTGCTGTCTGGTTCAACTCCTGGGCCTTCGCTGCATCGCCCTCGGCGGTGGCCTTGTCCGCCTGCTGGATCGCCGTGCGCGCATTATCGGAAAGCTGCTGCGTGTCCTCCTGCAGGCGGTGCAGCTTCATCTCCAGCTGATTCCGGTTACCAATCACCGCTGCGGCCTGCTTGGTCAGCTCCGCATGCTGCTTACGGGCAGCCTCCGCAGCCTGCTGGATCTGCACCTTGGGATCTGCATTCTCCTCGATCTTGGTATCGAGGGATTGCAGAAGATAGTTCCAGCCCTTAGAAAACGGATTAGCCATGAGCTCTCCTTAGATCGCGGTGTGACCTATCAACAGTGGGACAGGCGCATTTTGCCATCAAGCGTAGACTTTCCCCATGGACGTTGCATGCTACACAGCCGAATCATCTGACTCCCCACTCACCAAATCCACGCTTTCTCGGCGCGAACTCCGCTCCGACGATTGCCTCCTCGAAATCCGCTGGGCTGGCATCTGCCACTCAGATATCCACACGGTCAACGGCGATTGGCCCCACGATAACTTCCCCATGACTCCCGGCCATGAGATCATCGGCAAGATCATCGAGACTGGCCCCGACGTGCAGAAGTTCACCACAGGCGATGTGGTGGGCATCGGTTGCTTGGTCGATAGCTGTGGCACGTGCAGTGCTTGCGTCGACAATGAAGAAAACTACTGCGAAGAAGGCGCCACGGGCACCTACAACGGTGTGGATCGCCACGATGGCAGCATCACCCAGGGTGGCTACAGCACGCACATCGTGTGCCGTGAGGACTTCCTCATCCGCATCCCCGAGGCGTTCAGCGACCTCGAATCCGAGCAGGCCGCCTCCGCTACTCCCCTGCTCTGCGCGGGAATCACCACGTTCTCCCCACTACAGAACGCGGGCGTGGGCCCTGGTTCCCGCGTGGGCATCGTGGGCATGGGCGGACTCGGCCACGTAGCCGTGCAGATCGCCGCTGCGATGGGCGCTGAGGTCACCGTGTTTAGCCACGGCCTGTCCAAGAAGGACGACGGCCTGCGGCTGGGTGCCACCAATTACGTGGCCACCGCGGACGAGGGCTTCGACAAGCCCTTCCGCAATACCTTCGACGTAATCATCGATACCGTCAGCGCACCTCACGACGTGAATTCGTTCATCAAGATGCTTGGCCGCAAGGGCCGTTTGGTTCTGCTGGGCCTGCCTACGGAAGCAATGCAGATCCCTGCCGGCTTGCTCATCGGCAAGGGTCGCAGCGTGCTGGGCAGCGCCATTGGCGGCATCAAGCAGACCCAAGACATGATCGATTTCTGCGCCGAACACAACATCACCGCAGAGACCGAAGTGATCCCTGCGGAGCAAATCAATGAGGCCTACCAGCGCGTCATTGATTCTGACGTGCGTTACCGCTTCGTCATCGACGCGGCAACGTTCTAGCAGCCGGAGCTACTAGAGCAGTGGGTTACTCCCCTGCTTGCTGCTGCTCAGCCTGAGCAGCCTCAATCTGCTTGCGCACCTCTTCCATGTCCAGCTCTTCGGCCTTGCCGATGAGCTCCTGGAGAGCAGCAGCAGGCAGCAGTCCGGCCTCGCGAGCCAGCAGTACGCCGTCGCGGAAGACCATCAGCGTAGGGATGGACTGGATCTGCAGTGCTGCGGACAGCTCTTGGTTAGCCTCAGTATCAACCTTGCCGAAGGTGTGATCAGGGAATTGCTCGCTGACCTCTTCAAAGATTGGTCCGAAGCGCTTACAAGGGCCGCACCACTCTGCCCAGAAGTCCAGCAGCACCACGCCATCCTCAGAGATGGTGTCCTGGAAGTTCTCGCCGGTGATTTCTACGGTAGCCATTTTGTAACTTCCCTTTCTTTAGCGGTTCGTTGTTCATTATCAACGCTACGCGACCCATTTCTTATTCCCTCGGTTAAGCTGTGGTTCATGTCTTCCAAATTCGACGCCAACTCCAACCCTTCCTCAACTTTCTCCATGTGGAAGAAGCTTTCCTCCAAGCCCGGGGGTTCGCGGCTTTTCTCCGTCGCGGTGTGTGCCAAGGCACCGTACTTTGGCACGGTCTTTCCGCATGTGATCGATATGCGCCCCGGATACTCCGAGGTCAAAGCACCAAAGTGGATTGGCGTGAACAATCACATCAAAACGTTTCACGCGATTGCCGCCTGCAATGTGGCTGAGATGGCGATGGGCATGTTGGCGGAGGCTTCACTCCCTGCCACGCACCGCTGGCTGCCGCAAGGGATGCGCACCAAGTACCTGACTAAGTCCACGGGCGGACTGACCGCCAAGGCGACTGCCGAGCTGCCTGATTTTTCCCAGATCACCAAGGAATCCGGTGGCCAAACGGTGACTGTGACCATTCATTACACCGATGCTGCGGGCAAGGAGCCCGTCTACGCCGAGATTGATATTTGGGTCACGGCGAAGAAGTAGTCTCTTTGGGCCGCGTCTGGGGTCACACAGGGAAATACGGAACTTGGAAGATCAGGCTGCCCAAAAAGGTCCCTATCAGGGCCAACAATCCGAAAGTCAACACGCAGAAGAGCAAGTTGAACACCAGGCTTGCTATAGAATTCCACATACCCCACGCTCGTTTTACCTCCTCCACCATCGCGGTGGAGAAAGTGGTGAAACCTCCACATACGGCGGCGGCAGATACCGCTGCGGGAACCATCACTGTTTGTGGTTGTGCTTCCACAGCCACAAAGATGATCCCAGTCAGCAGGCCCAGCAACGCGCTACCCAGCAGATTGATCACCGAAACCGTGCTCAAGGGGCTCCATCCTCGCGAACCCTTGAGGTACTGCTCCATCACGTAGCGTCCCACGGCGCCCAGGCCACCACACACGGCAATGAGAATCCAAGTCATGACTGGTCACCAGCTTGGCGTCGATCAATCAATTTCTGCGCCAACCACAGTCCCAACGCGGCGGCTAGGACTCCCACCAGCAGAGATACGGGCGCCAAAATGAGGCCTTCCAAGCCGGTATGGTCCAACACTGGATCTCGGCCGATCTCCTCAGTGCTATAGGTGCTGGGCGCTCCTGCCGTTCCATGCATCTCGGCCACGGCCTTCAGCGGAGGAAAGAGGCTAGCGGGGATCGCCGAGAAACTCGTGAAACCGCCCAACAGGCCGGTGCCGAGGAATAGTCGTCGCTGATCTTTGGCGTCGGGAATGAGACCAACCAACACTCCGAGCAACATGGCACCCACCACGTTGACCAGCAACAACGGCAGCGCTTCGTAGCCGATGAGTCGCAAACCCTGGACGCGGATGAGAGTAGAGATCAACACGCCTAGTGCCCCGCCGAGAAAAACTAACAGCACCGCTTTCCTGTTCGGCTTAGAAACCGTGTCAGGTAAGCGGTGCTGCCGTGTCATAGGCGCAGAATACTCGCGCGACTATGAGTCCTACAACTGTTTACTGCTTGATTGCAGAAATGTCGAAGTTCAGGACGATCTTTTCGGAGACCAGCACGCCGCCGGTTTCCAGTCCAGCGTTGAAGTTCAGACCGAAGTCCTTGCGGTTGATGGTGGTCTGGCCTTCGAAGCCCACGCGGGTGTTGCCGAATGGATCCACGGCCTCGCCGTTGAACTCGAAATCAATGGTCACGGACTTGGTGACGTCCTTGATGGTCAGATCGCCGGTGACGACCAGGGTCTCGTCATCCTTGGCGGTGACCTCGGTGGAGGTAAAGGTGATCTTTGGGAACTTCTCTACCTCGAAAAAGTCGCCGGTCTTCAGGTGTCCATCGCGATCAGCGTTGCGGGTATCCGCAGAGTTAACGTCAATCTCTACGTTGACCTGCGCATTGTTGAGATTCTCCTCGGAGGATGCGGTTCCGCTAAATTCGGTGAAGGAACCGCGAACCTTGGTCACCATGGCGTGGCGAGCGGTGAAGCCGATCTCGGAGTGGGTTGGGTCGATGACAAAGGTACCTGCGTAATTGTTGAGGTTAGACATTGTGAATTCCTTTCCTGGGAACTTCTTTGGGAGAAATCTTTTGGTGAGCGCCGTATCCAGTGGTGTTGGCGTTCCGGAAACAACAATAACCGCATATAGGTGATGTGTCAACTACTTGGTCGATGTGATTAAATGAGAGCTATGAGAGCGACTAACGAACAAGCACTCACCCCTGCCTCCCCTTGGCTCACCGATGCCCAACAGAGCACGTGGCGCGATTGGATCTTGGTCACCAGCCGCCTAGACACCGCCTTGGCGCGGCAAATGCAGAACGATTCCGCAATCTCCCTGGCAGACTACGGGGTGCTGGTGTATCTTTCCGAGCACCCAGAAAAGCGCGAGCGAATTGCCGCACTGGCAGATGCCCTGCAATGGGATCGATCCCGGCTTTCCCACCAGATCACCCGCATGACCAAGCGCGGTCTCGTTCGCCGAGAGCTGTGCAGCAACGATCGCCGCGGCGCCTTCGTGGCCATTGAGGATCACGGCATGGAGATCATCAAAGACGCAGCTCCCGGGCACGCCGGGGCTGTTCGCGAGCATTTCTTCGAGCAATTGGACGCCGAGGACGTCGAGGATCTCACCCGCATCCTCGGCAAACTGGCGGCACACTTCCGCGACTAAGAACGCGGCTCTTCCCTACCCTGGTATCAGCCGCTCAGGTATCGGCGCGGTTGCCTACATCGGCGAGCTGTAATCGCGCGCCATGTCGCTGAACTTTGAGTACTGCAGCTGGTGGGCCACCGTGACCGTGCCGATGGGACCACCACGGTGCTTCGCCAAGATGATGTCCGCCTCACCAGCACGCTCATGATCTCGGTTAGACGAGTCTGGACGGTTGATCAACATGACCATGTCCGCGTCCTGCTCCAGGGAACCGGATTCACGCAGGTCAGAGACTCGGGGAAGTGCGTCATCGCCACGAGATTCCACACCACGGTTAAGCTGCGAAATGGCGATCACCGGGACATCGACTTCCTTAGCCAACAACTTCAGCTGACGAGAGAACTCCGAGACCTCTTGCTGACGGGATTCCACGCGCTGGCCCGAGCTCATCAGCTGGAGGTAATCCACCACCACGAGTGAGAGATCGTGCTGCTGCTTCAAACGGCGGGCCTTTGCGCGAATCTCCATCATGGTCAGGTTGGGAGAATCATCGATGAAGATGGGTGCCTGGTCAATCTCTCCGAGGCGCAAAGTCAGGCGCTTCCAGTCATCCTCATCCATCTTGCCACCGCGCATGGCGGATAGATGCACTTCTGCTTCCGCCGAGAAGATGCGCATCATCACCTCAGACTTGCTCATTTCCAAGCTGAACAGTGCAGACGTCTTCTTGTGCTTAATGGATGCGCTACGCATGAAGTCCAAGGCGAGCGTGGACTTGCCCACACCAGGTCGCGCAGCCACGATGATCATCTGTCCGCCGTGCAGGCCATTGGTCATGTCATCCAGATCCACAAAGCCCGTAGGTACACCCTGAGCGAGGCCACCTTCAGCCTCCTTCTCCTCGATCTCCTGCATCGTGTCATCCAAAAGCTCGGAGAAGATCTGGTAATCCTCCGCAGCAGCAGTGTTCGTCATTTTGAACATCTCTTGCTGGGCGTTATCCACCACAGTGGCCACTTCTGCGCCCTCGATGCCGGAGTAGCCCAACTGGACGATCTTCGTTCCCGCCTGCACCAGCCGCCGCAGCGTGGCCTTCTCCGCGACCAAGCTGGCGTAAAAGCCCACGTTGGCTGAGGTGGGAGTGCGCGAAATGATGCTATGTAGATACGTGGCGCCGCCCACGCTATCCAGCTGCCCATCGCGATCCAAGCGTCCCGCCACAATGACGGGGTCAATCTCCTTGCCTTCGCCGTACAGCCGCAGAACGGTGTTAAAGATGGTGGCATGGGCGGGACGGTAGAAATCATCCGTGGTGAGCTTTTCCACCACGTCAGCGATTGCTTCCTTGTTGAGCATCATGCCACCCAACACGCCCTGTTCCGCCTCCACGTTCTGCGGCATTTGGCGGCCAAGGTCTTGCGCGCGGTACCTATCCCCCTGTGGCTTACCGCGCGACCATCCCCCTGGCGCTCCCCCGTCTTCAGGGAAATCGCCGTAGCCCGCAGCCCACTGTTCTTCGTCCGGCATACCCTGTCCCTGTGTACTCATGAGAAGTACTCTAGCGCGCGGCGAGACACTACTAAACTCCTTCGCCAACATCGCCCACAAACGAGTTATCCACAACTATACAGAGCGCACTGTGGATAACTTGGGGATAAGGTGTGGACAGTTTCCTTTTCCCCAGTTGGCCCTGTGGATAAACTGTGGATACGCAAGTCCGCGACCTGCGCGTTTCTACAAACCCGCAGGTCAGAGCATGCGCCGTGACGGGTTATTCACCGTTTATTGCGGTGGATAACTTGGGGATAAGCGTTTTCCCAGCTCGCGGTAAGTCAATACTTCTATACCCGCAGGTCACGCATTATTCGCTGATTTCACCTTTTATTCACATCTTCCAGCTCTGCCCCAAGGAAGTTTTGCACAGGCCAGGAAATCTCCAAAGCGTGCGGAAAATACACCGAAGGCCCCGGAACAATTTCCCCTATGGATACATAGGAAAGAAATCACCACGGGGCCCAAGTTGAGGCGCGCTGTTGTCTATATGTGTCTCAATTTCAGTGAGCAGGATCCCATCCAGCCGTGCGTGCTCCCCCAATAGAGAACACGCGTCTTGGGTGTCTAGGCCAAGCGGTAGGCAGGCATGCTGCTAAATAACTGTCTTGCTGCTGCGTTAGGCGCAGTTCTTCGCGGCCATCCGTTCACTATCGATATCTCTACCGGTAGCCAGAAAGCAGGTAAGAACTACTGAGCAACAACCTCGAAGTTCAGGGAAGCAACAATGTCCTTCTGCAGCTTCACATCCACGGCGTAGATACCCGTGGACTTCACTTCGTTCTTCTTCAAGGCAATAGAGTGCTTGTCCAGGGAACGGCCATTGGCCTTCTTCACTGCTGCGACTACGTCATCAGCGGTGACAGATCCGAACAGCTTGCCAGCCTCGGAGGTGCGAACCTGGACGGTTACACCGGAGAGGTTTTCCAGCTCTTGCTTGACTTCGCGTGCGTGATCCAGATCGCGGATCTCGCGTGCTTCCTGAGCGCGCTTGATGCCTTCGATCTGCTTCTCTGCACCGCGGGTTGCCAGGATGGCGTAGCCGCGAGGCAGCAGGTAATTACGTCCGTAGCCAGCCTTGACTTCAACGATGTCGCCGGGAACACCGAGATTGTCAACGGCGGCGGTGAGGATCAGCTTCATGATCCAGCCTTTCGTTGTGCAATGTTGTGCATTGGAGTGTGACTTTAAGCGTTTAAAAAGTTTTCTAGTGTCAACTAGTCAACTGGCGAATCAGAACGGTGGGTCTTCATCGCCACCACCGAAACCGGACTGCGGAGCGGAGTTCCATGGGTCGTCGTCGCGAGACGCATTACGTCCACCGAAGCCCTGGTTACCGCCATTTCCGCCATTGCCAGAGTTACTCTGACCGCCAAAGCCCTGTGCAGAGCCTTGACCACCCTGGTTGAAGTTCGATTGGCCTCCGCCATTTCCACCAAAGTTGCTGCCCTGGCCGCCTCCGCGGCTGTTAGGGGCTACCTTTTGCACCTGCGCGGTTGCATACTTCAAAGATGGGCCAACTTCGTCGACCTCAACTTCCATAACGCTACGGCGCTCGCCTTCACGAGTTTCAAAGGAACGCTGGCGCAAACGTCCGGTGACAACGATGCGATCACCCTTGGTTAGGGAGTTCGCCACGTTCTCCGCAGCTTGGCGCCACACGTTGCAGGTTAGGAACAGGGCATCGCCGTCAACCCACTGACCGGCCTGCTGATCGTAGCGACGCGGCGTAGATGCCACGCGAAAGTTTGCTACGGCTGCACCGTTAGGGGTGTAGCGCAGTTCGGGGTCAGCAACGAGGTTGCCAACCACAGTGATCGGAGTATCTCCCTGTGCCATAACTCGAGCCTTTTCCTCTGTGTTCGTGAAGTGGTGTGGTGGTGTCAGTGACCAGAAACTATCCGGTTTCTGGAAAGATCAAGAACCGTATTACTGGTCCTTGCGCAGCACCTTGGTGCGCAAGATGGTGTCGTTGATGTTGAGGACGCGGTCAAGCTCCTGCACGGTACTTGCTTCACAATTCAGGTCGAGAACAACGTAGATGCCCTCTTCCTTCTTCTGAATTGGGTACTCAAAGCGACGCTTGCCCCAGACGTCGACCTTTTCGACTTTACCGTTTTCCTTGCGGACAATATCCAAGAACTTGTCCAGCGACGGGGTAACGGTGCGCTCATCCTGGGAAGGGTCGATGATAATCATCATTTCGTATTGACGCACGGACCTCATCACCTCCTATGGTCTTTGTAGTTTCGGCCATACCCTTTTTGGCATGGCAGGAGGGTCGTTGCGTCAGCAACCCGTTCAGCTTACTCGCTGTGAGCAGGGAAACCTAATGGCTGTGCGAACCCGCGAGGAGATTCATTGCCCTGCCGCCGCAAAGAAAATTGCCACAGTAACTGGAACGAAGGTCATAAAGACCACCGCGAGGGCGAACAAGGACCACACCAGTACGCGAGATTTCCGGTAGGAAAAGGCCAAGTAGCTGCTGCCAAAGAGGATGAATCCGATCATCACGCTGGCCATGGTCACAAACATCGTTGTGTTGTTCATTCTTTTATTCTTCCCGACGACATCCTGGCCACACCACTCAGTGGGTCTTTTCCACCATGAGCTGCCCGAACGGGGTCAGGGGAGTAGCCGTATATTTGGCGCACCACAATCACAGCCATCGCGACCAACAGGCCCAGGCGAATGAGCGTGAATGAATCCACCAGCCAGTCCGGAGCCGCCAACTTGTGGGGGAGGAAGGTCCACATACGCAGGTACCAGTACACGGCCTCCACCGCGGCCCAGGAGAGCACCAAGCGCCAGCGAGGAAGGGCCAGGACCAGCAGCGGAACCAACCAGAGGGAGTACTGCGGGCTCCACACCTTGTTGGTGATCATGAAGGCAAGCACCACCAGGAACGTGATCTGACCCAGCCGGGGCGCCTGCCGTGCGGTGAGTACCACGACAGTCAGCGCGACCAGTGCGGCCAACAGCAGCATCAGGGTGATCATGTTGAACTGCTCTGCGCCCACCACTGCCTTGCTGGGGGTGGTGCCTTCCCAGCTGCTTCTTCCGGTGGCGTGAGCAATCACCGCATAAATGGTGGAGCCCTCCCATCCGCGGGTGGAGTTCAGGCGGAAGAATTCTCCCCACGCCTGGGGATATAGCAGGTAGATGGGCAGATTGACCGCGATCCACGTCAACACCGTGCCCGCGATCAATTTGGCCATCGCTGCCCACTGTCGCGCGCGCAGGCACAACAAAATGATGGCACCCACCAGGAAGATCGGCCATAGCTTGGCAGCAATTCCCAACCCAGCCAGCACGCCCGCCCCCGTGGGCTTGCAGTGTGCCCACGCCGCGATCGCTGCCACGGCAAACAGGATGGACAGCACGTCATAGTTTGTGAAGGCATGCACGATGACCAGGGGAGACAGTGCCATCAGAAGTGTGTCCCACTTGCGATTTCCTGCCAGCATCGCGATGATTGCGCAGGCAGCCATCCAGCACGCACCAAGGAACACTGCGGTCACACCGAGGTTGAGCGCAGCATCGGCTGCAGGTGGAAGTCCCAAGGCGCTCCATACCGAACTAACGATGCGGGTCAGTATTGCCATGAGGTACTGGAATAGCCCTGTGATCACGGGATATTCCAGATAGCGCGTCACGCCATCGGCTTGCCAGGAGTAAGCGTAGGGAAAAATGCCCTCATTGAGCCCCCGGCCGTTATAGAGAACGACGATGTCCGAATAGCAGGCGGAGGTGTACTGCGGCTGGCCGGACCAATCCACAAACGGGCCGTCGGGAGAGGTGCCCGTGCGTACACAGTTGGCTTTCTGCATCCAGCCAAAAGAGAGAAAGAATGCACTCAAGGCCAGGATGACACGCAGGGGAGTCCACCACGGTTGCTGTCCGATATACGCGTGCGATCCAGGGGGACCGCCCAGGAAACGAACAAACCCCCGAGCTGCAGGTTCCGTCTGGGAAGGCAGCACCCGCGGGTGCGCCGTGTTCCCTTCTTTAACCTGTGGCTCGGGGGAGTGGTGGGTCATCGTCGTTGCCTTCGAGATAACGGGAGAGTAGCTACCTTAAGGGTTAATCAGTCCGTCGATAATCGCGCCGATGTCCTGTCCGCCACCATTGTTTGGTGCTGGGGCAGGGGCAGGCACTGGTGCGGGTTCGTTCGGCGATGGTGCAGGCGCCGGTGACGGAGCCGGTGCCTGAGTCACCGGTGCTTGTTCCACTGGCTGTTGTTCTTCGTAACCGCCGCCGCCACCGCCGGTGGCTACCTCTCCCGCAGATCCACTGGCCGTGTCTCCGGAATCACCGAAGTACTCCACGTCGGCGTTCTGCAGGGAGCTATCCATAACGTTTTTCCAGATCGTGGCCGGCACGCTGGAGCCGTACATGATGCCGCCCCATTCGTTAACCAGAGGCTGGTTATCTACAGTTCCCAACCACACGGCCGTGGCCAGCTGCGGGGTGGAACCGATCATCCAGGCATCCTTATTCTGGCCGGTATCGCCCAGCTGAGAGGTACCTGTCTTGGCTGCCGAAGGACGTCCGCCCGCAAGGCTGTTGCCATTGGAGTAAGCGGCGATTGGGCCCATGGCCTCCACCACACCGTTGGCCACTTCCTCATCGATAACCTGGTCGCCCTCCGGGTTGGAGTTATCCAGCAGAACATCTCCATCAGCATTTTCTACCTTCTGCACGAAGTGCGGACGGTAGTACATGCCCTCATTGCTCAAGGTGGCCAAGATGGATGCCATGTCCAGTGGGGAGGACTGATACTGGCCCAGGGTGATGCCTTCGAACGGAGCTCCGCCGTTTTCCTTCAGCGTCTCACCCACGCCAGGCAGCGTCTCTGCTGCACCCAGGCGGTGAGCCATATCGGCTACGTCCTGTGCACCGCCGTTGAGCTCACGAGTCAGGCGGATAAAGGAGGTATTCAGAGACATCTTCAACGCCTGCGAAATCGGGCAGGAGCCACAGGACTGGTCGTCCACGTTGGTCACTTCGGTCTGGCCGGTAGTGACAGGGGAAGAATCGAAGTAATCGTAGATACTTCCTCCCTGGTCCAAGTAAGCCGCTAGGGCAACGATCTTGAACGTTGAGCCGGTCTGCAGGCCCGCACCCGCATAGTCGTAACCCACTGGATCTTCGCCGCCGTACCACGAGCGCACAGCGCCAGACTTCGGATCCACGGAGACCACTGCCTCACGCACATCCTCGGCCAAGCTCTCGGTCTGGGTGCGGGCTTGCTCCACCGCCGCGTTTTGCGCCTGCATGTCGATAGTAGTGGTGATTCGCAGGCCTCCCGTATTCACCTGCTCTTCGGTGATTCCGGCCTCTTCCAGCTCCGCAATCACGCGGGACTTGATCAGTCCATTCGGGCCTTCACCCACGTTGTTGTTGGCGGTTGCGGCAGGATCCTGCACGGCCGGGTACGTGGCATTAAGACGCTCGGTTCGCGAAATTGCACCAATGTCCACCATGCCGTCCATGACATAGTTCCACCGGTATTCAGCATTATCGCGGTTGGTCCACGGATCCAATGAGGATGGAGCCTGGATGGTAGCGGCCAATACCGCGCCTTCCTCCGGAGTCAGCTGGGAGACATCCTTGTTGAAATATGCCTTGGATGCTGCGGAAATGCCGTAGGCGTTTCGTCCGAAGTAGATGGTGTTCAGGTAGGCCTCAAGGATCTCGTCCTTGGACCACTCGCGTGCCATCTTGGCGGAAATCACCAACTCTTTGGCCTTACGAGTTAGGGAGAATTCATCGCCCACCAGCGCGTTTTTTACGTACTGCTGGGTAATCGTGGAACCGCCGCCGGCACCAGAGCGTCCCAGCAACTGGCCAAATGCCGCGCGGGCAAAGCCGGTCACGGAGAAACCGGGGTTGGTGTAGAAGTTGCGGTCCTCAGCCGAGAGCACAGCGTTACGTACTGGCTCGGGGATCTCACTCAGGTCCACGTTTTGCCTGTTGCCTTCTGGTGGCACGATGCGTGCCAATTCCGTGCCATTGTCCGACGCCATGATGTAGGAAATTTGGTTGTTCACCAATTCCTCTGGTTCTGGCACCTTAGTCACGGAGTAGGCGGTGAAGAATGCAATCAGAGGAACAATGATGGCCACTGCCATAAGAGCTGCGAATCCTGCGAGCAGGGAACGGCGGAACTCCTTGGACTTCCAGCTGTTCTTCTTCCGGGCGCGCGCAGTGATGTTGCCATTAGAGGCCACCTTCTGCTGCGTGGCCTTATTCTTAGGTCCATTCTTCGCAGCAGGGCGGTTCCGCTGGGCACTCGGGCGCTGGGCCTTAGAACCCTGGGCTTTAGCACCCTGGGAATTCGGGCGCTGAGCCTTAGAACTCTGGGCACCGTTGGATCGAGACTGGCCCTTGGCGCCAGCCTGGTTTCCCTTGCCGCGGGCATTGTTCGGACGACCCTGGTTGGCCGACGTGTTGCGGTTCGGGCGCTTCCTCGGTGGCTTACTGTCAGAAGACAATGGGATAAATCTCCATTACTCGAGTAATTCTGGCTATTAACGCAGCGTGAGTACCTCGTGCTGCGTTAAAAAGTTCCACTTGCAGTGCAAGCACACTTCCACAGTATGGATTGATAACTCCGCGTCCGCGCCCGTTTCGAGCGCAGCGAAATCCTCAATCAGTTTCTGTATCTCCGTTACATTACGCGCAGTACCCGACTTTTCACCTAACCACTGGCCGTGTATCCAGCGCGTCAACCTTAAGTTTTGCTGTCCGCACACCGGACAATCGGCGTCAATCGACTCGCCAAGAACTTCGGCGGAGGCGATCAGGGACGGGGTGGCGTCGAGAATTGAAGACCTGCTGCGCTCCCCACGCCGCACCTGGGCAAGCACCCGGGTGCGGTCGAGATGACGGTCCATGACGCGGCGCGAAAGGGAGGAGGCGGACATGCCGACATCCTACGTTCAGCGTCAACTTGATCGGTTCACTAAATCAACTTGATCGATAAACATCGCCGCCAACCACGGGATTTTCCGAGTAGAGACATAGCTTTGAAAGTTATGAGTGAAAACACAGTGAACATTGCAATCGTAGGTCTGGGCAACTGCGCCACCTCGCTGGTTCAGGGTCTGACCTACTACGCAGACGCCAACGATGGGGACGATATCCCCGGCCTGATGCATGCAAAGTTCGGCCCGTACCGCATCTCCGATGTAGAGGTTGTTGCCGCATTCGATGTGGACGAGGACAAGGTGGGCAAGGACGTCTCCGAGGCTCTGGAGGCTTCCCAGAACTGCACCATCAAGATCGCCGACGTGCCGGAGCTGGGAGTCAAGGTTCAGCGCGGACACACCTACGACGGCCTAGGCAAGCACTACCTGGAGACCATCGAAGAATCCTCCGAAGCACCGGTTGACGTGGTAGAAGCCCTCAAGGCCGCCAACGCAGACGTGCTGGTCAGCTACCTGCCTGTAGGTTCCGAAGAGGCAGACAAGTTCTACGCGCAGTGCGCCATCGACGCAGGCTGTGCCTTCGTCAACGCGCTTCCTGTGTTCATCGCTTCTGACCCGGAGTGGGCTAAGAAGTTCGAAGACGCTGGCCTGCCCATCGTCGGCGATGACATCAAGAGCCAAGTAGGCGCCACCATCACCCACCGCGTGCTGGCTAAGTTGTTTGAAGACCGTGGCGTGCGCTTGGAGCGCACCATGCAGCTCAACGTGGGCGGCAACATGGACTTCAAGAACATGCTGGACCGGGAGCGTCTGGAGTCCAAGAAGATCTCCAAGACTCAGGCCGTGACGTCCAACCTCAAAACCAGTCCGCTGGCCGGCAAGGTGGCAGACCGCAACGTCCACATCGGCCCGTCCGACTACGTGGAATGGTTGGATGACCGCAAATGGGCGTACGTCCGCCTCGAGGGCTCCGCTTTCGGCGAGGTTCCGTTGAACTTGGAGTACAAGCTGGAAGTATGGGATTCCCCTAACTCCGCGGGCATCATCATCGATGCCGTGCGCGCCGCCAAGATTGCCTTGGACCGGGGAGTGGCCGGTCCGGTCAACCCGGCGTCCAGCTACCTGATGAAGTCCCCTCCAGTGCAGTTGCCTGATGACGTTGCTCGCGCGCAGCTGGAAGAATTCATCAACGGCGCGTAGTTTGCCGGACGTGCGCGCCTTATTGGGTTCCCCTCCTGGGTTTGCCTCCTAGGGTGCGCCAATTGCACTGTTCAGCCCACGGGCGATTAAGGTTTATCTCGCAAACAACTTAAGCCCATTGAGGTAGCGTATAAACATGCCCAAGACTCCGCTAGAGATCGCACAAGATCTGCGACCGGCCCTGTCACGTCTCAACCTGCTGTACTTCCGCCAAGCAGATTCGTACACCATCAGCTTGGCGCAGATGTCCATCATGACGATTCTGGATGAAACTGGCCCCATGCGAATCAGCCAGATCGCGCAGGCAGAGGCCATTCGCATGCCAACCGCCTCCAACGCGGTCAACCAGCTGGAATCCATGGGCTTGGTCTCTCGCGTGCGAGATGTTTCTGACCGCCGCGGAGTCAGCGTGCAGCTGACCGAGAAGGGCAAGGAAGAGCTGATCCGCAGCGGTGAGAACCGCAATGTGGCACTGGCTCGCATGATCGAAAACCTCACGCCTGAGGAGATTGCTCAGGTGGAAAAGGCAGCTCCGCTGATCAACCTGATTTTGAATCGCTACACCGAGGCACACTCCAAGGACTAGGCGCACGCATTCGTGAGCAGCGAAAATACTTCCAAAAGCTTTAAGTCAGCTTTTCCCCGCAATCCTGCGAAGAGCTCTTCCCCGCAGGGGAAGGGCTCTGAAGTTCGTCCACTCCGGGTGCTGATGACGTGGCGCCCTGATTCCGCTGGCGATGAGGCCGCGCGGTTCGTGGCGTGGCTTTCTCGCACCCAACCCGTTCTTGTCCGCACCGCCACGGTGATTTCCCGAGTGTGGACCCAGCAGCCCGGTTCCCGGGAGAACGAAGAGTTTGCGCAGTGGCTTCAGGCTGAATCTGAGGCCTGTTCTCGGGCCGCCCGCTCGGCACTCCTGGATGCGGGAGTGCCCTCGTCCATGTTGGACGCTGAGGTTCCTTCCGCTGTTTCTACCGATCATTCGGAGACCTCCGTTCTTATCGACGCCGCCAAGGACTTTCAGGCGGATCTCATGCTGCTGGGATCCCATCCCGCCGCTCCTCAGGGGCGCTACCGCATCGGCTCCACTGCAGACGCGTTGCTGCACTGCTCACCAGTTCCGCTGGCTCTTGCTCCGCGTGATCCTAAGCTCTCTAAGCGGGGGATTACGCGCGTGAACTGTAGTTATGTGGATACAGAGCAGTCTCACCAAGCGTTGCGGCACGCGGCGGACTTGGCTGCACGATGGAATGTTCCTCTGCGTTTGGTGGCGTTCAGCCCGCGCGGGGCCACCATGTATCCCACGACGGTGCCATTTTCCGATAGCTACGACATGATGGTCGAGTGGCGCGAGCAGGCGCTGGCATTGTTGGATCGTGGTAAAGATCGCGCTTTGTCCCGTCATCCGGATCTGCACGTCCAGACTGAAGCTGGAGCTGGTTATGGCTGGTCCGGGGCTATGAACGATATGAAGTGGAAGAAGGGCGATCTGCTGGTCATGGGATCTTCCGTGCTGGGAGACTTCAACCGTGTTTTCATTGGACCTTCCACGAACCAGATTCTGCGGCACTCTCCGGTGCCGGTGATGATTAGCCCGGTGTAGCAGTAGTCCTGCAGGCTCAATAACCTGCGGTTTTTCGATTGTGTAGGCTCGGAAGCATCATGTCTAACACGCTTGGTTCCCCTGATCCCCACGAGCCACGTATCTCCGTGCCGCGTGACGGTGCCATGCCGTCGTCGCGGCCGGATACGTTGGATTACGAAGCAGATCCGCTGCTTCGCTTGGAGAAGAACAACCAGTCCACCCGCCACGCGGTGATTTTCTTCTTCGCCATCATTGCCGCCATGTTCGGCACTGCGCTGTTGATCTACTTGGTGTCCCAAGTGATGGGCGGCCCACGTTGCGAGGCAGATAGTTCCGCAATGCTGTGCAGCACCACGATGCGAGTTATCTTCGCCATCCTGCCCACCGCGATCGCACTATTCGGGCAGTTCGGCAGCGCCTGGATCACTTACGCCCGCTGGCGCGACCACCTGCGGTGGCGCCCTTGGCTGGCCGTGGTGTGGTTCATCATGCCCATCACTTTGGCCTGGGTTATCTCCATCGGGTCTGCGCTGCTGATCGGCTAGAGAATCAGGCACTCAAGACGGATGAAAGGCAGGCACCGATTTGTGGTGCCTGCCTTTCGCTTTTTCGACTACCGTGGTCACTTCGCGACGATGTTGACCATCTTGCCTGGTACAACGATGATCTTCGCCACCTTCTTACCCTCAATATGGCCCACCACGTTGGGCTCTTCCAATGCGGCCTTTTCTATATCCTCACGCGAGGCATCCGCGGGCACGGTGATCCGCCCACGTAGCTTGCCCATCACCTGAACAGGCAGCTCGATGCTGTCATCCTTCAACCAACGCTCTTCCCAGGTAGGGAAGGGGCGATAGGTGACGCCATTGTCGTTACCCAAGATCGCCCACATTTCTTCTGCGATGTGTGGAGCAACAGGAGCGAGCATGAGCACCAACGGCTCTACTGCAGCGCGTGGCACAGCAGCTTGGCCGTATGCACCGCTGCCGCCGTAAGTCTTGGTGAGGTAGTTAACGTACTCGATGAGCTTGGCCACGGCGGTGTTATCGCGCAGCTCAGCGTAATCCTCGTGGACGCCGGCGACGGTGCGGTGCAACGCGCGGTTGTCGTCGTCGGAAAGAGAAGCACTAGTGACTGTGGAATGGCCGGTGGACTCGTCCACAACCAGGCGCCACGCACGCTGCAGGAATCGCTGCGCACCCACCACGTCCTTGGTTGCCCACGGACGTGACGTGTCCAGTGGTCCCATCGCCATCTCGTAGACGCGCAGGGTATCCGCGCCAAAGTTCTCGCAAATGTCATCCGGGCTCACGGCATTCTTCAGGGACTTGCCCATCTTGCCGTACTCCTGGAAAACCTCCTCCTCAGAGCCATCTCCGGCGGGGTCGGTCCAGAAGAACTTGCCCTCGCGCTCAGTGACTTCCTCGGCGGGAACGTACACGCCACGGGCATCCGTGTAGGCGTACGCCTGGATGTAGCCCTGGTTGAACAAGCGATGGTACGGCTCGAAGCTGGATACGAAACCGAGGTCGAAGAGAACCTTGTGCCAGAAACGGCTGTACAGCAGGTGCAGGACAGCGTGCTCCACACCGCCGACGTACAGATCCACGCCGCCGGAGGGGCGGCCCTCGCGAGGGCCAACCCAATAACGCTCATTTTCGATGTCCACCAGGGCATCGTCGTTGGTGGGATCAATGTATCGCAGCTGGTACCAAGAAGAACCCGCCCACTGCGGCATCACGTTGGTATCGCGCCGGTACATCTTCGGCCCATCGCCTAGATCCAGCTCCACGTTGACCCACTCCTTGGCCTTAGCCAACGGGGGTTGAGGGGCTGAATCCGCATCGTCAGGATCAAAGCTGACCGGCTTGTAATCCTCTACCTCAGGCAACTCGATGGGCAGCATCTTCTCAGGCAGTGGGTGAGCTACACCATCCTCGTCATAGACGATAGGGAAAGGCTCGCCCCAGTAGCGCTGGCGAGCGAAGAGCCAATCGCGCAGCTTGTACTGAATCTTTCCTTGACCAGTACCGTTGTTTTCCAGCCAATCGATCGTTGCGGCCTTAGCCTCGTCCAGACCCAAGCCGTTGATGTCCAAGCCACGGTCGTTCGCACTATTGACAGCTACGCCGCCGTCAACGAAAGCCTTTTCCAGCTCGCCCTTTGGAGGTTGCTGACCTTCCGGAGCGACCACTTGGGTGATGGATAGTCCGAAAGCCTTGGCGAACTCGAAGTCACGCTCGTCATGCGCCGGAACGGCCATGATGGCACCGGTACCGTAGCCCATCAGGACGTAGTCAGCGATGAATACGGGAATGGACGCGCCGTTGACCGGGTTGGTGGCAGTCACACCCAAGTACACGCCGGTCTTTTCTTTGTTCTCCTGACGTTCCAGATCGCTCTTCGCAGCGATAGACGCACGGTACGCTGCAACTGCTTCAGCAGGATTGCTAGAACCATTGGTCCAGCGCTCGTCCACACCGTCATAAGTCTGGTCACCAGCGGCTTCCACCAGCGAGTCCACGAGCTCGTGCTCCGGAGCCAGCACCATGTACTGCGCACCGAAAAGAGTATCCGGCCGAGTGGTGAATACAGTGATCGAGTCATCGGTGGCGTCGGACGAAAAAACAACCTCTGCACCACGGGACCGACCAATCCAATTCCGCTGCATGGACTTGACCTTCTCCGGCCAATTCAAATAATCCAGATCATCAATCAGACGATCCGAATACGCAGTGATGCGCATCATCCACTGCTGGAGATTCTTGCGGAAAACGGGGAAATTACCGCGCTCGGAACGGCCGTCCGCAGTGACTTCCTCATTAGCCAACACAGTTCCCAAGCCGGGGCACCAATTGACCATGGAGTTCGAGCGGTACACCAAGCGGTGTTCATCGAGAATGGCCTGACGCTCAGCCTCGCTCAGAGAAGACCAATCCTCGCGCTCGCCAGCAAATTTTTCTTCCAGCTCAGCAATCGGACGCGCCTTACCCTTGCCGTCATTAGCCTCTGGATCAAACCAGGAGTTGTAAATCTGCAGGAAAATCCACTGCGTCCACCGGTAAAAATCAGTGTCCGTGGTAGCCACGGAACGGCGCTTATCGTGACCCAAACCCAGGCGACCTAGCTGGCGCTCCATGTTCTCGATATTCGCCATCGTGGTGGTACGCGGGTGAGTGCCGGTCTGTACAGCGTACTGCTCAGCGGGCAGGCCGAAAGAGTCATAACCCAGCGTATGCAGGACATTTGCACCCTTCATACGGTGGAAGCGCGCAAATACGTCCGTGGCAATATAACCCAGCGGGTGCCCCACGTGCAGACCCACACCGGACGGATAAGGGAACATATCCTGCACAAACATGCGGTCTTCCGGCAGCTGCAAACCCGGTTCCGAAAGATCTCCCGTGGGGTTGGGAGCGTTAAACGTGCCTTGCTGCCTCCACACGTCCTGCCAGCGCTTCTCAATCTCCGCTGCAAGCTGCGGGGTGTAGCGATACGTGGTGGCGTTCGCTGAATCCGCGTTGCCTGCGCCGGACTGGCCTTCTGGGCTGGTCGAATTGCCGGTAGCTGGGGTAGTCATGCTTGAAAATTGTAGTGGGTGGCCGGGACAACGGTGCAACCGCGTGGGCTGGTGGATGCACCGCAGGCGAAATATTGGGCGTTCGGCGGAGACGCCACTAGTGGCTAGCCATGTGACAACTTTGAACTCCCTAGGTGAGCTGCCAACTCTCTAGAGCCTCACATCAGATGCAAAATACGATTCCTCTGCTTACAGTTAGGGGATTGAACTCCTTGAGGTTAGGTAGAAATGGGTGCTGGTGAAGTAGGACCAGGTTTCTGGACGGTGTCTGATCTTCATCTGGGACACCGCTTGGTTTCAGAATTGCGTGGGTTTGTTTCAACTGATCAACATGATGCAGTGATTTTGAATAACCTTCGGGAGATTCCAGATCGCGTGAGACTAGTGTGTCTGGGGGATATTTCGGTACGTCGTGATGATGAGGCGTTGCAACGGTTGGGAGAGCTCAAGCGTGAGAAGTCTTTCAGGATGATTCTGGTGCCGGGCAACCATGATCGTGTGCATCCGATGTTCGGGATGGATTCGGTTAGGGAGTGGACACCGAAGTATAGGGAGGTCTTCGATGTGATCTCGTTTGATCTGCAGGTGCGGATTGGTCGGTGGCTTGTGCTGCTGACTCATATTCCGCGGGCTGTGGGGGAGTTTGCGGTGGTGGATCCTCATCAGACGGACAAGCTGGCCCGGTGGGCAGCTCGAGAGGGGTTCGAGTGCACGGTGCATGGGCATGCACATTCGGATGTGGCGATTCGGCGCGAGAACGTGAACGTATGTCTGAAGGCGACAGGCTTACGTCCGGTGTCACCGGCGGCGCTGGAGGAGATGGTGACCAAGGCAGTGCGATTAAAGCACTGAGCTAGGAACAGCAGTTCCCTCCATTGGGTGAGGTCATCATCGATGAGGTTCTATCCACAGCGGATGTGAGGCGGCGTGGATGCCATCGCTTTCTGCGACGCCGTGTTTAGTGGCAGATTTCGCTGCTCTCATGCCGCCGTGAGTGCGCTGATGGCTTGGCGAACAAGTTCGGATCGGGTGAGATGCTTTTCCGCAGCCAGGCGGTCTAGGGCGCTGAGTTCATCGGCGGTGAGGCGCACAGCGACCACTTGCGCAGGATCTGTTCCACGACCGGGGCGTCCGCGTCCGCGCTTTTTCAGAGCCTCCAGATCGTAGCCTTGTTCTGCTTCGGAGACCCAGGTGTCGAGTTGGTTTTGGGTGATGTTCACAGGCATAGAAATATTGAATAACGAAAATAGCTTATCGTCGATGCTAACCATGATTTCGCATGCCTGTTCGGCATCGTGAACATCTCTGGCGGAACGTGTTTGTTCGGTAGTAGCTACCTGCGTTTACTTGGTGATCCCCGCAGGCAGTTCTAGACTGTTAAGCATGAGTTTCCTGAGCATCATCGTGGCTATCGCTGGTCTGGGCATCCTGTTTATTGGATTGCTGTGTCTGACGGAAAATCTTCCGGGAAATGCCCTGGTAGGACTGCGGATCCCGGAGGCGCGCAAGTCTCAGGATTACTGGAACATGGGACACAAGATTGCTGGTCCAGCCTGGACAGGTTCCGGCCTCGCAATGCTGGCTGCGGGTGCCGTGGCATGGAGCGCTGCGGGATGGACATGGCTTGTCGTCGCCGGCCTGGTGGTGGCCTCCCTATTCCTCTTGGGAATGGGCGGTGCGCTTGCAGCACACGCTATGGCGCAGGTAGATGCCCGCGCGCAGAAGGAAGCCGACGCTGAATCAGGTTGCTGTTCTTCTGGATCAAGCGCCAGCTCAGCCGGCGCTTCGGATACCTGTTGTGGTGGGTCTGCGGACGTTTCACCCGAAGGGCAGGCTGCAGCCGATGGGGTAGTGAGCGCAGACGCGTGTGCGTCTGGCCAAGCCTGCGGATCCTGCTCGCTCAACGGTTCCTGCAAAGGTGGGGGAGCGGCATACGATTCTGCTCCTGCGCTAGACCTCGATGCCGCCCGGCGCGCAGTGGCTTCACAGGACACTCAGTAGTTCTTACCCTGCTGAGCGGCCTCTTCCTGCAACATTTCTTCGTCCTGCCAGGCCGCTTCGTCCTGCCAGACACTTTCTTCCGCTAAGCGCCTTTTAGAGATTCTCCGACGATTTCGGGTACGCAAGGCAAAGGTTGTCAGCCACGCAATAGCGAAGAACGCGAGAAGCAAGAGGATCCAGATGGTCGCCACGACCAGCACACCCGTGTTCACTAGTGATCAACTCATTTCTGCGCGTTCGGCTTTTCAATCTGATACAGAAAAAGTTTTGCCCTCAATTGTTTCATAGGTGCGTCCAACCTGACTTGGGAACCTCAGTCCCAGCGATAGCTTTTCCTTCCGTTTGGGTATTCTTGGGCGCCATGAACCGCTCTTCCACCCCAGCGCAGTCTGAGGCCTCCGCTACCGACGGACCGATCGTTGCCGTTTGCGGCACCATCAACGTTGATACCTTCGTGGGACTCACCGAGTTCCCCGCGCCCGGCGAGACCGTGATCGGCACCCGCGGTGTCCAAGGTCTAGGCGGAAAAGGTGCCAACCAGGCAGCGGCATCTGCCCACCTGGGCGTAGAGACTCTGCTGCTTTCTGCAGTGGGGCCAGGTGCAGATGGCACCAGCAGCTCTGCCGCCGACCCTCTGGCAGATCTTGCCCTGGATGAGCTGCAAGCACACGGGGTGGACACCACTCATGTGTCGCGTACTGATCTGCCCACCGGCCAAGCTTTCATCATGAATGATCAGTCTGGCGAGAACATCATCATCGTCACCTCCGGGGCCAACGAGACCGTCAGCCCGTTGGCATTGCGAGAGACGCTGAAGGGGGAGGGTGGCGTCGAAAAAAGAATCAAGGTCCTGCTCGCACAGGGCGAGCTAACCCCAGAACATTCGGCAGAGCTGCCACGTCTGGCGGAGGCGCTGCCCGGCGCGCGGTTCGTGCTCAACTTGGCGCCCGTCACCACGCGCGATGCAGACCTGCTGGCGGCGGCAAACCCGCTGATGGTCAATGAGATCGAGGCGGCTGATGTCACTGGCCTCCCGCGCGATACTCCCTTTGAGCAGCTGGTAGAGGCGCTGCGTTCCGTGGCGAAATCGGCCGTGATGACCCTGGGACCCAAGGGCGCGGCAGTGATCACGCAGGACGAGGTTCGCCTGGTGCCGTCTCCTCCGTCGCCAGACGTGGTGGACACCACCGGCGCGGGAGATGCTTTCTGTGGCACCTTTGCCGCGGCATTGGCGCAAGGCGCGGACATGGTGGAGGCCGTACAACTGGGAGCTGCGGCGGGTTCTTTGGCCACCCGCAAAGCTGGAGCGGCGGGTTCCTATGCCACCGAAGCAGAGGTGCGGGCGCTGGCCAAGGACTTCTTCTCTAGCGCCAACTAATCCGTCGACAGCGCTCGCCCATCAGGCGACCAGCACAACAATCCTCGCGCGACAGCGCGGATCACTGTCCCCGGTGTCCGCTCTGGGTCTACTCTGTCTTTAAAGTTCACCTTCTGAAACGATCAAGACTTACAAAGACATGAGAAAGGATCGCACCCATGACGAAGATCATCCTGGATTGCGACCCCGGACACGATGACGCCATCGCCATGCTCCTGGCCTGGGGAAACCCAGACATCGAGCTCCTCGGCGTAACCACCGTGGCCGGCAACCAGACGCTGGAAAAAGTCACAACCAATGCCCGTGCGCTCGCCACAGTGGGATCCATCACCGGAGTTCCCTTCGCGGCAGGTGCCAGCCGACCACTAGTAGGGCCACAACTCATCCCGGAGGAAATCCACGGCGATTCCGGTCTCGATGGCCCACAACTGCCAGCACCCGGCGTGGAACTGGATTCTCGCCACGCCATTCAGCTGATTGCGGACATCGTGGCCGAGCAACCAGACAAATCCGTGACCCTAGTACCCACCGGATCGCTAACCAACGTCGCGCTCTTCGCTCGGACCTACCCTGAACTGGTGGAACGCGTAGCAGGCGTGACACTGATGGGCGGTGGACACCACACCGGAAACATGACTCCCGCCGCAGAGTTCAACATCCTCGCGGACCCAGAAGCCGCGCAGATCGTCTTCGAGGCGCAGTGGCCCGTGACCATGGTCGGCCTGGACGTCACCCACAAGGTGCTCGCCACGCCCGATCGCATGGAGCAGCTCAAGAAGGTGAATACGGACGTCTCCCAGTTCATCGCGGAGCTGGTGGAGTTCTTCGGTGGTTCCTACATGAAGGAACGCCGCTACCCCGGACCTCCCATGCATGATCCGCTGGCAGTGGCGGCCGTAGCTGATCCGCTGATCCTCACCACCGTTCGCGCGCCCATCCAGGTGGAGACCAAGGGCGAGTTCACTCGCGGACAAACCGTAGTTGACCTGCGCCGCACCTGGAATCCCGACCAGGCGGAAGATCCCAGCGCGCTGGGAATCGCAGACGATTATGAAGCTGATGCCCACGGTGTGCGGCACTGCGTGGGCATCGACGTGGACGCGGATCGCTTCTGGGATCTGCTCACCAGCGCCTTGACCCGCATCGGCACCACCAATTTCCGCGGTTAGCGCGGCCAGATTCAACAGGATGACACTGTGACTAACAACCCTTCTTCACGCGCCACCGGCGCTTCCACCGGCACGGGCACTGCCTCTACTTCGCTTCCTGATCCCGTGGATTCCCGCAAGGGTGGCCTCGCCCTGCTGATGACCGTGCTGATCACGGCGGCCATCGCCTTCCAACTCAACGCCTCCATGCTCTCGCCGGTGCTGGCTACCATGGCGCGCGAGCTCAACACCGATGAGGCCGCCGTGGGCTTGACCCAGACGGCCTTCTTCACGGGCGGCGCGATGTGCGGCCTGTTCCTGCCTCGTTTGTCCGACATTGTTGGTCGGCGCAAGATCCTCCTCATCATGCTCGCCGTCATGGCCCTCGGCGGTGTGATCGCCGCACTAGCCCCCAACATTGAGGTGTTGATGCTGGCCCGCGCGATGCAGGGTATCGCCGGACCCACCATCCCGATGACGCTGATCATCCTGCGCAGCCAGGTCAAGGACGAGATTCGCCTGGGCACGCTGATGGGCTTGATCGCCGCCATCAACGGTGGCGTGGCTGGCTTGGACGTGCTGATTTCCGGCTGGATGGCGGAACACTGGGGCTTCCGTTCCGTGTTCTGGCTGATCGCGATCATCGGCGCCATTGCCGTAGCCGTGGTGGCTCTGTGGGCTCCGGAATCCAAGCCTTCTGACAACGTGAAGATGGACTGGGGTGGCGCGGCGATCCTGGTGGTCTCCGTCCTGTCCATCACCCTGGCCGTCAACGAGGCGGGCAAGGCCAGCGCTGCGAACTGGCTGATGGTCGCTGGCCTGGTGCTCCTGGGCCTGCTGGTCTTCGCCTTGTTCTGGACGTACGAGAAGAAGCACGAGCAGCCTCTGGTGGCGCCTAAGTACCTGGCTCGCCGCCAAACTTGGGGCTTGCTGTTGACCACCGTGTTGACCATGACCGGTGTGTTCGCCGCGGTCAATGGCGTGGCTACCTCGTTGGCCCAGAATCCCGACGCAGGCTTCGGCTGGCAAGCCGATGCAGCCTCCTTGGCTCTGCTGACTCCCTATGCGTTGATCGGTTGGCTCGTCGGTCCACTGGCTGGACGCTTTGCCCCACTCATCGGTTACGCACGCCTGCTTCGCCTGGCGAACATCGCCACCGCATTGCTGCTGGTACTGCTGGCCTTCGTGGGCATTCACAGCGCAGTCGTGCTGATTGCTTCCATCGTCCTGATCGGCATCACCTACGCCGGTGTGGCGAACATCGTCCTGAACAACTTGGGCGTGGTGAACTCCCCGAAGGACTACGAGGGCTTCCTGCCCGGCATGAACTCCGCTGCGTTCAACCTGGGCGCAGGCATCTCCTTCGCCATCCTGCCGGTATTCATGGTCGCCGGATCCCCCGCGGGATCGGACAGCGCAGCGGGCTACACCACCGCGTTCATCGTAGGTGCCATCATTTTGGCCATATCCGCAGCCACGTCTCTGTTTATTCCCAAAACTACGACTGCGGAACTAGATAACGCATTGGAAACTGTCTAGCGTTAGCTGGATGAAACGCCTACTCAGCTATCGGCCAGACTTCCTCATTTGGATGATCCTGCTCGGGGTCATCGCCGGCATTGTGTTGCCGGTCAGGGGTGATGCGGCCGAAGTAGCTGACTGGGTTGTCAAGATCGCTATCGCGTTTCTGTTCTTCCTCTACGGTGCTCGTCTGGCACCGCAGGAGGCGCTTCGCGGGCTGTTACATTGGCGGCTCCACGTACTGATCTTGCTGTTTACGTTTGTGCTCTTCCCAGTCGTCGGACTGGCATTCAAACCGCTCACTCCATGGATCGGCGAGGACATGTACATGGGCATTTTGTTCATGACTCTGGTGCCCTCCACGGTGCAGTCCTCCGTGGCCTTTACATCTATCGCCCGCGGAAACGTGGCGGCGTCCATCGTGGCGGCGAGCGCATCCTCGCTGGTCGGCGTGGTGATCACCCCGCTGCTGGTGCTGCTGCTGATGACCGCACCCGGCGGTGTCCACGTGGATGGCGGCACGTTCATCAACATCGGCGTGCAGCTGCTGCTGCCGTTCTTCATCGGCCAGATCCTGCGCCCGTGGGTGAAGGGATTCGCCGCCTCCAAGATGACCAAAAAAGTGGATCAGATTTCCATCGGCCTGGTGGTTTACGTCAGCTTCTCCGAGGGCATGGTGCAGGGCATTTGGAGCTCCGTGGCATGGCAGGCAATCGTGGGGCTGGTCCTGGGATCTGTCGTGCTGGTGTACCTGATGCTGTGGGTCACCAGCGTGATCACCCGCAAGCTGAACTTCAACTACGAAGACCAAGTAGCTATCCAGTTCGCCGGAACTAAAAAGTCCCTGGCCGCGGGCCTGCCCATGGCCGCGGTGATGTTCGGTTCCACCGGACTGGGCCTGATGATCCTACCGCTGATGATCTTCCACCAGATGCAGCTGATCATCTGTTCCATCCGGGCCTCCACGTATGCCGAGCGCTATGAACAGTCCCCGGAGACCGCGCACACCTGGTAGCTCGCGAAGCCCTTCGGCGGTTAGCTAGTTGCGTTTGCTATAGCCCATGCGCGGGCGGAAACCGCCGGGATGCTTCAGCTGCGCTGCGGCATCGGCGATGATCAACCGGAACCGCGGCTGCATAGGGGGGAGCTGGGAAATGGGGAAGAAGCCGACGTGGGAGGACTCGGCGTCGGCAACAAAAGGATCCTGATTCCCACCGTCCACCAAACTGCAACGCATCGCCGTGTCCACGTAATTGGTCACGTCACCGTTCGGGTACTCCACGGGACCCACCTGCCCCACGCCCAACAGCGCCACGGGCGTGACATCCACGCCGGTCTCCTCTTTGACCTCGCGAACCGCCGCCACGTGAGGCTCCTCGCCAGGATCCACGATGCCCGTCACGGGAGTCCACTGTCCGTTGTCCGCGCGCTTGACCAGCAACACCTCCGGAACCTGCCAGATGGGCGCGTCCGCGGGCACCTCTTTGAGCACGATCGCCGTGACGCCGGGGACCCACAGCGGCGCATTTCCCACGTGCTTGCGGAGTTCTAGGATGAATTCGGGTGTAGGCATGTGCTTCATCGTAGTGCGCTGGAAATATGGCATGGGGTCTGGCGTGACAGTGACACAGCAGGTAAGTTTTGCCTAGAAAACTGTTTCTCTAGGAGTTCACACATGAAAAAGCGCACCCTCGCCGGCATCGTGTTGGCGGCCACCATCCCCTTCAGCCTGGTCACCACCTCGGCCGCATCAGCAGCGGAAGGTTCGTTGGGCTCGCTCGAGTCCTTCGATGTCCTGGGTTCATTGGGCACCGCTTCCTCCCCGACGCCAAACCCCACCCCAACCCCAGATCCTGACCCAGGCACCACGCCAACCACCCCAACTGCGCCGGAGCTGGAGATCTGCCCTGGCACCCCGCGCACCGGGAAAATCACCCAACAGGCGCTGTTCGATGCCACCAATGCGTACCGCGTGGAGCACGGCTTGGCACCGTTTAAGCCCAACGCTGAAGTTTCTTCCGTAGCGCAGGCGTGGGCACACTGCCTGGCTTCCACCGGAGATTTCCAGCACAACCCGAACTACTCCGACCAGTACCCAGACGGCTGGACGTGGGCAGGGGAGAACATCGCCTTGAACGGCGACCCAAATGCAACGGCTGCGGATATCGTGGAGCAGTGGCACAACTCCCCAGGTCACCGTGCAAATATGCAGAATGAGAACTTCAACACCCTGGGTGTGGGAGTGGCATATTCAGCCAGCGGCGCCGTCTACGCAGTGCAGAACTTTGCGTGCTACTGAGCTATTTTTCAGCTCTCGGCCGCGGTGGCTTTTCGGTTCAGAACACCCAGTTGACCAGCACCACATAAAACAGGGTGCCCAGCAGGATCGAGAGGCTGGCCGAACGCTTCCACAAGTGCAGCGCCACGGTAAATCCCACCCCTAGCCCCAAGGCGGCGTATCCGCCGGTCTCGCCATCGCTGCCCGTTAGTGCGTAGACCATCAGAATGGCCATCACACCGGCGGGCATCACCAGGCCCAGCCAGGTCACCAGCTCTGATTCACGGAAGAACCGTAGCGCGGCGAAGGGCAGCGCGCGCAGGGCGACCGTCACAGCAAACAACACTGCCAGGATCAGCACGGTAGGCAGCAGTTGCACATCTTCGGGCAAGCCCGCACTCGCTAGGATCATGCTCGCTCACCACCCTGTTCGCGCGCCCGAGCGCTGCCGACCAATAGCTTCATCGCCGCATCCACCGGTGGCACGAAGAACCGCACCAGCAGCACGACGAAGTACACGCTCATCGCCACCATCAGCATGTTCTCCGGAGAGATAAGCAAGCCAATCCCGGCCGCCACTACTGCGGTTAGGGGAAGCGAGAGGTCCTTGTATCCCGCGAAGGCCTCGATGGCCAACACGGTAAACAGCGCGGTCAGCGCGAATTCCATACCTTCGATCTCCATCGGCAGCATGGAGCCGAACAGCCCGCCGATGATTCCTCCGCCGACCCATCCGGATTGCAGCATCGCCTGCACAGTGATCACCCGTGGACCGGTCCATTCCACATCGCGGCGGGCGGAAATCACCGCATAGGTCTCGTCCGTGAGCGCATAGACGCCGTACATGCGACCCACCAGGCTTTTTATTTTGGTCAGCGGGTAGTTCAGCGCGTAAAAGACGTGTCGGAAGTTCACCAGCAGCCCATACAACGCGGCACTGAGCGGCCCCACCCCGCCGGTGATCAGCGAGAGAGCCAAAAACTCCATCGAACCGGCGTAAATCGCAATCGAGAGCGCCGGTGCCCAGAACCAGGCGAAGCCCAATTGCGTCACCAGCAGCCCAAAGGCCACGCCCAGCGGGAACATGCCCAGCGCCACGGCCCACACATCACCGATACCGGTCTTGATCTGTTGGGGCACCCAGCCGCGAGGCTTATCGTTGTTTGTTCCCCGCGCCACTTAGTTCCGCTCCGGATGTTGCGCCCAGGTGGAGAAGAGATTCTCAGGGAAGGGGCGCCGAGCCATGATCTGCCGCCAGGTTTCGCTGGGCCTTTCGGCAAAGACGTCCTCGTAGGTGGCCTGCTCAGCTTCAATGAAGCCAGCCTTCACCCACTGCGTGATGTGCTCTACCGGGGCGGTGACGTAGCTGTGGAATAGGCGTAGACCGGCTAGCTCGCTGCCGGTGGCTTCCACTTGCTGCTCCACGGAGTTCTCCGGATCTCCCGTGTGGATGTGCAGGAACTGGTGGTTCTTGCCGAACAGTGGCGCACTGGTTTCTTCGTCATGCGCTGCGCGTTCGGCATCCATGGAGCTGGCGAGGTAGCCCACTCCCAGCACCACGGGCTGGTTGTGCCCGCCGATGAAGAACACCTTGGGCTTGCTCAGCGCCTTGGCCAGCTCTGGCAAATGATTGGCCACAGGGTCGGTAGACATCACGCCCAAGCGCACGGCGATGACCGTGTCATTGTCCTCCACAGAAAGCACCAGCAGGCTATCTGCCGTGGGGAACCCCGGTGCCGCCAGTTGTCCGGGCTCGGTGCCGAAGCAATCGGTGAAGGTGTGCATGGCGTCGAGATCAAGAACATCATCCTCAAAACCCAGCCCATCGAAACCAGGGTTGGCCACGCTGCGCGCGGACATGAAAAGGATGTCACCGGGGGAGACGTGCAGGTCAGAGGCTTGGCTCATGGTCACTTCTCCTTGTGCTGTTGGTGCTGTGCATGGTCTTGTTCTGCGTGATCCTGCTGCTCGGCCCACCACTGCTTCAGCGCCGTAATGGCCTCCTCGCGGTCCAGGGGACCCCGATCCAGGCGCAGCTCCTTAAGGTACGCCCACGCGCGACCCACGTCGCGGCCCGGCTTGAGCTGCAAGATCTCCATGATCTGGTTGCCATCCAGATCCGGGCGAACAGCTTCTAGATTTTCCTGCTCCTGCAGCTCCGTGATGCGCTGCTCGAGCCCGTCATAAGTGCGCTGCAGGCGGCGAGCCTTGTTCTTGTTCCGGGTGGTGCAGTCCGCCCGGACCAGCAGGTGAAGGAGGGGAAGCAGGTCTCCGGCGTCAGTGACATAGCGGCGCACGGCGGAATCCGTCCACGTGCCATCGTCCTCTGCAGAGCCGTTGCCCTGGCCGTACCCGTGGAAACGCATGTGCAGGCGCACCAGTTCAGAGATGTCCTTGATGTGCTGCTTGGAGTACTTCAACGCGCGCAAGCGGTGGCGCGTCATGCGGGCGCCCACTACTTCGTGCTGATAGAAGGTGACATTGCCGTTTTCGTTGAAGTCCCTGGTCTCCGGCTTGCCGATGTCATGCATCAGTGCGGCCCACCGCAACTCCAGGTTGGGTTTCATTCCGCGCTCACGCTCCAGCTCTACCGCATTGCCCAGCACCTTCAGCGAGTGCCAGTACACGTCCTTGTGCTGGCGGTGCTCATCCTGGGTCAACTTCAGCGCGGGCAGTTCGGGCAGCACATGCTCCGCCAAACCTGTGGTGACCATCAGGTCCAGGCCGCTCCACGGCTGTTCGCCGAGCATGAGCTTGTTCAACTCCACGGCCACGCGTTCCACGGTGATGCGCTGGATCTGGGTAGACATATCCTGCATCGCGGACTCCACGCGCGGTGCCACCTGCAGGCCCAGCTGGGAAACAAAGCGGCAGGCCCGCAGCATGCGCAGCGGGTCATCGTTGAAGCTGATCTGCGGCGAATCCGGGGTGTCCAGCACGCCCGCGGCTAGATCGTCCAGCCCGCCGAGCGGATCCAGGAAGGTGTGCTCGCCTTCGGTAGCAAGCTCCAAAGCCATGGCGTTCACGCGGAAATCGCGACGCACCAGATCCCCGTCCAAGGTGTCACCGAAGGTGACCTCGGGGTTGCGGGACTGGCCGTCGTACTGGTCCGCGCGGAAGGTGGTGATTTCCAGGGTCATGCCCTTGACCAGCGCAGATACGGTTCCGTACTCGATGCCCGTATCCCACACCGTGCTGGCCAGCGGCGTGACAATCTCGATGATCTCCTGCGGACGTGCCGGAGTGGTGAAGTCCAGATCGTGCGTCAGCCTGCCCAGCAACGCATCGCGCACGGACCCGCCCACAAGGAAAATCGGTTGCCCAGCCGCAGCAAACGCCACTGCCAGCGGGCGCAGCCAGCCATCCAGTTCCTGCAGACCCTGCCACGCGTTGGCCATCAGCTGCGCTGGGGCAACGCTATCTGCCGCAGCCTCCGACCCACCGGGGATCACCACATCAGACGCAGGTTCGGGCAGGCGTGGGGCGGGGGAGGAGGTTGGGTCAGTCACAGCGGTAATTCTACCTTGCGACTTTTGCGCGTTTTCAGCCCTCCCACTCACGCAGTTCGTTCTTTTTCACCTTGCCTGTGGAGGTGCGCGGAAGCTCGTCGATGATGCGGTAATCGCGTGGCACCTTGAACCCGGCCACCAGTCCGCGGCAGTGATCGATCACTGAGGCCTCCACGTTTTCATCCGCCTGGTTGCCCGGCGCGAGCACCACAAATGCCCGTAGCGCTTCACCCCATTTGTCATCTGGAATTCCAATGACAGCCACGTCCGCGATCGCCGGGTGGCTGATGATCGCCTGTTCCACCTCGATGGTGGAGATGTTCTCGCCGCCGGAGATCACCACATCTTTGTCTCGGTCCAGAATCTGGATGTACCCGTCCGGGTGTTTCACAGCAAGGTCTCCCGAGTGGAACCAACCGCCAGCGAACGCCTCCGCGGTGGCATCGGGATTGTGGAAGTATTCCCGCATCACCACGTTGCCGCGCATCACCACCTCGCCCATCGTCGCGCCGTCCGCAGGCACATCCACCAGCTGAACGTCAGCCGGGGAGTGCTTCGGGATCTGCTCCACCACGCGCACTTCTTCGCTGGTCACCATGGCAATTCCCTGGCGGGACTTCAGCTTGGCACGCTCCGCGGTGGACAGCTCCTTCCACGCGGGTTGCGGCGCGCAGGCCACCGTAGGTCCGTAGGTTTCCGTCAGCCCGTAGACGTGGATGATGTCAATGCCCAGGTCCTCGCACGCGCCGATGACTGTGGGGCTCGGCGGCGCTCCGGCCGTGGCGATCATCAGATTTGTCACTTCGTGTGCCTCCTCCGCGTTGACCAGCGTGGTCAGCACCGCAGGCGCACCACACAGATTGCTCACGCCCTCTTCGTCGATCAGCCGCCACATTTCCGGACCTCGCACCGCACGCAGCGCGATCTGCGTGGACGAGGCCGCCATCGCCGCCCATCCCGTGCACCAGCCGGAGCAGTGGAACATCGGCAGCGTCCACAAATAGACAGAATCGCGCGTGTACTGGTGCGTCATCACCATGCCCAGCGCCGCTAGATATGCCCCGCGGTGGGTGTAGACCACGCCCTTCGGCCGCCCGGTGGTGCCGGAGGTGTAGTTAATCGCGATGGCCGCGTCCTCGTCGTCCACGCCGTAGGTCAGCCCCCGGGTGCTTGCTTGTTCTTGTTCCCTATTTTCGACGCCAGCAACGAACTCTTCGAACGTGATAACCACCCCAGAATCTGGATGATGAGGCTGGGGTTGGGAGCCGTTGGCGTCGGGAATAAGAACGAACGTCTCCACCAGACCTGCGCTTCCGAGAGTGCGACGGCACGGATCGATCAGTTCTTGCTCACCGAACAGGATGTTGATGCTGGCGTGATCGCAGATGTAGCGGACTTCGGCGGGAGCCAGGCGGGTGTTGATGGGGACGAGTACTCCGCCGGCGAGGGGGACCGCGAACTGGGCGAGTAGCGCCTCGTAGCTATTGGCGGCAAGCATGCCCACGCGCTCGCCAGGGCGTAGGCCGCCTTGCAGTAGACCCCGTGCCATGGCTTCTGCGTCCGCTTTCATCTGTGCGAACGTGAAACTGCGCGGGCCGTCTTGGCAGGCAGTGCGATCTGGGTAGGCGGTGGCGCTGCGCTCGAGGAAGCGAAGAGGGGACAGAGGTGCGTTGAGTCCGGCGAGCATGTTCGGCTCCTAACTTTGCGGTAGCTGGCGCTGATGGTCAGCAAAGGATGCTTCCATCCTTACCGCAAAGTAGTGACTCATATCACTTGGTTGGGGAAACTAGTGGGCTCCGCTGCTCGTTCAGTGCTGCCCTGTATATGACATCTGCCCCCATCCCACAGCGAACACATTTGTGCACGCTCGTGCCAAAGTTCCACATTATTTAGGTGGGCGACTAGTCTTATCGGAATGAGTGAGAGCGAGACCACCGGTGGCGCGCCACGTCGTCGTCGGCGGCGCCGTTCCAACCGCAATAACGCGAATAAGCAGGGCAGCCAGCAACAGTCCGGCGGAAACCAAGGCAAGAACCCGCAGGCCAAGAACAATTCTGCGGGCAAGAGCGGAAATAAGCCCGGCAACCGTCCCGGCGGAAACGCCAACAACGGCGGCAAGTCCGGCAACCGCAATAACCGGGGCGGCAAATCACGCCGTTCGGGCAGCGCGAATAGCTCCGGAGGTAATCGCTCCGAGAACAACCGGAATAATCGGCGTACCAGCTCCAATCAATACCGTCGCAGCCCGGCGCGTCCGTCGTCGCACTACAACGATGCCCACTCCGAGCTGCCCGTTTCCGTGGAAACCTCAGCAGGTGGCTTGGTCATTTCCGGGCTCGCAGAGGCAGTAGGCAACGATAATAACGTTGACCTCTCCAAGATCTACGTCGCTCTCATCGGGCGCTTGGACCGTCGCGGGCGCCTGCTGTGGTCCATGCCCAAGGGGCACGTGGAGCCGGACGAGTCTCAGCACGCCACTGCGGAGCGCGAAGTGTGGGAAGAAACGGGTGTCGCTGGCGAGGTGATCGCGGATCTGGGAACGATTGACTACTGGTTCGTCTCCGAAGGCGTGCGCATCCACAAAACGGTGCACCACCACCTGCTGCGCTACGTTGATGGTGCCCTCAACGACGAAGACCCCGAGGTTACTGAAGTGTCTTGGCTGCCCGTAAACCAGCTGGTAGAGCGCTTGGCGTACGCCGATGAGCGTCGCCTGGCACGCCAAGCATTTGAACGGCTCCCCGATTACGCTCGGGAAGAAGCCAAGGCTGGCCGGTACACCCCGCGTTAGGTTGCTGATGTCTATTCGAGCCAATCGCCTGCGACAGCCTCAGCCCACCTCTGGGCTGAGCACGAGGTTGCGCAGGCCTGCGCTGACCGTGGCTGCCACGTGCGCTGCGACGATGATGACCTGCGCAAACGCTCTACCCGGCGCGATAAACAACGCGGTAGATCACGTACTTCACCCCATGGCCACGGCCCAGGCCCAGCAGAATCCGCGCCAATCTCACGACCCAGCCAATGACCAAGAGGCTGGGGTGTGGAGCAATCCGCAGGCACGCAGCACGGATCCTCACCTGGGCGTGCGCGTGGGGCTCGCCTCGCTCGATGTGCAGGACCGCTCCATCGATGCGCAGCTGTCCTTACGCAATGACACTGCCGCTCCCGTCAGCAACATCGCCCTGCGTGTGCTTTCGCAACCGGTGGCAGGCAGTGCCTCGGCGGTTCGTTCCGCCCAGTTGGCCAACTTCGGCGAATATCAGCAGTCCTCGGAGTTGCTCCGGCTACCAATTTCCGTTGCGCCAGGGGAAAGCCAGACTTTCTCTCTGCACCTGACCCCAAACGATTCCACAGACCCGGAATCTACAAGCACGCTGGTCACGCCCGGCCTCTTTACTGAAGGCAGTCACCCGGTGATGTTCAGCGTCACCGCCGATGCGCAGTCCTCGGATCAGTCGCAGGGCCAGCAGGAACCCACGCAGCAGTTGGTGGGCGTGGCCCGCACCACCGTCAGCATGACCGAGCCACGCACCCCGGTCGATCCAGCCGCCCCTGCCGCAAACCCTTCGGATGACGCTCCCACCAGCCCCACACCGGTGACCTTCATGTGGCCATTGGCTGCGGAAACACACGTTCTTGGAGGAGCCACGGGTGAGGCACCACAGCGCGGCCCCCTTTACCTCACAGACGAGCATCTGGCCGACGAACTCGCTGACAACGGCCGTCTGCGCACCTTACTGGACACTTACCGCGAGGCACTGGAGGGCCCGGAGGGCACCAAGCTCAAGCAGGCCAGCTGCCTGGCCATCGATCCAGAGCTGATCGACACGGTGGACCGCATGACGCGTGGCTATCGCGTGGGTACCGAACGCCCGAGCCCAGTGGACGTGCCCAAGCAGCTGCGTGATTCTTGGGGCGATATCTTCGGCGGCGACGAGCCCAAGTATCAAGAGGGCCGGGGTGCCGCAGACGCTCGTCAGTGGATCGCGGATCTCAAGGACACGGTCAACCAGGGTTGCAGCGTCGCTCTGCCGTATGCAGGTGCGGATCTGGACACGATTGCGGCCACGCAGCAGGATTGGCTCGGCGTTCACGCCGTGGCTCAAGGTCCGCAGATTGTTCACCGCATTTTGGGTGTGTGGCCCACGCAGAATGTGGTGATTCCCGACGCCGGTTACCTCACTTCCGCCGCAGCCCCTTTGTTGCGCCATGCGGACACGCTGGGGGAGGAGTTGGATCTTTCCGATGAGTTTGAGCGCCGGGTTCGGCTCCATAACTTGGCGGACGGCGCTCCCGCTGCCACGCGCCCTGGAGCAGAAGGCGACGATGACACCGTCACGGCCATCGTTGCGGATAACACCCTCAACGTCTCCGCAAACAACCCAGAAGCGGACAATTCCGCGAACACCGGCATCACCCCAGTTCCCGTAGCAAATATTACCGGCGCAGTACCGCAGTCGACGCGCGGGCAAGTGACGCTGAATGCGGTGGGCTACTCCGCAGATTTGGGCTCGGCTCTGCGCGCCACCGGTTCGCACCCAGAGATTGCGGCGTATTCGGATCCCGCTAAACGCTACAACGTGGAGGAAGACAGTCCCGCGGCGCGCATGGCTGATGCCACCGCGATTTTTGACGAGGAGGTACGCGCCGGCGATGCCGTGGTGGCCATCCCACCTGCGCTATGGTCCGTCGATCAGACTGGAGCCAACGCATTCTTGGATGCGGTGACCTCCAGCTTTGCAGACAACCGAGCAGAACCAGCGTCACTGAGCGCTGTGATGCAACAGCGCTCCCAGCCGGGCAATCTGACGGAAAGCTATACGGACCCCGGCGAGGTCTCGGCAGAAACGGTGCAACGGATTGCCGATCAGGCCAACACGCTGGGCGAGCTAACCACAACCATGAGCAATGATCCCACCATCGCTCTGACTCGCGAGGCCTTCACTCGGCCGTTGTATGACGATCTCACCCGCGCCACCAGCAGTTATCGCATGCGCGAACGTAGCTCGTGGGCGGACGTACGGGCGGGCCTCGCGCGCCGCCTGGATCAGGTGCAGGACATGATTGCCTCCCTGCAGCGCAGCGTGTCTTTGGTCCCACCCGGCAACGTGTTCACGCGTACTTCGGATTCCTCGCCGCTGCTGGTGCTGGCACGCAACGGGCTTCCTCTCCCAGTACCCATCACCTTGGACTATGAAGTGGAAGACGATAAGCCGCTGACACTGGAATTGCCGGACGATAACCAGTCCATCCCCGCCAAGGGTTCCATCACGTTGTCGCTCAATACGTCCTCGGAGAGCGCTAACGCAGAAGAGAGTGACGCAAACCTCACAATGTGGCTTAACTCCCAAGGTGGCGATCGCATCACGGAGCCCGTCCAGCTGCGCATGCAGTCCGTCCCCGGAGTCTCTCCCGGGTTGATCATCGGCGTGCTTATGCTGCTCATGGGAGTGGGCGTGGCAGGAAGGGTGTTGTGGAATCGTCGCTCCGGCTCGGCCACAACGTCCAAGAATCGCCGCGGCCGCAGCCACCCACAGCGCTTGGATCTGGACAACAAATAGCAGACACGCCCCGCACAGGTTAGGTATCCGCGCGGCTGGTGAACCAAGATGGTGGAGTGACTACCCCTCACTCTTTTTCTGACGATTCACGCACGGAGCACTCCGAGCGCTCGGAGCCGGACCTCACGGAGAGTCCACGCGAGACCACAGGACAGCGTGGCCGCTTCCGCCGTTCGCGCCCTCCGGCGCTAGCTCCCGAGCGCAAGCAGAGCACGCCTGCCGCGCCCGCAGCAGCTGCGACTGCCACCGCGACAGTGGATCACTCCACTCTGTCTGAGTCCCCCAGCGAGCGGCAGCAAATCAACGCTGAATTCGCAGAGGTGGCGTCGGAACAAGAAGTCGACGGTGACGG
Organism: Corynebacterium sp. ED61; assembly: GCF_015233855.1. NCBI lineage: Bacteria > Bacillati > Actinomycetota > Actinomycetes > Mycobacteriales > Corynebacteriaceae > Corynebacterium > Corynebacterium sp. ED61. The sequence continues at coordinate 36,836 of NZ_JADGIT010000006.1, read as the reverse complement.
CCGGGAGGAAACGACCAGCGACACCCAGGTGGTGCGCGCGGGCGGTTCCATGGCCATCGCCACCATGATCTCCCGCATCACGGGCTTTTTGCGCACGGTCCTGATCGGCTCGGCGCTGGGCCCCGCGGTCGCTTCTGCGTTTAACACCGCAAACACGCTGCCCAACCTGATCACCGAGCTGGTGCTGGGTGCCGTGCTGACCGCCCTGGTGGTGCCGGTGTTGGTGCGTGCGGAGAAGGAGGACCCGGATAAGGGTGAGGCCTTTATCCGACGCCTACTCACCCTCACCTTCACGCTGACCGTGGTGATCACGCTGCTGTCCCTCCTGCTGACCCCGATTCTCACGCGCGTGATGCTGGACACGGAGGGCAAAGTCGATGTAAATATGGCCACCGCGTTTGGCTATCTAGTCCTGCCACAGATCTTTTTCTACGCCATGTTTGCAGTGTTCATGGCCATCTTGAACACCAAGGAGATCTTCAAACCCGGCGCGTGGGCACCCGTTGCTAACAACGTGGTCACACTCGCCGTCTTGGGTTTTTACCTGTTGCTTCCCGAGAGCTCAAAGCTGCAACCGTTCGAGAATGTCACTATTACCGATCCACACATCCTGTTGTTGGGATTGGGAACGACTCTGGGTGTGGTGGTGCAGGCGCTCATCATGGTGCCTTATCTGCGTAAAGCCGGAATCGATATTCGCCCTCTGTGGGGCATCGATGAACGCCTGAAGTCCTTCGGTGGAATGGCAGTTGCAATCGTTGTCTACGTTGCCATTTCCCAGGTTGGTTTCGCTCTGAATAACAGAATCGCAGCCAATTCCAGCGATTCGGCAGCTTTCATCTACCAGCAAGCCTGGCAGCTATTGCAAGTTCCATATGGCGTGATTGGCGTGACGCTGCTGACTGCCGTCATGCCTCGGCTATCCCGCAATGCTGCGGATGGCGATGACAAGGCCGTGGTCCGCGATCTCACGATGGCCTCTAAGTTGACCATGATGGCGTTGATCCCGGTGATCGTGTTCTTCACCTGCTTCGGCACGCTGATTTCTTCCTCCTTGTTCGCCTACGGAAGCTTCGATCTGCAGACCGCGAACGTGCTGGGCTGGACCATCAGTTTCTCCGCCTTCACCTTGATTCCTTATGCGTTGGTTCTGCTGCACCTGCGCGTTTTCTACGCCCGCGAGGAAGTCTGGACTCCCACGTTCATCATCGCCGGCATCACTATCACCAAGCTGGCCCTGGCTTTCAGTGCACCTCTGATTGCCACCGAGCCACGCTTGGTGGTGGTGCTGCTGGGTGCCGCGAACGGCATGGGCTTTTTGGCCGGCGCGATCATCGGCCACCGCCTGCTGAATCGTTCACTGGGCAGCCTTCGCTTCCGGGACGTCTCGCACGCGGGCGGTTGGGCCTTGGGCGCTTCGTTGCTGGGCGCGTTGGTTTCCTGGCGGTTGGATGCCCTGCTGACGCGCTTTGTTTATCCCGGCGACGGCATCGGCCACCCCTGGTTCCTCATCCGCATGGGCATCACGGGCATCGTCTTCCTCGCCGTCACTGGCATCGTGCTGTCCCGTTCGCGCCTGCCGGAGGTCACCACGGTGGGTGCCGCGCTCTCCCGGTTGCCGGGTGTTTCCCGTTTTGTTTCCCGACGCCAACCCGCCCCCGATCAGCCTCTTGCCCAGCAACCATCGCAGGCATCCGAGGCAGCTGTGGTGGCTTCCGCCACCAACACGATGTCCCCAATCCTTCCGCCGCTGTCCGCCGGACGAGTCCGCGGACCCCGTCTGGTTCCGGGTGCCCCGATCCTCGGCGGTCAGTACCGCCTCCTCGCCGATCACGGTGGCTCAGCGGCGGCCCGTCTGTGGCAGGCCCGAGACCTGTCTACAGGCGAGGTGCGGGCGCTGACCATCATGGATCCCGCCGTGCTGGGTGGGCACAAGGGCCGCGACGAAACCGCTTCCCGCACCCGCAGCAATGCCTCCCGTGCACAGGCCAAGGCGCAGATCCTGCGCCGGGCCAAACTGTTGGCGTCGCTGGATACGCCGGGCATGGCCAAGATTCACTCTGTGGTTGATGGTGGATCCTTGGTGCTGGTCATTTCCGAGTGGATTCACGGCAGTCCACTGGACGCCGTGGCTGAGTCCGGACCGGATCCGCTGGCTGCGGGCTATGCGGTGGCGGACTTGGCTGATGCGGCTGCAGATGCGGCGGACGTGGGCTCGCCCATGGGCTTGGACCACCGCGACCGCGTGCGCATCAACACGCACGGTTCCGCTGTTCTGGCTTTCCCTGGCGCGCTGCCGGAAAACAGCGTGCGCCAAGACGCTCACGGCGTAGCTACCGCCCTGGGACTGCTTTTGCGCAATGTCCCGGATGAAGAAATCCCAGACGAGCTTGCCCACGAGTATTTCCGCTTGCGGGAGCTGACTCGGAACAAGAGCGAAGAATTGAATCTTCGGGAAGCCGCGCGAACCTTGCGTCGACTCACAACGGGCGAGCTGGCGATCCACGAGGACACCACGCCGGACCCTTCCTCCCGCGCTGGATTCGGCGTGGAGAAGGTGCGGGCTCGCACGCTGGTCAAGGCCGGTGCCATCGCACTGATCTCCGTGGCCATCATCACTGCCATCGTGATCACGGCCGTCAGCGTGCTGGGCGGCAACCGCCAGGATTCCCCAGTCTCGCGCAACTCCTTGCAGGACGGGGCCAATGCTGTGGCGAACCATGACCCAGCCGTGATCTCGCTATCCGTGGCGGAGGAGTGGATGCCGCAGGACGGACGCGGTACTGAGGATTCGCCGGAGCTGGCCGAGCTCACCGTGGACCACAACGCATCCACCGCGTGGGAGTCCGATACCTACCTCAACCAGCTGGGCACGAGCCCCACAGCAACGAAGGAGGGAATCGGCCTGCTCATCGACCTTCCAGAGCAGACCATGGTCTCCTCCGTATCGCTCGAAGGCTTGCGGCCCGGCACCACCATTGAGCTACGCTCCGCCGACGGTAAACCCACGACGCTGAGCGATACCGAGTTGCTGGACACCGTCCGCTCAGATGGAGCCACGAAAACCGTGGATCTGACGAGCCAGGGCAGCAATGCCGACGCAGGCGCCGAGGCATCGAGCGCGGCCCAGCCCACGGAGACCGCGTCCCACAATGCGGATCGTCCAGTAGGCAACTACCTGCTGGTGTGGATCACCGAGCTGCCACTTCCGCAAGCTGCGACGATTAGCGAGGTCAGCGTCATGGGCACGTGGAAGGATCAACCGGCCGGCGGCACCTCCGCTTCAACACCGGCTCCCACCACGTCCGGCAGGGAGCAATAGTTAACTAGCCGCTGGTTATCCACAGCCGGCACAGTTATCCACACTTGAGGTGGCAGGACGCGCTTTTACACGGCGCGCCCTGCCACCTCGTTGTTATGGTGTAGCTGTACGCACGCTCGTCAACGAACAGCATGGCTTGTCACCGCATCGGGGGATGCGCAAGCACTGCGAACGGGCGGCACTGAAAAACTCTTGGGGGAAGAGCACATGACCATCCGTCTCGCCTACGATTACCGCGCCACCACAGACGCTGAACTATTGCACGGACACATCGCGGGCAACCGCGGCGCATTCAATGAGCTGGCACGCAGGCATCACAAGCTGATGTGGAGAGCAATCCGCCAAGTGGGCATCACCAACGAAGACGAAGGCTGCGACATCCTGCAAGATGCACTGCTGAAGGTGCATCGCCACGCACATCGCTGGGATGGATCCGCCAAGGTCGGGACGTGGATCTTCGCTTTGGTGCGCAACACCGCGCTGACTCACATCCGCGCGAAATCGCGGCGTGTGGAGCCTGGGCTGATTGAGTTTGAGGAGCGGATAAAGAGTGTCGCCGCAGCGGTCCCGCGGGAAGATTCCACCGTGATGCGGTTGGATCTGCACCGATATGTGAACGCCATGGCGTCGGAACTCAAAGAGGTCCTGGTACTGACCACGCTGTACGGACTCAGCGAAGTGGAAGTGGGGGAGAGGTTGGGCATACCGGTGGGGACGGTGAAATCTCGGAAGTCGCGAGCGCGCAGGACGCTACGGGAGATCATTACTGCCGACGGTGGGGACTTGGCTCCGATGGTGGTGGCGGCGTAGGGGAGCGAACGTGGGGGCACAACGGCGAGGAATATGCTGCGGGGGCTGGCGGTTAGAATGGGATGAAACTTTCAGCACGTCTCTACCTCTATAAGGAACTCGATTCACCATGACTCAGCCTTTCCTGCAGGCCCCAGGACTACTCGGCAACTCTACGGCGAAGGATTCCTCCGCAGTACCGGAGAGCTCCGTGGGCAACCAAGGTGACGTTCAGGGCGATCAGCACGTCCATGATGTGATCATTATCGGTTCCGGCCCTGCTGGTTACACCGCAGCGGTCTACGCAGCTCGCGCGGACCTGAAGCCTTTGGTGTTTGAGGGAATCGAATACGGCGGGCTGCTCATGCAGACCACCGAGGTGGAGAATTTCCCCGGTTTCCAAAACGGCATCATGGGCCCCGCACTGATGGAAGAAATGCGCGCCCAGGCTGAGCGCTTTGGTGCAGATCTGCGCGGTGAAGACGTGGAGCGCGTGGAGCTGGACGGCCCAGTGAAGAAGGTATGGGTCTACGGCGAGGAATTCCGCGCGAAGACCATCGTTTTGGCTACGGGCGCTGCGCCTCGCTACCTGGGCGTGCCCGGCGAGCAAGAGATGCTGGGACGTGGCGTATCGGCATGTGCCACCTGTGACGGCTTCTTCTTCAAGGAAAAGCAGATCGCAGTAATCGGTGGTGGAGATTCCGCCATGGAGGAGGCAGACTTCCTCACCAAGTTCGGCGATAGCGTCACCATCATTCACCGTCGTGATGAGTTCCGTGCCTCCCAGATCATGCTGGACCGCGCGCGCAACAACCCAAAGATCAAGTTCATCACCAATGCCCAGGTGGTCGCTGTCAACGGCGAGAGCGCTGTGACCTCGTTGACCCTGAAGGACACCGTGACCGGCGAGACCAGCGAGCTGTCGATGGACGCCATGTTCGTAGCCATTGGTCACGATCCTCGCACCGAAGTATTCGCAGGTCAGGTGGAATTGCAGGATAACGGTTACGTCAAGGTTGCCGAGCCGGGAACACATACGTCCATCGACGGCGTTTTTGCCGCTGGAGACTTGGTGGATTCCCACTACCAGCAGGCCATCACCGCAGCGGGCTCTGGCTGCCGTGCGGCATTGGATGCCGAGGAATTCCTCGCGGCGCTGACACAGTAATTGACGATATTTCCGCAGTTCACGTTACTACGGAACGTCGCTATGGTTGATTGTGGCCTACTCCGAGTAGGATGTGGCTTTGTAGATATTGTCTGCTTCAAGCGTGCACGCTTTTTTCGTCACAACTAGGAGGCCCACCCGATGGCTCAGATCCAAAAGGTTACTCAGGCCACTTTCAAGTCGACCGTCACTGATTCCAAACTCCCTGTTCTGGTGGATTTCTGGGCTGAGTGGTGCCAACCATGCCATCGCATGAACCCGGCTCTCGAAGAACTCGCGGAGGAACTGGATGGCAAGGCGGTTATCGCCAAGGTCAACGTGGACGAAGAGCGCGCTTTGGGGGCAATGTTCCAGATCATGTCGATTCCGGCTCTCCTCGTCTACAAGGACGGGGAAAAGGTTGCCGAGTTTGTTGGTGTGCAGTCCAAGGACACGCTCAAGGCCAAGCTCGAGAGCCTGGCATAAACCACCACGTTATTAAGATTATTGAAGTAGGTTTTTTGACCAGTGAATAAGTTCTTGCTCCGAGTAGGCGACCGCAGCCCGCGCGTCGCTGAGGTTCGTGGCACCTTGGCGCGACTTGGCCTCGTCGAGGATTTCGAGGGCGATACCACCGGTAGCAAAACCCAACAATGGGCCCACGAAGATGAATTCTTTGACGAGGACCTCGCCAACGCGCTGCGCGCTTTCCAGCAAGATCGCGGAATCGTCGCTGACGGTGCTATTACTTCCGGCACACTCCGCGCCCTGCGCGAGGCCTCCTACAAGCTGGGCGCACGCATTCTATCCCTGCAGAACAATCAGCTTGTGGGGGATGACGTCAGCGAACTTCAGGCTCAGCTTCATGACCTCGGTTTTTACACCAACCGAGTGGACGGACACTTCGGCCCTCAGACCCACAAGGCAGTGGTCGCCTACCAAACGGATTACGCTCTCCAGGCCGATGGACTAGTGGGGCCGAGCACACTGCGTGCTCTGTCCTACCTTGGACGCCGGATTACCGGCGGTTCACCGCAATCCATCCGGGAAAAGGAGCAGATTCGCGCCGCGGGCCCACAGCTGTCCGGCAAGCGTGTGGTCATCGATCCGGGCCTTGGCGGTTCGGAAAAGGGCGTATCGGTCCAGGGCAAGCACGGGCAAATCTCTGAGGAAGACATTCTGTGGGATCTGGCAGGGCGCATCGAAGGCCGCATGATTGCCGCCGGCATGGAGACCATTCTTTCCCGCCCGCGCTCAGCTAATCCCTCCCAGTCTGACCGCGCTTCTATGGCTAATGCTTTTGGTGCTGACGTAATGATCTCGCTGAAGTGCGATATCTATCCCAATGACAAAGCAAACGGCGCGGCGAGCTACTTCTACGGCTCTATGCACGCATACTCCTCCATGATCGGAGAGAAGCTCTCTGGCTTCATCCAGAGAGAAATTGCCGCCCGCACCCCTTTGCAGAATTGCTACAACCACCGCAAGACGTGGGATATTCTTCGCCTGACCACGATGCCCACGGTGCAGGTAGTTCCTGGCTATCTCACCAATGGCCAAGACGTGGCGGTACTGACTGACCCTTCCATGCGTGACACGATCGCTGAGGCCATTGTGGTGGCCGTGAAGCGCCTCTACCTGTTGGACAATGACGTTCACTCCACAGGGCAGTTTACTTTCGACGAGCTGTTGGCTCGCGAACTTCGTGGCTAAATTTGCTCCGCTTCACCTTTGAGCTATTTCCTCAGTGCTGCGGATAGGCTCTTCGCGTGCGCCGGATAGTTCTTTTTACCGCCGATGACTGTTGGCCAGGGGCTGACTGCAGCTCCTAGTGCTTGCTTGTCTTCGTTGACTCCCACAGCAAACATTGATGCGGCTTCTCCGATGTCATACCGGTATCGAGGGTATTTCGCGTGCTTCTGAATCAGAGTAAATCCCTGATCGCGGACAATGTCCTCAGAGATAACGGGGGAGACGCTGAGATGATCCATCCGCTGCTCGGAGTGATCATTCAACACGAGTTCGTGCCAACCCCCATAGGCCTCATCAAAGAAGTACTGCTGATTTTCTAGTGGCTGCGTAGCTCGGACTGCTCCCTCTACCGGGTTCTTCTTATCGTGTGCGCGAAGGTATCCGTCGATATCTAGCTGCAGCGCTTTTTCGATTAGATCCTCTTCATCCTCTGCTCTAGCGAAGGTCTCTATTGCCTTGATACCCCGCTTCCGCGCCTCGGCTACTACGGCCTCGATAATTTGATGTTCGAGATACAGTCCCATATATGCTGCCGTGACATAGACGTGCGACATGACTACAGCGTCCGGGGAGATAGGTCCAGACGGCATCACCGCATAACCAGGAAAGTAGCCAGCCGGGGCAAAGAATACAGTTGCTGCAGGTATTGACTTCGCGTCGCTTTCCCCCGTGCTTACCAGCGCGGTAAACCCGCACGTTCCCCATTCCATGAGCACGCGTTGGATCCACAACTGTTTATCGAAGGCTCCATCCTCGCATTGGCGCGGCCGGTGGTTGTCCTCCCACTCGAGCTCCCAACACGTGGTCGATCCCGCTGCCTTTTCCAGCTGCCCGAACGCAGAGCCGTTGACTGGCGCTATCTCTATTTTCATTTCACCTCCTCTGGGCTCTTTCTTTGTTTGTTCATTGATTCTCATCCCATCCTATGGGCATGGCGGTTTCCTGTCTGAGCTTTCTGAATATCCCCTTTTGTGTGCTGCTTCCCATCGCACATCGGATTCTTTTTGAGCGGTCCCAGCGATTCCGTTCGCGGTCCCTGGGCGTTTCACGTGAAACTTCTGCTTTGGCCCGTGGATCTTCTCTATTTAGCAGTCGAGGCGTTTCACGTGAAACATCGCTTCTTTTTCAGCGAACACCCGCCCCGCCCGAAGAGGATGTTTCACGTGAAACCAACCGAGCTGTGCATAGAAACGGGGTGAGCCTTCACCAAAAGACCTCTATACCGAGTCAGCAATAGCCGACACATTGACCCAACCTCGTTCACAAAAAGGCCGGATGTTTCACGTGAAACATCCGGCCTGTCCATCAAGGCAAGGGTACTAGAACCAAAATTAGTCAGATTCGAACTTCAACATCTCCACGATGCGATCGAAGTCCTCTGGGCCGCCGAACTCAACGACGATCTTGCCCTTCTTCTTGCCCATTTGTACAGACACTTTGGTTTCCAACGCATCTGAAATGTCATCCACCCAGTGATTCACGTGGGAGGGGAGCGGTGGCTTACTTCCCTGACCCTTCTTCTTTGAAGTGTCATCTCCAGCCTGACGGTTCAGGAGAACAACCGCTTCCTCTGTCGCGCGTACCGACATACCTTCAGCAATAATGCGATTAGCGAGCCTATCTTGGGCGTCAGCACCCGCACGGACTGAAAGCAGTGCTCGAGCGTGTCCGCTACTGAGTACACCTGCAGCTACTCGTCGTTGAACTCCTACCGGCAACTGCAGTAGTCGAATCATGTTGGTAATTCTTGGGCGAGAGCGTCCGATGCGACGTCCGAGCTCGGCTTGAGTGACTCCGAATTCCTCCAAGAGCTGCTGGTAGGCCGACGCTTCTTCGAGTGGGTTCAACTGCACACGATGGATATTCTCCAGCAAGGCGTCACGAAGCATTTCTTCGTCATCCGTCTCGCGCACGATCGCAGGGATAACCTGAAGACCAGCACGCTGTGACGCCCGAAGCCGCCTTTCACCCATGATCAGTTCATAGTGAGTATCCGCATCCGGTGCCTCGCGGACAACAATCGGTTGCATTAAGCCAAATTCTCGAATGGAATGTTCGAGCTCTTGCAGTGCCTCTTCGTCAAACACTGACCGAGGCTGCTTGGCGTTAGTACGGATATCACCCAGAGAGATCTCTCGGTAGGTAGCTCCGAAATTCGTGTCTGTTGTCACCTCGTTGGCATCAGAAGACCTAGTTGACTGATCGTTAAGACTATTGGCCTGGGCTCCGTTCCTCTTCACACCTGAATCATCCGCGGAAGCTGCGACGCCAGTCTGAGATCCCTTGGTGGAATCCTCATTCGGGAAGTTTTTGGGTACAACCTTCGTGTCTGAACCTTGGCCGGCACTCACAATCGTTTCGTCACTGTGACCCTTCGTCGCTGCTGCGGTTGATCCCGAGGCAGGTGAAGTTTCGGCCGAATGAGCCGAACGACCGGAAGGGGAGTGGGTTCCTAGAATTACATCCGCCGCCCCATTGCCCAGAGAGGGACGAGCATTGCCCGTAGGAATTAGGGCGCCGAGACCTCGTCCGAGACCACCCCTTCGCGCGTTCGATACTGCGCTAACGGAAGGCATCCCAGACTTGTGCGCCTTGTTAGGGGCACCGTCATCAATCTCTGACTTAGATGATTGACGTTTCCCATTATTGTTCGTAGCCATAGTCAGGGTAATCCTTAGTGGAGATCCGGAGCAATACCAATTGGAGCAGTTTCAGAAGTGGGTGAATAGTCACCACGTTCGGCTAGCTCTACAGCAGCGTCAAAATACGCCCGTGCTCCGGTCGATCCACCGTCGTATTGAATCACGGTCTGACTGTATCCCGGTGCTTCTGAAACCTTAACACTACGCGGGATGTGATTGTTAAGAACAACCGAGCCAAAGTGGTTACGTACTTCGTCAGCAACCTGCTGCGAGAGCTTGGTACGAGCGTCATACATCGTAAGCAATACCGCAGAAATATGGAGAGAGGGGTTGAGGCTCTCCCGAATCATCGTGATGTTGTTTAACAGCTGTCCCACGCCCTCAAGGGCGTAGTACTCGCACTGTATAGGGATAAGAACCTCTTGCACCGCATTCATGGCGTTAATCGTGAGCAGGCCAAGGGAGGGAGGACAGTCAATAAACACATAGTCGAATCCATGCTCTTGCATGAAGGACTCTCCTAAGGCATCTGATAGCCGGTATTCGCGACGCACCAGAGAGACCAGTTCAATCTCCGCTCCAGCCAAATCAATAGTCGCAGGGATGCAGTAAAGATTAGGGTTTTCTCCGCTTTGCTGCATGACCTCAGAAGGTGTTGCTTCGCCGATCAGCACTTCGTAGGACGACGGAGTGCCCACGTGATGATCAGCATCGAGAGCCGTGGAAGCGTTGCCCTGAGGATCGAGGTCTACCACCAACACCTTTAAACCGTGCATGGCGAGAGCCCACGCAAGGTTCACTGTAGAGGTAGTCTTACCCACGCCTCCCTTCTGATTGGCGATGGTGAAGGATCGACAACGCTCTGGGCGATCCAAGTGCAGGTTTGCGGTATTACTCAGCCGAGCTGCTTGCCGAGCAGCCACATCAATAGGTGTGGAATCCCAATCCATACTGGTCATGAACTTCCTCTAGTCTCTACGCACCTTTTCAATGCGAAGTTTCACGTGAAACATCGGAACCTGACGATTCACAAACCGCTACCGATGACAACGATGTGTCGATGACTCAACACTAGTGGGCGAGGGAGACAGCAACAACGCGACTGTTCTTTATAAAAAGCACAAAGGGGCCGACCCCATAAAACCCAGCAAATACTACTTAACTCGCGAGATGATCACGACGTGCGTCGGTTCTCCCAAAACGGCATCTCCAACCGTTTCCACCCGGCCCGCATCTCCGCCGGCCTTCCTAATCTCCACAGCGTCGCGAGTTAGCTCTTCGGCAACAGAGTCCCCCTTCAGAGCGCGCATGCTGCCCCCCTTACGAACAAGTGGCAAAGACCACCGTGTGAGCTTGCCAAGAGGCGCAACAGCTCGCGAGGTAACGATGTCCGCTCCTCCTACTGCAACCACTGATTCTCGCTCCTCAGCGCGGCCGCGAACTACTTCGACATTCGGCAGCTCAAGGGCCGCCACAACCTCATTCAAAAACGTCGTGCGTCGCAACAGCGGCTCCAGGAGCTGGATCTCCAAGTCCGGTCGGGCGATCGCCAAAGGTAATCCGGGAAGCCCAGCGCCAGACCCCACATCAACAACACGGGCACCTTCGGGAATGACCTCTTCCAAAACTGCAGAATTGAGGATGTGGCGATCCCACAAGCGACTCACCTCACGGGGACCAATCAGGCCTCGCTCGATACCCGCGCCAGCAAGCCACTCAGCGTAGAGGTTGGCCATATCCAAACGCGGGCCGAACAATTCGGAGGCGTTTGCGGGGGACAGGGGAGCAGAGTTCTCATTGTGAAGTTCCACGTGAAACATTCTAGCCCCCCAGCGCACGCACAAAAAAGGGAGCCAACACCCCACACGGGATGTTGACTCCTCGAGGCTCCAATTGTCCTAAAGCTCCGAAAGAAAACACATCTTCAGGCCGGACGATTCACGAACTACCTGTTGCCCTTCTTACCCTTCTTCGGAATATCTGGGCGCGCGCCAACCTTTGGCGCAGACGTCCGCTTCAGCGCCGCCTTAGCTTCCTTCTCTTCTTCTTCCTCGCGGTCCATCTTGGCGAACAGCAAACGCTGCTGGACCAAGGTCCACAAGTTGTTAGTAAACATGTAGAGAGCAAGACCAGTCTGCCACAGGAAGCCACCCATCAGGTACATAACGGGCATAACCCACAACATCATGCGCTGCATCAGATCCATCTGCATCTGCATCTGCTGAGCCTTCTGATCATCGGCAGGCTTCTTAGGGTTCGCAGCCTGACGCTTCTTCTGGCGATCCATAGACATGCGCGCGCTGAAGTGCATCATGACGGCCGAAGCCAGCATCAGCGGAACCACCACGAAGATAATGTTGTTGCGCGTGAAGTCCGCCGCTACACCCAACGGGGAGAACGCATCGTAATTACCCGGATCCATCGAAATGTAAGCGGACAACGGGCTACCGAACAGACGAGCATCCAGGAAACTCTGCACATCGTCCACACCAAAGATGTAGTTAGGGGTGTTTCGCGTCTCTTCAACAGTCATGCCAAGCTCACCGAAAGCGCCGCCCGTGCGGTTGAACGAGCGCAAAACATGGAACAGACCAATGAAGATTGGGATTTGCACAAGCATCGGCAAGCAGGATGCGAGGGGGTTGAATCCCATATCCTTCTGCAACTTGCGCATTTCCAGAGCCAGCGTTTGCTGGTCATTCTTGTACTTGCGCTGCAGCTCCTGCATCTTAGGTTGGAACTCAGCCATCTTGCGAGTGGACCGAAGCTGGTTGGCCATGGGCTTGACCAGCAAAATGCGGATGGTGAACACAAGGAAGATGATGGCCAGCCCCCAGGTGATGCCGGAAGCCGGGTCGAGCACGAGGCTAAATGCCTTGTGCCAGAACCACAACACCGCCGAGATGGGGTAATAGATAAAGTTCAGCACGTCTGAAGGGTTCTCCTATGTCAGAGTTCTGGGAAAACTGATGGGCAAAAAACTTGGTCGTCCTCAGCGGCACGCATATGTATCCAAGAGCGAAACTCGGATCATCACGTCCACAGTTCGATACGTCAGTTGCGGCGTGACGGTGGAACGGGATCCCATCCGCCGGGGTGCCACGGACCGCATCGAGCCAATCGTCCAAGAGTCAGAACCAACCCCTTGAGCGCCCCATGTCTGGAAAACGCCGTCAAGGCATAGTTGCTGCACGTCGGATCAAAACGACACGTAGGCCCCATTTTAAGACCTGAAAGGTATTCCTGGTAACCCAAGATTGCTCGGCGCGCCCACAGAGCTCGGGTTTCAGTGGGCTCCACACGTTCTGCCGGTGACTCATTAGGAATCGGCTCGTTGCTTGGCGATTCGTCTGAGGCAGCTGCGCACATCCTTTTCTACCTCCTCGGTGGTTGCGGTGGCGCTGTTGGAAAGCGCTCGGATGACGATCGTGTGGTGTGATTCGATGTCGACGCCACTTCTGTCATCCAAGATAGAGCTAAACGCGGCCCTGATCTTTCTCGCAGTATTGTGGCGTACCACTGAGTTACCTACGGCCTTGGAAACCACGAGTCCCATCTGCGGACCGCCCCAGGAATCAATACGAGGATTAGAGACCTTCCCCAGCTTCTTAGGGATCGAGGGTTCCAGGACGTAGACCACCACCGTGCGACTACCCTTTTTGCGACCGCGCTTAATCGTGCGCGCAAAGGCTGCGGACGATCGCAAGCGGTGAGGAGCAGGAAGCACGGCGGTCAAGACCTTTTCTTAAAGGGAATAAATGAAAGAAAAGCCCGGCTCCCACTTCGAGGGGAGAGCCGAGCTTTCACAAGATCGAGCAGTGAACGCGAATTTTACGCGGTCAGAGACTTGCGACCCTTGCGACGACGTGCGGACACGATTGCACGACCTGCACGGGTATTCATGCGGGTGCGGAAGCCGTGCACGCGTGCGCGACGACGGTTGTTCGGCTGGAAAGTACGCTTGCCCTTAGCCACGGTACTTCACTCCTTCATTACTAGTAACCCGAGTACGCACCGGTGACCTTCAACCTGAGTATTCATTTACTTCAGACGAGTGAGCCAGGCGGCTTCCGTTGGAACCCGCATCTGCCTCAAGGTGTTCACCTTTGCGCCCACGGATTGTGGACGGTTGTGCCGCGAAGAACTAGATATTGCGGCTTATATGGCATCTGTTGGGATAACGGGGGTAAAGCGTGAAGCTCACTTCTTACCCGCTACACCGTGTGTGATGCCGCAGACCTCACCAAGGATACGCGGTCAGAACAGTCAAAACAAAACGAGCGCACATATGACCTCGGGATTAGCTTGTGGAAACGATGCGCCGATTCTTTGTCCACAAACTGTTTGCGGGATAAATGCCATATCGTCTAGCTGTGGACAACACCCACACCCCCGAAGTTTAAAGTGAGAGTTTAGGGTATGTTTATGCAGGTCACGCGATTTTCCCCAAACAAGTAGAGTTATCCACAAGCATCGACTACATTGGGGATAACTCTGAACTGAAAGTTATCCATAGCTGTGCACAACTCTGTGGAATACCAGTTAAACGGACATGTTTGGCTGTGGAACAAGCAGTGAAGAACTTGAGTATAAGTTCATGAACTTCAGGTGACGTTTCACTGCGAGCTGACAGGCACTTGCCAGCCTGCCAATACCCCCCAATCACGAACCCAGACGACCCACCACTGACAGATCGCGACACACTGACCCAATGACTGACCCCAACGCCTCCGCTTCTATGCCGTTTCCAGACCTATGGAACGCTGTCATTCCTCAATGGATCTCCGATGACCCACAGCAACCGCAATTTCCTGCGATTACCCAAAGGCAAGGGGCACTACTCGATCAAATTGAGCCGGAAGTTTTAGCTGGTCACTACATGATTTTGAAGACCACGTCCCGGCTGGTCCGCGAGGAAGTAGAGACCAAACTCAACGCCAAAATCTGCGATGTCTTCAGCAAGAAGTTAGGCCAAGACATTCAGCTGTCCATCAACATCATCGAACCTACAGAACCTTCTTCTAAAACAACCACTTCGGCTAATTCCGTACCGAGATCAGAAGCGGGAACTCCCCAGGATTCCGCCGGCCAGGTATCCCGCGCGCAATTAGCCGAGGAGCACGCTCGCAGCTACCAAGCCTCTACCGAGCACATCAACGAAGAGCCGTCGCCCACTCCAGAATCCTGGGGAAAGATGGTCAGCCCAGGGCTTCGGGAACACGATCGTGGATTCCAGCCCCCTAATCCAGCCCAGGCAGCGCCTACTCAGGGGAGTAGACAGGGCTCGAAGGGGGAGAGGTTGGCGTCGAGAAAAGAAAACGACGTACAACCACCTGCGCACAGCAAGCCTGCCCAACCCACCCCGGCTGGTCCCGGCAACGAAGACGAAGTGTTCCTGAACCCCAGCTACACGTTCGAGAATTTCGTGACTGGTTCCTCGAACCAGCTGGCCTATGCGGCGTGCCGCGCCGTGGCAGAATACCCCGGAAATTCCTACAACCCGCTGCTCATCTGGGGTGAATCGGGACTCGGCAAGACCCACCTGCTGCATGCGATCGGACACTACGCACGCGAACTGCGTCCCAACATGCGGATCAAGTACGTCTCCAGTGAAGAGTTGACCAATGACTTCATCAACTCGATTTCCACCGGTGCGCGCGACGATTTCAAGCGGCGCTACCGCAACTTGGACCTGCTGATTGTGGACGATGCTCAGTTCCTGCAGGGCAAAGAGTCCACGCAGGAGGAGTTTTTCCACACCTTCAACGCTCTGTACCAAACCGGTAAGCAAATTGTGCTGAGCTCCGATAGGCCGCCGCGGCAGCTGACCACGCTGGAGGATAGGCTGCGCACGCGCTTCGAATCAGGGCTGATCACGGACGTGCAATCGCCTGATCTGGAAACGCGCATGGCGATTCTGTCCACGAAATCCACGGTGGAGTTGCCGCAGGACGTCAAGGAACTGATTGCCTCGCGCTATGAAAAGTCCATCCGTGAGCTCGAAGGTGCGCTGATTCGCGTGGTGGCATACTGCAACCTCGGCAAGGAACCGCTATCTATGCAGGCGGCCGAGGCGGCGCTGCGGCACATCATGCCTGGTGACGGGGATATTGAGATCACCCCGGAACTGATCATTGAGATTGTCAGCGAGTTTTTCTCTCTGACTCCGGACGAGATCGTGGGTAAAGGCCGCGCACGTCAGGTGGCCAATGCCCGGCAAATCGCCATGTACCTGGGACGCGAACTCACGGATCTATCTCTGCCCAAGCTGGGGCAGGCCTTCGGCGGCCGAGATCACACAACGGTGATGTACTCCGAACGACGAATCCACGACAAGATCCAAGAGGATCACAAGACCTTCAATCAGGTCCAAGAGCTCACGCAAAGAATCAAGGCTCGTGCAAGGAATTAAGAGAATCTCAGCCCCGCAGGGGGTTGGGGAGTGCACTTGTCCACAGTTATCCACAGATTCCTGGGGACAAGTGGAAAGTTCTGTGGATAAAGTGCGCCCGCTCGACCACTACAGATAGAAGTTATCCACAATTCCACAGTGTTTTCCACATGTGTAATTACAAGAATGTCATTACGGGTGACCCCGCACCGCTGCTGACAGGCTTGAGATTTTGATTCGAACTTGGGGATAACCCATGGTTAAACACGGGAGAAATGGTGAACAAGATGTGTATAACTGCCCCACGCAGATTTTTCTCCACAGCCTGCGGAAGTTATCCACAGTTTCATCCCCACAGTTTCAACAACTAAAAAGTGGCCACGACGTGCCCAAACAGGCACTATCCCACAGTTCACACAGCCCCTATTACTACTTCTAAATCCCTATCTAAAGGGAAAAGAGAAGCAACTTGGGGATGTGAGTTAATCTGGGAGACGTTAAACGTGCCCACCCTGGACTCCACGACAAGGAAGACGAAAGACAGCAATGGAACAACACACCGTGAGTTTCACAGTGCCGAAGGACGACTTCTCTTCAGCACTCGCCTGGGTTGCTCGCTCTTTGCCTTCCAAGCCCACCCAGCCAATTCTGCGTGGCGTAATGATTGAAGCCGACGATGACGGACTTCACCTCTCCGGCTTCGACCGCGAGGTCTCCACTCGCGTGCACATCAACGCGGAAGTCGATGAGCCAGGCAGCATCTTGGTGGCCGGCAAGTTGGTCTCCGACATCGTGGGATCATTGCCAAATAAGCCCATCACCATGCGTTATGAGGATTCCACGGTTACGCTATCCACCGGGTCCTCCCGCTTCGAGCTGCGTCCAATGACCATCGAGGACTACCCCGTTCTGCCGAAGCTTCCAGAAAACACCGGCACGATTGATCCGCACCTGTTTTCTCAAGCCATCTCTCAGGTGGCCGTGGCCGCAGGACGCGATGACACCCTGCCCATGCTCACTGGTGTGCACGTAGAAATTGATGGATCGAATGTGGTTCTGGCCGCCACGGATCGTTTCCGTTTGGCAGTGCGCCAATTCTCGTGGAATCCATCTGATTCTTCGTCGAAGGCAACGTTGTTGGTTCCTGCGCGTACGTTGGCGGACGCCGCACGCTCGCTGGATCCACACAACAACCAGGACATCGCCATTTCCGTGGGATCCGGAGAAAACATCGGCAAGGAGGGCTTGCTGGGCATCGAAATGAACGAGCGTCACATGACCACTCGTTTGCTGGATGCAGAATTCCCCAAGTTCCGTCCCCTGTTGCCACAGAATCACACTGCGCTGGCCAGCGTGGAGATTGATCCTCTGCAGGATGCCATCCGTCGCGTTTCCTTGGTGGCGGACCGCAACGCGCAGATCCAGATGGAATTTTCTGAAGGTAGCGTGACGCTATCGGCCGGCGGCAGCGAAGTGGGTAAGGCAACTGAGCAGTTGCAGTGTGCGTTCACTGGTGAACCATTGACCATCGCCTTCAACCCCGGTTACCTCAAGGACGGTTTGGCGGCGATTGGCTCCCAGCGCGTCGTTTTCGGCTTCACGATGCCTTCCCGCCCCGCCATCCTGATCCCGGAGCCAGCTGAGCTGCCGGAAGCAGATGCCGAGGGAAACTTCCCCACCCCATCCACGGAATTCATTTACCTGCTGATGCCCGTGCGCTTGCCGGGCTAAGCCAACACGGCCTTTCAAGAAAGCACCATGTATGTTCGCGCGCTACACCTCGAAGACTTCCGCTCATGGAAGTCCCTCGATCTGGAGCTTTCTCCAGGTGTAACCGTGTTTTCCGGCCCCAATGGGCACGGGAAAACCAACATCGTGGAGGCGTTGGGCTACCTGGCCCATTTGAGCTCGCACCGGGTCAACAGCGATTCCGCGCTCGTGCGGGAAAATGCCACCGCGTCCATGATTAGTGCCACGGCCGTCAACGGAAGGCGCGAACTCACGGCGCGCATGACGTTGCGTGGCCACGGAGCCAATAAGGCGCACATCAATCGCACCACCTTGGCCACCACCCGCGAGCTGTTGGGCATCGTGCGCACCACGCTGTTTTCACCAGAGGACCTCGCGCTCGTGCGCGGTGAGCCGGAGCAGCGACGCCAATTCCTCGACACCATCATGATCGCCCGCTATCCGCGGCTGGGCGCCGTTAAGGCGGATTATGACAAGGCCCTCAAGCAGCGCAATGCTCTGCTGCGGTCGCACGCGATGCGTTCAGCGCTGGGTGGCACGCGTTCAGAGGAGGAAGAAGCGGCCCTGACCACCCTCGATGTGTGGGATGCTCAGTTGGCGGCGCTGGGTGGGCAGATCATGTCCGCCCGCATTCAGATCGTCCATGATCTGGCTCCGCACCTGGCGCAGACCTATCAGCGCCTGGCCCCCGGGTCGCGTCCGGCGCACGTGTCTTACACCTCCACCATCGATGGCCCGCTGGCTGAAGTGGGTGTTCATCTGGGTCAGTCGGTGCCGGCAGAGCCCACCGCTTTGCTCACTCCGGAGGTCGCCGAGGCAACCCTTCTGCATGCGTTCGCAGACAAGCGTTCGCAAGAAATTGATCGCGGCACGACCTTATTGGGCCCGCACCGCGATGACGTGATTTTGATGCTCGGCACGCAACCGGCCAAGGGTTTCGCCTCCCACGGGGAGTCCTGGTCCGTTGCATTGTCCCTGCGTCTAGGCGCTTTTTTCATGCAGCGTGGCGATGGCACTGAGCCCGTAGTCATCCTCGATGATGTGTTTGCGGAGCTCGATTCTTCCCGACGCCAAGCTCTTGTCTCCCTGATCTCCGATGCCGAGCAAGTACTCATCACGGCCGCGGTGGAGCACGATATCCCGCAAGCGCTGAAGCAAGATGCCACGATAGTGTCTGTCTTAGCGCGAGATACGCCCGACGGCCGTATCTCGGAATTGACTCTCAAGGCAGGTGTAGACGATGAGTGAACAGGATGACTTTCGTTCTGCTGAGCGGCCTGAGAACTCCGCGGAAAACAACGCGGATCACAACCTGGACCCTATCGCCCAGGCTCTCGAAGGATTGAGAAAAGCGGGAGGAAAACCGGGAGCGGCTTTGCCCAGGGTGGCATCGAAAAAAAGAATGAGCGACACACGAGGACGTGGATCGCGCGTGTTTAAGCGACCCACTGGACTCGACGGGCGAGCGGACCGCAGCTACCGAAACCCGAAGTCTTTGCACGATCTGATCAAACCCACCATCGGGCGTTTTGGCTGGGCAGAAGACTTTGCCGTGGGATCGGTGATGAATAACTGGGAAGAAATCGTGGGTCCCACGGTGGCGGATAAGACGCGGCCGGTGGCTTTTGATAAGCGCAAGCGCGAACTGTCTATCGAGTGCGATTCCACGCCGTGGGCCAGCAACCTGCGATTTATGAAGCCGCAGATTCTGCAGGCGATCGAGCGGCTAGCAGGTGAGGATATTGTTCGAGATTTGGAGATTCGTGGGCCAGATCTGGGTCCGAAACGCAAGGGTCGCTACAAAGTTCAAGGTCGAGGGCCACGCGATGATTATGGATGAGATATCCACAGAAGCTGTATCGCTACGTGAATTTGGGGTGCTAACAAGCTAGGATGGTGAGGTTAATGTCCACTGTTTAAGGAGCTTGACCCACCGTGGCAGAATCAAATGC
The DNA here is from genome assembly GCF_015233855.1 of Corynebacterium sp. ED61. Lineage (NCBI taxonomy): Bacteria > Bacillati > Actinomycetota > Actinomycetes > Mycobacteriales > Corynebacteriaceae > Corynebacterium > Corynebacterium sp. ED61. The sequence goes on along the minus strand of NZ_JADGIT010000006.1, from coordinate 17,092 downwards.
AGCTGAATCCAACGCAGCAGAGTCCTCCGCGGCTCAGCTAGCCGTAAAGAACAATTACGGCGCGGATTCCATCACCATCCTCGAGGGATTGGAAGCTGTCCGTAAGCGCCCCGGCATGTACATCGGTTCCACCGGTGAGCGCGGCCTCCACCACCTGGTGTGGGAAGTTGTGGACAACTCCGTGGATGAGGCCATGGCAGGATACGCCACCACCGTGGGCGTGACCTTGCTGGCTGACGGTGGCGTGGAAGTCACCGATGATGGCCGTGGTATTCCCGTGGAGATGCACCCCACGGGTGCGCCAACCGTCCAGGTGGTTATGACCCAGCTGCACGCCGGCGGCAAGTTCGATTCCGATTCCTATGCGGTCTCCGGTGGTCTGCACGGTGTGGGTATTTCCGTGGTGAACGCGCTGTCCACGCGCATGGAAACGGAGATCAAGCGCGACGGTTACCTGTGGCGCCAGAACTTCGAATACGCTGTTCCCGCTGAGTTGGAGCAGGTGAAGAAGGCCCGTGGCACCGGCACCAAGCAGCGTTTCTGGCCAGATGCAGAGATCTTCGAAACCACGGATTTTAACTTCGACACCGTGGCAAAGCGTCTGCAGGAGATGGCATTCCTGAACAAGGGATTGACCATCGTCCTGACCGATGAGCGTCCCCAGGCTGAGCCGGAGAAGGACGAGCTGGCCGAGGCCACCGAGGATGCTGAAGCACCAAAGTCTGCGGAAGAGAAGAAGGCGGAAGAGGCCAAGAAAAAGGGCCCACGCACCCGCACCTTCCATTACCCAGAAGGTCTCAAGGACTATGTAGACCACATCAACCGCAAGCGCACCCCAGTCCACCCCAGCGTGATCTCCTTTGAAGCCAAGGGCAAGGATCACGAGGTGGAGGTGGCCATGCAGTGGAACAACGGCTACTCCCAGTCCGTGCACACCTTCGCGAACACCATCAACACCTTTGAAGGTGGCACGCACGAGGAAGGCTTCCGCGCCGCGCTGACTTCCTTGATGAACCGCTACGCACGCGATCACAAGTTGCTCAAGGAAAAAGAGTCCAACCTGACCGGCGATGACGTCCGCGAAGGTCTGGCTGCCGTGGTTTCCGTGCGCGTGGGTGATCCTCAGTTCGAGGGTCAGACCAAGACCAAGCTCGGCAACACCGAGATCAAGGGCTTTGTGCAAAAGGCCGTCAACGAGCACCTGACGGATTGGCTGGATGCCAACCCTGCTGAGGCCAAGGCCATCATCAATAAGGCCGTGGCTTCTGCACAGGCTCGCGATGCTGCTCGCAAGGCCCGCGATCTGGTTCGCCGCAAGTCTGCTTCCGATATGGGTGGACTGCCTGGCAAGCTTGCCGATTGCCGCTCCAAGGATCCGAAGCTCTCTGAGCTCTACATCGTGGAGGGTGACTCCGCAGGCGGTTCTGCGAAGTCCGGCCGCGATTCCATGTACCAGGCCATTTTGCCCCTGCGTGGCAAGATCCTGAATGTGGAAAAGGCTCGCATGGACAAGGTGCTGAAGAACAACGAGGTCCAGGCCATTATTACGGCACTGGGCACCGGCATTCACGAAGAGTTCGATATCGCCAAGTTGCGCTATCACAAGATCGTGCTGATGGCCGATGCCGATGTGGACGGCCAGCACATCGCAACGCTGCTGCTCACGCTGCTCTTCCGCTTCATGCGTCCACTGGTGGAGCAGGGATACGTCTACCTGGCTCAGCCACCTCTGTACAAGCTGAAGTGGGGCAAGGGTGAGCCCGGATTCGCGTTCTCCGACCGCGAGCGCGATGCGCAGCTGGAAGAGGGTCTGGCCGCCGGCCGCAAGATCAACAAGGATGACGGCATTCAGCGCTACAAGGGTCTGGGCGAGATGAACGCCAAGGAGCTGTGGGAAACCACGATGGATCCCACCACCCGTACTTTGCGCCGCGTGACCTTGGAAGATGCCGCGGCAGCCGACGAGCTGTTCAGCATCCTCATGGGCGATGACGTGGTTGCTCGCCGCAGCTTCATCACCCAGAACGCCCGCGACGTCCGCTTCCTGGACGTCTAAGCCTGCCGTGTCTACTTCCAAGTCTGCCGCGAAGGACGTCCGCACCAAGGACATTCGTATGCCCGATGGGTCCACGAGTTCGGTTCGTTTGTTCGACGCCAACTCTGAGACTTCGGCTTCTCCTCACAAGCCGTTAATTGTCATCTGGCCGGGCTTCGGCATGGGCGCGCGGTACTACGATCCGATCGCCTTGGAGCTGGCCGCGCGTGGCTATCCCACGGCCACGGGTGAGTTGCGGGGTCAGGGATCGTCGACCGCGGTGGCGTCGAGAAAAAAGACATGGGGATACCACGACCTGGCCTCTCAGGACTACCCGACCACCGTGCGGGCGGCGAAGAAGGAGCTAGGCCTAGCAGAGGATCACCCGACGCTGCTGCTGTGCCACTCGATGGGTGGGCAGATCGCCTCGCTGTTCTTGGCGCGGCCGGAGGCAGAAATGCTGAACGTGCAGGGCATGATCGGTGTGGGCGCGGGAACTCCGTACTACAAGAGTTTTAGTGGTGATTCGAAGCGTCGGTTGCTGTTTGGTGCTCCGGTGATGGGTATCGGCAGCTTGCTGATTGGCTACTGGCCTGGCGGCAAGCTGGACATCGCGGGTTACGGGCGCCAAGCTCGAGCACACACGTGGGAGTGGTTCCGGTTCGGTCGTACCAACACACTGCGCAAACTGCGTGGTCAGGACCGTAATTACATGGATGCGTTGGCGCAGGTAGACAGTAATGTGATGCTGACTCGGTTCACCAACGATGACGATTGCCCGCGGCAATCCGCGCAAAATCTTGTGGACTTGATGCCGTGTGCGAACACTTCTGTGGTGGAGCTGAAGGGCGGCCTAGGCCACAATCGGTGGGCGCGGCAACCCCACATTGTGGTGGACAAGCTGGAAGAATTTGTGGATGAGGCCAAAATTTCTGTGCGATGATTGGCACATGAATTCTCAACTTCTGCGTAAAGCAGTGGCGGTAGTGGCAGCAACGAGCCTGTTCGGCTTGGTAGCCTGCTCCAATTCTGGAGATTCCGCCGATCCAGCCCAGTCAGCAGCATCTGGTTCCACCAGTGGGGACTTGGGGGAGTCCAGCGCTGGGGACAGTTCTGCGGCAAATTCCACCGAGAGTTCTGGTAGCTCGGATGCTTCGGAAAGCGAACAGGCACAGTCCGAAAGCGTGTTTGATGTCAGCTTGGGCGACTGCCTGATGCTAGGGGACGCGCCCTCCGGCGAGGTTAAAGATCTGAACCGCATTGATTGCGATAAGCCACACAATGCGGAGATCTATGCGCAGAAAGATATGGCGGACGGAACCTTCCCCGGCACTGAGGCTGCAGCGAAAGAAGCTAAGACATACTGCGCGCAGGAGTTTGGTCCATTCGTGGGAATCCCCGGATCCGATTCCAAATTAGAAGGCCAATTTATTCACCCCACTCAGGAGAGCTGGGATCAGGAATCTGACCGTCGCATCCAGTGCGTGGTCACCGATCCGGCAGGCGGGGTTACTGGTTCCATGAAGGATGCAAAACGATAGGCCCAAAACCCGCTCTGACATGGGAGATTTAAGAGGAGCCATTAACCGGGAATAGCACTATTACGTGCTAGAATTGGTCGGTCTGTCCCAAGTAGAAAGGAACGCTCTCACGTGAGCGACGATACTAACGGCGGAGATTCCCTCTTCGACAAGATCGAGCCAATTGATCTCCAAGAAGAGATGCAGTCCAGCTACATTGATTACGCCATGAGCGTCATTGTCGGCCGCGCCCTTCCTGAGGTGCGTGACGGACTGAAGCCCGTACACCGCCGCATCCTTTACGCGATGTACGACAACGGCTACCGCCCCGAGCGCAGCTATGTGAAGTCCGCGAAGCCGGTTGCGGACACGATGGGTAACTTCCACCCGCACGGCGACTCGGCGATTTACGACACGCTGGTCCGCATGGCGCAGCCGTGGTCGATGCGATACCCGATGGTTGACGGCCAGGGTAACTTCGGTTCCCGCGGTAGCGATGGCGCTGCGGCCATGCGTTACACCGAGTGCCGGATGACCCCACTGGCGATGGAGATGGTGCGCGATATTCGCGAAAGTACCGTCGTCTTCCAGCCAAATTACGATGGCAAGACTCAGGAGCCAACGGTTCTGCCGTCCCGCGTTCCCAACCTGTTGATGAACGGCTCCGGCGGTATCGCTGTGGGTATGGCTACCAACATTCCTCCGCACAACTTGAACGAGTTGGCCGAGGCCATCTACTGGATGCTGGACAACCACGATGCAGAAGAGGCCGAGGCTCTCGAAGCCTGCATGGCTCGCGTCAAGGGTCCGGATTTCCCAACCGCTGGTCTGATTGTTGGCGATAAAGGCATCGATGATGCCTACCGCACCGGCCGTGGTTCCGTCCGTATGCGCGGTGTGACCAGCATCGAGGAAGAAGGCAGCCGCCAGACCATCGTCATCACGGAGCTTCCGTACCAGGTCAATCCGGATAACTTGGTCTACAACATTGCGGAGCAGGTGCGCGACGGCAAGCTCGCAGGCATCTCGAAGATCGACGATGAGTCCTCCGACCGCGTCGGCATGCGCATCGTGGTTACGCTCAAGCGCGATGCGATCCCTCGCGTGGTGCTGAACAATCTGTACAAGCACTCCCAGCTGCAGACCAGCTTCGGCGTGAACATGCTCTCCATCGTCGATGGCGTGCCTCGCACCCTGCGCTTGGATCAGATGATCCGCCTGTACGTGGATCACCAGATCGACGTTATCGTTCGCCGTACCCAGTACCGTTTGGACGAGGCTGAAAAACGCGCCCACATCTTGCGCGGCTTGGTCAAGGCACTGGACATGTTGGACGAGGTCATCGCCCTGATTCGTCGGTCCGCGACCGTCGATGTGGCACGCGAAGGCCTGATGGATCTGTTGGATATCGATGAGATTCAAGCCGATGCCATCCTGGCCATGCAGTTGCGCCGTCTGGCCGCTCTTGAGCGCCAGAAGATCATGGATGAGCTGCAAGAAATCGAAGAGACCATCGCGGATTTGAAGGACATCTTGGCCTCCGAGGAGCGCCAGCGCACCATAGTTCACGATGAGCTCAAGGAGATTGTGGACAAGTACGGCGATGAGCGGCGCACGCAGATCATCGCTGCAGCTGGCGAGGTATCTGAGGAAGATCTGATCGCACGCGAGAACGTGGTGATCACCATTACCTCAACGGGTTATGCCAAGCGCACCAAGGTGGATAGCTACCGCAGCCAGCGCCGTGGTGGCAAGGGTGTGCGCGGTGCAGAGCTGAAACAAGACGATGTGGTGCGCCACTTCTTCGTCTGTTCCACGCATGACACGGTGCTGTTCTTCACCAACTTTGGTCGTGTTTACCGCTTGCGTGCCTTCGAATTGCCAGAAGCATCGCGTACTGCGCGCGGTCAACACGTAGCGAACCTGCTGGAGTTCCAGCCGGGCGAGCAGATCGCTCAGGTCATCCAGATTCAGAGCTACGAAGACGCTCCGTACCTGGTGCTGGCAACTGCACACGGACGTGTGAAGAAGTCCCGTCTGACGGATTACGATTCCCCACGCTCCGGCGGTTTGATCGCCATCAACCTGAACGAGGACGACCGCCTGGTTGGTGCCCAGCTGTGCACTGACGAGGACGACCTCCTGCTGGTCTCTGAAGAGGGACAGGCCATGCGCTTTACTGCCGATGACGAAACGCTGCGCCCAATGGGCCGCGCCACCGCCGGTGTGAAGGGCATGCGTTTCCGCGGCGAGGATCAACTGCTGGCGCTGACTGTTGTTCGCGAAGGATCCCAGTTGTTCGTGGCTACTTCCGGTGGTTACGGCAAGCGCACGCCAATGGATGAATACCCAGCTAAGGGCCGTGGTGGCCTGGGCGTAGTGACGTTTAAGTACGATCCAAAGCGCGGCAAGCTCATCGGCGCATTGTGTGTCTCTAACGATGACGAGATCCTGGCCATGACGTCTGCGGGTGGCGTGATTCGCACCGAAGTCAGGCAGATCCGAAGCACCTCTCGAGCAACGATGGGCGTGCGCCTGGTTGATCTGGGCAAGGATGTGGAACTGCTGGCTGTGGACCGCAACATCGAAGAAGAAGTTGAGGAACACGCTGAGGCAAAGGCGCAGGAGAAGGAGAAGTAGCCCATGACTTTCCACAGCCCCGGTCCGGACGGCAAAGATAAGGAAAGCTCTAACCCGTACAAGGATGGAGAGGTCTCTAAGGAAGCTGGGGCGAAGGAAGTGAAGGCTGCGAAGCCGGAAGCTGGTGCCAACCCAAAGAAGGCTGCCGCTCCGAAGGCTGCGAAGAGTTCGAAGGAGACTTCGAGTAGTGCCGCTGCCGCCTCTGCCGGCGAGAAAAAGTTGCCTGTAATGAACAATCAGGAGACTGTGGCGGCCAAGGCAGATGTCTCAGCCGAGAAACCTGGTGTCCCAACTAAGAAGCCCGGTGTGATGGAGACCTTGCGGGAGTCAGCTCGAGTCACAGACCCGGAGGAGCGCACCCTTGCATATATCAACCCGCTCAGCGCGTTGAAACTGGGCGCGTCGGTGAACGTGTGCCTGTTGGTGATCGTACTGGTGGCATCCGCCGTGATCTACGCGTTGTTGGGGATCGCAGGCGTGTGGGACAACCTGAATTCTCTTCTCGGGGATCTCACGGGTATGGGATCGTTTGGCAGCGCAGAGTACTTCGGCATCGTGTTGACGGTGGGCATCATTGAAGTGATCATTTTCAGCTTGCTGGCGCCCGTTTTGGCAGTGGTGTACAACCTGTCTGCGAAGCTTGTGGGCGGGCTGCGCATCACCGTGAGCAAGCGCAGCGAATAGCCTTTTGACCAGCCGATTTGGTAAACACCTCAAGGCTGGGTAGAGTACTTTCTTGTTCGAAGGGCCTATAGCTCAGGCGGTTAGAGCGCTTCGCTGATAACGAAGAGGTCACAGGTTCAAGTCCTGTTAGGCCCACCATTCGAACACTTCGAATGAAGATTCGGGGCATTAGCTCAATTGGTAGAGCACCTGCTTTGCAAGCAGGAGGTCAGGAGTTCGATTCTCCTATGCTCCACAGCATCAAAGTGGCGAGGAACAGAAAAAGTTCCTCGCCACTTTTTCACTTGGCCCCGCAAGGCAGCGGGGTGGAGAAATGGCTTCGGGGAAGCAGCCACCACACCCATGACAAACGTCATGCTCAAGTCGTGACGGATTACGTCCGCCACACCGCGTGCGCCGGGCGAAGCTGTAAAGCACGAATCCAGCTGCATGCACAGTAGATACGGCAACCAAGAGGTTCTGTTCGGCCCAAGCCCCGCGAAGCAGTCGCGAAATGCAAGGTCAGCGTGGTTCTGCACACTGGTGGGCTGCTACCGGACCTTTCCGTCAAGGATACGATCCGCATGATCGCCCCCACCTTCCCCAAGCCCCGCGATGTGGACGAAGTGACAACGGAAACCAACCTTACGCATCTCGCCAAGCAGGCCGTCAAGCGTTGTTCGGGCGGCGAGAAGCAGCGAGTCCGTCAGGCGCTGGCGATCCTCGGCTCACCTGACCTGCTGATTCTGGACGAACCCACCGCTGGCATGGACCCGAACGCCAGATGAGCACGTGGGCAAGCGGGGAAGACCTGCCTGCTGGGGTCACCGAAGTAATTCAAGATGGTGACCGCCTCACGTTCACGGTGCTGAACCTGAAAAGACATCTGCCTAATATCTCCAACCTCGTGTTTTCTATGTTTTCGCCCCTCCTGTTCTTTCTCTTGTTCGGGTCGCTACAGGATTAGGGGGCGGAGATGATGAAGCACGGCAACGTCACTGCTTACGCGATGGTGGGCATGGCCGTCTACGGCGGCATTACCGCAGCGGTATCCACGGTGGGAACCACTGTGGTGGAGCAGACCACAGGATGGGGGAGGCAGCTGGCGCTAACCCCGATGACTGGTTCCCAATTGCTGACTAGGTAATGCGTGGTCATCTTGTTCCGCGCAATGTTCCCCGTCGCGGCGGTGTCTCTGCTGGTCATCTTTCTGGAGTTTCAGGATGATCCACTCTTTGCCACCTACATGCTGCTGGTGGCCAGTTCCTCTGCCGTGATCGTGCCTTTAGCCTTGGCAGTTGATTTTGGTGATGAGCGAAAGCGCGACGAACAGAACCTCTTCGTTCTCCAGGAGCGTGAACGATTAGCGCGAGACGTTCAAGATCTCCTGGGACACTCGCTGACCGTGATTAACCTCAAGGCAGAGCTACGCGGGCGGTCGTGGATAACGACCCTAAAGTGGCTCGCGCAGAGTTGGAAGAGATCGTGCATCTTTTCCGCACCGCCTTGGCAAAGGTGCGCTCCACAGTTACTCGTATCGAAAGGCCAGACTTTGCTGGAGAGGTTTCTGCAGCTCAGCGGGCGATGGAAACCGCTGGGATACAAGCAGACCTGCCCAACCCAGACTCTGCCCAACACATCAGCGGCGTGAATGCGCAGCTATATTCTTGGGTATTGCGGGAGGCCGTGACGAATACTGTTCGGCACGCTGAAGCGAGCTCATGCCGCGTTATCGTTACTGCAGATCAGTGCAAGGGTGGTCTCCGCGGCTTCCAGCGACGTGCTGAAGAAGCGTGCCCCGCGGGTGCGCTCGTCGATTGTCACCACATTTGGCAAGCCCGGTTATGTGCGCAGAGCCCTGCAGGAAGGTGACAGCGGGTTCATCGTCAAAGACACCCCGCCGGCGCAGCTGGCCGAAGCTATTAGACGGGTGGCGTCCGGACTGAGAGTGGTGGATCCCACGCTCGCTGAGGATTCATTGTTCACCCCAGCCAATCCTTTGACCGAGCGAGAAACCGAGGTGTGTCAGGTGGCACGACATGGTGGGAGCATCAGCGAAATAGCAAATGAACTGCACTTATCTTCAGGAACAGTGAGAAATCACATGTTATCTCTGATTCCAAAGACGGGGACAGGCAATCGTCACGCTGCCGTGCGGGCCGCCGAAGATAATGGGTGGCTCTAAGCCACCACAGTCTCTACGTCCGCAGTCTCAGCGTTGTTCGTCGCTCCGCCACGCCCTGCTTCGTCGAGTACAGCATCGCCACGGGCAGCGACGCTCTCACGCTGATCGCAGACCACGCCGTAGCCCATGTCCCACTCCAGCATGGACTGAGCCAGATCTTGCTCGCCCACGAACAGAGCCGTCGCCCAAATGTCAGCCCAGGTAATCGACGGGCCGAACACGGAGATTGCCCCTTCGTGCTGGCTAACCTCCTGCTGGGCTGCATCGCTGAGATCTCCGAAGTCATAGGTGCGGGAGTCCACAGGCGTTGGCCGGTACAGGTGGTTGCCCCGCGCGTAGGTGCCCGTGGTAGCCACCGCTCCCTCGTATAGCGTGACCGTCCCTAACAGGGAATTCGGATCCTCGGCGCTTTCAATACCTACGGTCCACGGCCAGTGTTCATTCGCTCCGCCCACCAACACATCGCCGCCACCGTTCAGGCACCAAGTCAACCCGTCAGCCTTCAGTGGTTTGAGGTGCTCGCTGGCCACCTCCATGGCCAAGCCCTTGACCAAGCCCGTGGGATCAAAGACCAGATCCGACCCTTCAGTCACAAACGCTTCGAAGTATCCCCGGGTCACCTCCTTGGCCTGTTGTGCCAGCTCAAAACAGGTAGCGACACGAGAATCCAGCTGGGACATGTCCTCGCCGCGGGCTAAGCGGTTAATGTCTGAATCTTGCTTCCATCGGGAGAAGATGGCGTCGAACTCCCGAAGAGTGCTCCACACGGACTCGGAGGCATCCACGAGACGCTGCTCGAGACCGGCCCGCCAATTCTTTTCACTAATCAGGCCGTAATTGGAGGTTGCTCGAAGAGCCGGGCGGATGTGCAGGGAAAACGGAAGGCCCATAATCTGTTCAACGGCGACAAAGGGCTGCATGGTGTGGTTCATGATGAAAATCTTTTCTTGAAAATCCAAAGAGAGGGTTTACAATCCGGCCTGGCTTCGTGCGGAGGATGACCTATCTACTCAACATGGCGCGAGACGGTAGGGAAGGGGATTGATAAAGATTATTTCAACCCGCGAACCTGAGATAAAGCTGAGAATGAGTGGTGATCCTATCCCCATTTTCAGTGGAGTTTTCAGGCAGGAATCCTCTGAGATTCATGCGGTATGACCTGCGAAGTTCTTGGAAGAGACGGGCAAAAATGTGGCAATGACCGCGGAGCGGAAACTGTGAGTAGGCCGCGATGTCTTGGGCTGCGGTAAATTGATTGGCATGTCTCTCATTGAGCTTCGCGATGTGCGAAAGATATATTCAGCTAAGAAAGGCGAGGTCAGAGCGCTAGACGGTCTGAACCTTAGCGTCGAAGAAGGCACCGTTCGTGGACTACTCGGCCCCAACGGTGCGGGAAAAACTACCACAGTGAAGGTGCTGACCACCCTCATCAAGCCCACCTCGGGGCAGGCCACCGTTGCGGGTCTAGACGTGATGAAGCAGCCGGATGACGTGCGCAAGATCATCGGCGCGTCGGGGCAGTACGCCACGATCGACGAGGAGCTCACCGCCCGCGAGAACCTGATTCTCATCGGCCGCTTGTTCCACCTCGGGGACAAGCGCGCCAAGGCGCGGGCGGACGAGCTGCTGGAGATTTTCACCTTGGAAAAGGCCGCGAACCGGCCAATCAAAGGCTTTTCTGGTGGCATGCGCCGGCGTGCTGACCTGGCTGCGTCGCTGGTCAATGACCCGAAGATCCTCTTCCTAGATGAGCCAACCACCGGCCTAGATCCGGCCGCCCGCTTGGCTTTGTGGGACGTGATTCGCGATCGAGTCAGCCGCGGCACCACCTTGCTGCTGACCACCCAGTACCTCGAGGAAGCCGATGCGCTGGCCGATGAGATTAGCGTGGTGGACCACGGACAGGTCATCGCAGAAGGCACCGCCGACGAGCTGAAGACTCGCGTGGGTGGGCAGCGCGTGTACGTCACCGTTGTGGACAACGACGATGTGGAGATTGCCCGACGCCTGGTAGCTGGCGTGGCCAACAGCGAGGACGCAGTTTCCGTACAGGACCGTACCGTGGCCGCGCAGGTGCACGACGGCACCTCGGCGCTGCAACTGCTGCTGGCAGGAGTAAAAGACAACGACATCGCAGTACACGATGCAGGCTTGGCACGCCCCAGCCTGGATGACGTGTTCCTGCAGCTCACGGGTGGAAAGGCCGGTGAAGGACAATGAGTCAATGGCTAAATGACGTGCGCGCGGTCACCACGCGCAACATCATCCGCGCTAAGCGGACCCCCGATGTCATCGTGTTTGCAGTGCTGCAGCCCATCATGTTCGTGGTGCTGTTCAGCCAGGTATTCGGCGGTGCCATCAACGTGCCGGGTACGGATTATACGAACTTCCTGATGGCGGGCATTTTCGCGCAGACGGCCATCTTCGGCGCGACCTTCAGTGGCATGTTCATGGTGCAGGACAAGAAGGACGGCCTGATTGACCGCTTCCGCACGCTGCCCATGAGCAACTCCGCTGTGGTGTTTGCCCGCACCTTCACGGACCTGCTGCTCAACGCCGTATCGCTGCTGGTCATGGTGCTGACCGGACTGGCCGTAGGATGGCGCCCGGAATCTGGCATCGGGGGATTCCTCGCGGGCTACGGCCTGCTACTGATCTTCAGCTGGTCCTTCTCTTGGGTCCTGGTGTGGCTGGGACTGATGGTGAAGTCCGTGGAGGCGATGAACTCCGCGACATTCATGGTTCTGTTCCCATTGACGTTCCTATCGAACGCCTTCGTGCCTAGCGACAGCATGCCCAAGGTGCTGCAGGTCTTCGCGGAATGGAACCCTGTGTCTTCGCTGGTGCAGGCCACGCGTCAGCTGTTCGGCAACCTGGGTGATGCACCCGTGCCTGATTCCTGGCCAATGCAGAACCCGCTGATCGCGGTGTTTGGCGGCATCATCGTGTTCGTGGTGATCTTCTGCCCACTGGCTATCCGCCGCTACAACCAGTCCTCTTAAGCAGAGCGAGCTGGGGCAGCCTCGGCACGAAAATGCCGAGGTGAGGCCACCAACCACAGCACAACGAACGCGGCAATCATCCACCACATGTAGGCATTGCCCAGCACGTGCCAGAAAATATTCCACTCCTGTTCCACATTTCTGCTGGAGGGCGCGACTGTTCGGGGGGACACCGCGCAACACACAATCCCGCTGATCGCGAGGCCAGCCAGCAGCTTTAGCTGCGCAGGAGTCCACACACCCTCCGGCCGGGAAGCTGGATCACACCAATAAATTCCCAGTACCACCACGAACACCGCCACCCACACAAAGTGGTGATCCCAAGAAACTGGGCTGGCCAGCAGTCCGAAGAACGCGTTGACGCACAAAGCCAGCACCGGCAAGCCCCTGCGGAAAAGGCGGATCATCACCGCGACGGTGGCCACCAGCGCGATGCCCACCAAAAGTAGCCACCAGGCGGTACCGGCGTCTGCAGTGCGCACGCCTAGGCGCCACAGCTCGCCATTGAACGACTGGTTAGAGGAATACCCCAGCCCTCCAATGCGATCGGTCTTCTGGAGAGTGCCAAACCAGTAGCGCATAGAGGCGTCGGGCAGAAAGAGGAACCCAGTACCGGTGGCGACCAGGGCAGATACGCCCATGCGAAGGATCGAGGGGACGTCCTTGCGGAGCAAGAACCACAAGCCAAACACCGCCGGAGTGAGCTTGAACGCGGTGGCCAGGCCGGTGAGAATGCCGCGGAAACGAGGCGGCACCACGGTCGCATCCAGCACAATCATCAACACCAAAATCAGGTTGACCTGGCCATAGTTCAACGTGGAAGCCACAGGCCCGAAGAAAATCAGCGCGCCCGTGAGGAAGACCACGAGCCAACGGACAGTCGTGGCGGGCAGGCGACCGAGATGAGTAAGCAGCAGCCAGACGATGCCAGCGATTGCAGCGATGTTGACGATTCCAAAGACCAACGATGCCCCGTGAGCAGTGAAAATAGTCAACGGGACGAACGCCAGCGCGGAGATCGGCGGGTAAGTGAAGGGCAGGAAAATGTCATCGCTGATGAGGAAGGATCCGGAGTACAGGTCCTGGCCGTCCAAAAGTCGCTGTGCGCCCAGGCGGTAGACGTCCGTATCCAGGCGATAACGGATCCCGGTGGATGTGAACAGCGACCACGTCACTGCCACCAGCGCCAGCAGCGCGGCTACCCAGCGGAAAGCCACGGCGTTGCGGCGATCCCGCGAGATGCTTTGAGGGCTGCTGCCATGCGGGTCAGAAGCATCGCGAGATGTGACAGTGATGCGGCGGAGTTGGTTCATTCAGCGGCTAACTTTTCGATGTTTTTGTAGACGGATCCACTTTATTCCATGCCCCGCCAGCGGGTTGTTTTCTACCCTTAGCCATGGGGTGATCCCCGGCCAGTGAGGCGCTCTATCCAAAGGTCAACGAGTAGATCGTGAGCCCTTTAGAGACCTCGATATCGATAACCTCAGAGCGCGACTTGGAAGCGCGGACGAGGTCGAGCGTGCCGTCGGAAGAAACGTGGTGCACCTCGCGCTTGCCGTCCGGATGGGTGACGGTTACCGTTCCTCTGCCCGACGCCACCAGTTGCACGCGCGCGGCCGTGTAGTTCAGATGCACGACGCCAGGCTTGTCCACCGGCGTGATGGATTGCTCCGCCAGCCGCCATCGACCCTCTAGGGAGAAGCGCCGCACCGCCGTGGTGTGCCTTGTCTGTTTCGACGCTGCGGTGTTGGTCGGTTTTCTTTTACGACGCCAACTCGATTCCTTTCCGCATTATCGCTTTTGGGCCTGGTTTGTCTCCCAAGCCGTGGCGACGGTGCTGAATTTCCTGTTGCAGAACTTCAGGGTATTCCGGGCCGGCAGGCTTTCCGACTAGATCTGCGCGGCGGCGCCCTACCGCCAGCTACCGGAGTCTTACCGGAACGGTACCTCGCCAATCGCGCGGCGCAGCTTGCGCGTCCGCAGCCGCTCCGGCGCCTCAGCCAGCGTCTCCATCGCCCGCACCGCACACATCACGTGCGCCTGCTTGGAGTTCGAGTAGAACGCCTGCGCCCCAGCAGGCAGCTTCGGCACGGCGTGAAGTGGCAGGTCAGAGACACTCAGCAACGTTCCATACGGCACGCGGTACCGGTAACCATTGGCCGCCAACGTGCAGCTTTCCATGTCCACCGCCACCGCCGTGGATCCGCGCAGCCACTCCCACAGATCCTTCTGCGTGTGCCACTCCCAGTTCCTATCGTCGGTGGAAATCACCGTGCCAGTACGCATGAGCTGCTGGTCATCGCCATAAATCTCATCCACACTCGCCTCCAGCGCACGCTGAACCTCCGGCACCGCGGGGATCGGCACGGCCGAGGGAATGTAGCGCTCCAAGATGTGATCGTGACGCTGGTAGGCATTGCCCAGAATCAGATCGCCGATCCGCATGCGCGCGTCCAGGCCCGCGCAGTGGCCAATCATGATCCACGCCTCCGGCCGCAGCGCCGCCAGCGAATCCGTGATGGTCTTCGCGTTCGCTGGGCCCACGCCAATGTTGATCATGGTGATGCCGCTGCCATCATCGGCCACCAGGTCGTAGCGCGGCATTTGAAATTCGGATTCGAGGTTGAGTGTGGCGTCGTCGGCAACAATCTTTAGGGCCTGCGACCTGGTGATTTTCCGACCATCCGGCATGTGCAACGACGTATACCGGGACCCCTCGCGGGCGATCTGCTGCACGCCGAAATTCACGAATTCGCTGGTGTGCATCGCATAGTTGGTGAACAGGATGAACTTCTGCACGCTGGCGGCGCTGATGCCGGTGTAGTGACGAATGCGCTGACAGGCGATGTCGAAGCGCTCGGGGCCGAAGTGGAACAGCGGCTTTTCGGCGGCGTGGAAAACGTCCCAGTGGCCGTCGATGATCGCGTCATCAACATCGTCGAGGGAGGGCCGTGGGATGATGTCGCTGACGTCGCCGGCGCGCCGGGCTTCGTTGATTCCTTCAATGCCGTCGATGTACTCCGGCGGGATTTTTTTATCCGACGCCAACACCGTCACCTCGCACTTATAGTTCGAGGTCAGGCGGGTGAGCTGTTCCGTGAGATAGCTGCGGATGATGCTGGGGTGGGAGATGACGGCGGAATAAGTGCCACCTTCGTTCACGTATCCGAAAGGCTCCGAACGATCGATGGGCTGCCATTTCTGCACGTCAACGATGAGTTTGGGGTAGCGAACGGCATCATATCCGTCATAATTGCCGGTCTCGAGGGCAGTTCTGGCGACGCTGCAGGAGCGCTCGTAGATGTCCACGAGTTGCTGGACGGCGGCATCGACGATGTGGCGATCGGAATGGGACATGGAGTTGCCCTTTCGCGAGGTTGGAAACGGTGGTGCGTGAAGTGTGTTGTTCAGCCTAGCTGCGGGTTCGGTACTGTGATGATGACGAGTATTTCTGTTGCTTTATTCAAGGGGAGCATTCCATGGGCTTTGCCGCGGGCATTGATGCGAGCAGTTTCGCGCTGGCTTTTGGACTGACGCTGTTTGCCGGTTTGGCCACGGGCATCGGCGGGCTGATTTCTGTGCTTCAGCGCTCGACGACCACACGCTTCCTCGCGACCTCGCTGGGTTTTTCTGCGGGCGTGATGCTCTACGTTTCGATGATGGAGCTGCTGCCACAGGGCATTGACCACTTGCGGCAGGACATGGGGGAGCGCCCTGCAAACTGGCTGGCAGTGGGGGCTTTCTTCGTGGGCATTGCGGTGATCGGTGTGATTGACCGGTTAGTGCCCGAGGAGGTCAATCCGCACGAGCCGGAGGGTGCTGCGGGGAAGAAGAGCGGTGCGCGGGGATCCGCGATGATGAAAACCGGTGTGATGACTGCGATGGCCATCAGTATTCACAATTTCCCGGAGGGTTTTGCGACGTTTGTCTCTGGGTTGGAGGATCTGACTATTGCGCTTCCGGTGGCGGTGGCGATTGCGATCCACAACATTCCGGAAGGCATTGCGATCGGTGTGCCAGTGCGCGAAGCCACGGGTGATCGGCGCAAGGCTTTCTGGTGGGCGACACTATCCGGGCTGGCCGAGCCTCTGGGCGCGCTGGTGGGCTTCCTGCTGCTGATGCCACTAATGGGGCCGCTGGCTCTGGGGATTATTTTTCCAGTGGTGGCGGGAATCATGGTCTTCATCAGCCTGGATGAGCTGCTGCCCGCGGCTATTTCTACGGGCAAGCACCATGCTGCAATCTATGGGCTGATCGCGGGCATGGCTGTGATGGCGCTGTCTCTGCTGCTGTTTATTTAGCGGTTGGGGTTGGCTGCGTGAGGATTTGTAGGTAGGCGTTTATTCACAAGATTTCGCGGATTGTGGATTCATTGTGAGATTAGGGCGCATCTAATTGCATCGATGTGGCTTCGTCTGAATAAAGCGTGGAGCTTTGTGAAATAGCTATTCGGTTACAGGTCCGCATGGCACGGCTGTCCCCGTCGATGATGAAAACGTCGATGAGCTCGGTAGGCGTGGAAGACTGAGTGACCTCATGCCCAGCGACTTCGAGCAATTGGGCAAGACCTGCCCGCAGCCATCGCCACCGATCAACCTGATGATGAAGGAATTCGACGGTGTCAGCGTTGACAGCACGGCAATGTTGTTTCTGTTCTTGACCCCTGTTTTTGCGCCACCGCTCATCGCGGCGCTGGGATCGTTGTGCGTCTTGGCGCCGAGATTGCGGAGCGACAGTATTGTGCTCCGGCGATCAGGTGGGTCGGTTGCACAACGGTATGCGTTGTTGGTTTGGGAAGCCGTTGTGGTCTCGTCGACGTCAGGCTTGCTCACCTTGGCAATTGTGTTGTTCGGAGTGCTCAGCACCAATCATGTGATCCGTGGCGATGTCCTCTATCCAGGTTGGGTTTCAAGCATCTTGTGGGGACCATTCATAGGAATTATCGGTGTCATGGCCTTGGCAATGTTTGCGATCAAGTTCGCACTAGTCACTTGAAGTGCCCTAGGTTTTGTTCCTAGGCATGTGCCTTGATTTCCATTATTCCTTG
>NZ_JADGIT010000005.1:0-217773 GCF_015233855.1 Corynebacterium sp. ED61 | reverse complement strand
ACCTGGGAGGGTGTGGGAGAGTAGGTCACCGCCGGCATCAAAAATTTAAATATAGGGTGTGCGAGTACGTAAGTTGTGAACTGTTAAGTAATTCCTTGAGACAGTTGACAACCTAGGTACTCGCACACTCTTTTTGTGTTTATGCTGATTTTCCAGTGATTTTCGGCCATGGAACGAGCATTGCTGGTTGCGTGTCCATTGATGTCTTGACCAACTACTACAATGGTCAAAGCAGTAACTAAACAGTGAAAGGTTGTTGCATGTCTCAATACAACGAAGACGCGAAGGACGAATCCGCTAACGAGGGGAATCGTCGTTCGTTCGGTCAGCGATCCAACAATTCAGGTGGTCGCGGATTCAACAGCCGAAGTGGGGGAACTCAACGCAAGGACGGTGACCTCCGTGGCGGCTACCGCGGTGGTGACCGGGACCGCCGTGACAGGGACCGGTCCCGTGGCGACCGTCAGGGGAGCGGTTCCTACCGAGGTAATCGTGACGGCGGTCGACGCTTTGAAGGTCGCAATGACCGAGATGGCGATCGTCGCTCGTTTGGCGACCGTGATGACCGTCGTGGCAATCGGGGACGTGACGAAGCCCGCGACAATCGAGGCACACGCGGTGGTGACGACCGTCGGGGTGGAGGCCGTCGCTTCAACAATGTTGATCGTCGCGATGACCGCCGAGGATACCGCGGACGCGATGATGATCGTGCTTACCGAGGACGGGAAGACAACCGCGACAATCGTGGCGCACGCGGCGGAGACGAGCGCCGTGGCGGCCGTCGTTTCAACGATGATGATCGCCGTAATGATCGTCGCGGTGGTCGCCGCGACTTCAACAGGGATGATCGTCGCGGTGGTGGCCGTGACTTCAAGCGGGACGACCGACGTGGTGGCAACCGTGACGACCGTCGCGGTAATGACCGCCGTAGCGATGACCGTGGATTCCAGCACGCAAACCGTGGTGGTGCCAACCGGGCTCAGCAGTCCGGACCGCAGCGTTCCGGCTACCGCGAAGAGCGGATCAACAAGCGGATCAATGAGCCAGCAGTTCCGGCGGACATCGATCCCAAGGAGTTGGATCCATCGGTACGCCAGGAGCTGCGCAGTCTAGCCAAGGACAACGCGGACATGGTGGCAAAGCATCTCATCATGACTGCTGTTCTCCTAGATGAAGAGCCGCAGAAGGCGCTGGAGCACGCCCGAGCAGCAAAGGACCGTGCTGGTCGCGTTTCCGTCGCCCGCGAAACTAACGGCATCGCTGCCTACCACGCAGGCGAGTGGAAGGAGGCCATCTCTGAGCTTCGCGCGGCCCGCCGCATGTCGGGCGGTGCCGGCCTCCTCGCAGTACTGGCTGACGCTGAGCGTGGGCTGGGACGCCCCGAGAAGGCCCTCGAGGTCAGTCGTGAACATGATGTGGAAGAGTTGGATCCAGAATCTCGAGTTGAGCTCGCCATTGTCGTGGCTGGGGCGCATCATGACTTGGATGACAAGGACGCCGCACTGATCACGCTCCAGGACGTTCTCGAGCTGCCGGATGTGCCAGAGGTCAACCGACTGCGTCTGTACTATGCCTATGCAGATGCTCTCGAACTTGTGGGACGTGACGATGAAGCTATCGAGTGGTTCCGGAAGTCTGCTGAGCTGGATACCGAAGGCCTGATGGACATCGAGGACCGAATTGCCGCCCTCAACGGAGAATCCGCCTCAGAATCGGAGTAAAACCCATGGCGTTAGCATTGCTTGATCGCTACGATGCCCTCCTCGTAGACCTCGACGGCACCGTCTTCGAAGGCGGTCGTCCCGTGGAAGGTGCTGCAGAAGGACTAAAGGGACGTCGCGTGATGTACGTGACCAACAATGCCTCGCGTTCGCCGCAGGCAGTCGCGGATCACCTTTCGGAGATTGGTTTTCCAACCACTGCAGATCAAGTCATGACCAGTGCCCAAGCAGCATGTACCCTGGCTGCAGAGCAGCTGGGGACCACCGATGCCAAGGCATTTGTGATTGGCGCCGAATCCTTCAAAGATCTTGCACGCGAGGCTGGATTCACCGTGGTGGATTCTGCCGATGACCAGCCAGACGTAGTACTTCAAGGTCACAGCCCGGACAACAACTGGGCGCGTTTGTCAGAGGGTGCCCTAGCGATTCAACGCGGCGCTACCTACGTTGCGTCCAACCTGGATACCACTCTGCCGACCGAGCGTGGCTTTATGGTGGGCAATGGTTCCATGGTCGCTGCCGTGGTCAGCGCCACTGGCGTGCAGCCTTCGAGTGCTGGCAAGCCCGGAGCTGAGATGTTCCGGGTGGCTGCCGAGCGGCTCAATTCCGAGCGCCCTCTCGTGGTGGGCGATCGTCTCAACACGGACATTGCCGGTGGTATCGCCGCCGGTTACGACACGCTTTGCACCGTCACCGGAGTCTCTGGGCACCGCGAATTGTTAAGCACCCCGCATCGCCCTACATTCATCGCAGCGAACATGCGCGACCACCTGGAAGGTTGGTCAGCTGAGGTTTCTACAGACGTGGACGCCGCGGGAGCCGGATCCGGGAAGGTCACTGTTTCCGTGTCCTCTGGGGAGTCTTCTTCCGACGCCACGCTCATGGCCGCCGAAGCTGTTGCCGTGGCCGCCCCACTTGTGTGGGAACAGCTGGATCGAGGCGTGGATATTGCAGACATTGACATCGTTGCCGCTGATGATGAGGCTCAGCGCGCTATCGGAGCGTGGCGATAGATGAGCGGGATGAATCCGGGGGCGCTGGCGGATCAGAGTCGGCGTCGACAAGAAGACGAGAACAAGACCCCACAACAGCGACAAGAAGAGTTGGCCACGGCGGTCGACGAACTGCTGGCCCGTGACGTGGACGGCGCGGAGGAAGTCGAGATGCTGGAGCAGGCCCACCGCATCGTCAATGAAGCGCTGGGGCGAGGCTAAGCATGGCGAAAAAAGGTCCCAAGCTGCAGCGATTGGACGCTGAGCTGGTGAAGCGGAAGATCGCCCGCAGCCGGGAGCACGCGCAGGAGATGATCAAGGCGGGGCGTGTGACCGTCAACGGGATGTCGGCGAATAAGCCTGCGACCGGGGTGGACGGCAATGTTTCCATCAAAGTGAGCGAATCTGATGACGACCGGTGGGCCTCGCGCGGTGCGCACAAACTGCTGGGCGCGCTTGAGGCATTTGAGCCGATGGGTGTGAGCGTCAACGACAAAGTGGTGCTGGATGCAGGGGCCTCGACCGGCGGGTTTACGGACGTCTGCTTGGATCGCGGTGCGCGTGCGGTGCATGCGGTGGACGTGGGCTACGGCCAGCTGATTTGGCGCCTGCAGAATGATGACCGCGTGGTGGTGCACGACCGGACGAACGTGCGCACGCTGACCCCGGAGATCTTGGGAGACACCGCGGATCTGATGGTCGGCGATCTTTCTTTTATCTCCATTGAGCTGGTTTTGCCTGCAATTGCGGCGTGCATGCGCGAGGGCGCAGACTTGCTACCAATGGTGAAACCGCAGTTCGAGGTGGGTAAAGACCGCCTGGGCAGCGGTGGAGTGGTGCGCAGTGCGCAATTGCGCGCGGAGGTGACCAGGAACATCGCTGTCGCGGCAATGAAGTATGGTTTATCAACGAAGGGTGTGGTTGCCTCTCCACTGCCGGGTCCTAGCGGGAATGTCGAGTTTTTCCTGTGGCTGGTGAAAGATGGAGGGGCAAGCATGCCGACGATGGACGAGCTGGACGCGATGGTGGACACGGCGATTAAGGAGGGCCCGCAATGACGGAATCTCGTGAGGTTTTGTTGGTGGCGCACACCGGTGTCCATGAGAACTTGGGGTTGGCGGCAGAGGCGGCGTCGCGTCTGAAGGCAGGCGGGATTGACGTGCGTGTGATGGCTACGGCCGATCCCGCGCCGGTGGCTCGCCATGAGATCCTGGGGCGCTTCAAGCGCTATGGTCACACGCGGGAAGCCGCCACCGGAGTGGAGCTGGTGCTGGTGCTGGGCGGCGATGGTACGTTCCTGCGTGCCGCAGACATCGCACACTCCGCGGACGTGCCCGTTCTGGGCGTAAACATGGGCCACATCGGCTTTTTGGCCGAGTGGGAGCAGGATTCGCTGGAAGAGGCCATTGATCGGGTTATCGACCGCGATTATCACGTGGAAGACCGCATGACATTGGCCATCACCGTGCGCGATGGCGACGGCCGCGTACTGGGAACCGGTTGGGCGCTCAACGAGTGCTCGGTGGAGAACCTGAACCGCCAGGGCGTGCTGGATACGATCCTGGAGATCGACCAGCGTCCGGTGTCCTCCTTCGGCTGCGATGGCGTGCTGGTATCCACGCCGACTGGCTCCACGGCCTATGCGTTTTCCGCAGGTGGCCCCGTGCTGTGGCCGGAGCTGGAATCCATTCTTGTGGTTCCTTCCAATGCACATGCTCTGTTTAGCCGCCCGCTGGTTGTTTCTCCTAACTCCTCTGTTGCCGTGGAAACCAATCCGATGACCTCGCCAGCGACGGCCGTGATGGACGGCTTCCGCCAGATCCACATGCCTCCGGGCGCCCGCGTGGAGATCCGCCGTGGCCCACAGCCCGTGCGCTGGGTGCGTCTGGATTCCGCGCCGTTCACTGACCGCCTCGTGAGCAAGTTCCGCCTGCCTGTCACGGGTTGGAGGGGTCCGCGCCGCTAATATGCTGCAAGAACTCCACATCCGTAATCTTGGTGTGATCGAGGAATCGACCGCCGAGTTCGATTCTGGCTTGACCGTAGTCACCGGCGAGACCGGTGCAGGTAAGACCATGGTTGTCTCCTCCCTGCGCCTGCTTTCCGGCCACCGCGCCGATGCCTCGCGCGTGCGTGCCGGCGCCGACCGTGCCGTGGTAGACGGTATTTTTTCTTTCGACGCCACGTCTCACCCCAAAGTCTCTGACCTCATCGAAGAGGTCGGCGGCTTTGTAGAGGACGGGGAAGTGATCGCCTCCCGCACGGTGACCGCTGCAGGGCGGTCACGAGCACACTTGGCGGGAAAGACGGTGGCCGCGGCGGTGCTCGGAGAATTCGCTGCGGGCATGATCACCATCCACGGGCAAAACGACCAGCTGCGGCTGATCGACCCTGTCCGCCAACTGGCTGCCGTGGACGAGTACGGCAACTTGGGGGAACTGGTTGCCGTCTACCGCGAGAAGCGTGCTGCGTTCAAGCAGTTGGCAAAGGATCTGAAGCGCAGGGTGGAGGCGCGCCGCGAACTCGCGTTGGAGACAGAAACCTTGCAGCGGGCGCTGGAGACCATTGATGCTATTGATCCGCAGCCGGGGGAGGATGAGGATCTGAAGATACAGATCCAGCGCCTGCAAGCGGCCGATGAGTTGCGTGCGCAAATGGGCGAGGCGCTTGCTGCGATTGACGGTTCTGCCGGTGAGGTGGATCCCGATGTGTTGACGGCCGTGGACATGGTGGCGCGGGCTGAGAGTGCTTTGCGCAGTGATGACGAGCAGCTGGAGAAGCTTGCCAACCGGCTGGGGGAGATCTCTACGCTTCTTAGTGACGTGGCGATGGAGGTGGGCCAGGCGCTCGCGGATGTACCGGATCCCGACGAGTTGGAGGGGATGCTGGAGCGCCAGCAGCAGCTGCGTGAGTTGCGGAAGTTTGCGGTAGACGTGGATGGCGCTATTGCGTGGCGGGATGAGGCGAGGGAGCGCTTGAGCAAGATCGATGTCTCCGGTGAGGCGATCGAAGAGCTCAAGGCAAAGACTGAGGCTGCCCAGTCCGCGATGCTGGATGTCGCTAAGAAGCTCTCCGCCAAGCGTGTGAAGGTTGCGGAGGCCTTCGGTAAGGCCGTGACCAAGGAGATTAAGGGCCTGCACATGTCCGCGGAGATCCGCGTGGATATCACCCACGGTGAGCCCGGACCGCACGGCCTGGACGAGGTGGAGTTCCAGCTGGTTCAGGGCGGGCACGCCAATGCTCTTGGTTCCAGTGCATCTGGTGGTGAGCTTTCGCGCGTGATGTTGGCCTTGGAGGTCATTTTGGCGGGCAAGGGCCGCACCATGGTTTTTGATGAGGTCGACGCCGGGGTGGGCGGTAAGGCCGCTGTAGAAATTGGCCGACGCTTGGCGCAGCTGGCGGTGGAAAATCAGGTGATTGTGGTGACGCACTTGCCGCAGGTTGCTGCGTTTGCCGATGCACACGCGTACGTAGCGAAGAATGCCACCGATAGTTCGGTTACTTCCGAGGTCAAGCGTTTGAGCGACGAGGAGCGCGTGGAGGAATTGTCCCGCATGCTCGCCGGACTCGAGTCTGAAACGGGTCGAGCACACGCGGAGGAGCTACTGGAGATGGCGCAAGGATTTCGCGCAGGGATGTAAATTTCGAGCGCTGGGGAGCTGATGTTTGTCTGCGCTGAGTTTCGACTTGAACTCAAAACTTGTTAACTCAGTGACTATTGAGAAAGACCAGTTTTGGGATTACAAAACTGTCATTAACCTGCGCGTATGTGGGTCTACGTGGGATTTTAGAAAAACTAAGAAAATGTTCAGTTTTCGTGTGGCGACCCTCAGATTGATCTGATTAGATCACTTCTTGGACGCGGGCTTGCTTGGAAAGAGGCACGAGTCCACGAGAGAAGTTTTCAAGGAAATGCAGGGGAGAGGTTGTCACCAATGAGGGGACGCATCTGCGGCTACACGGCCAAGGCGGGGGTGAAAATGGCCGTGGCAGTGGTTATGGGGATGACGCTAGCGAGCTGCGGTGCGATAGAAATCGACAACCAAGCCCGTCGTGAAGGGGAGCCGAGTGAAAGCTCGAGCGAGTCGGAAGTGGGGACTCCGACTAAGGGGAACGACGGGAGAATGTTGCAGCCGGAAGGTCATGAAGGCCTCTGGTTTGAAACTGAACCGGCAGGTCCTTGGGAACGATATGTGTGGCTGTCCCAGAAATACGTGGGGGATCCGGTAGTTCTGGGACAGCTGGAAGAGGGGGACGCAGCCGCTCCATTCGTGGGGGAACCGGATATCTGCAGTGATTCGGTTGTGGAGCGGATGGGGGAGCTGGGGTTTAGCAGAATCGAGGGTGTTGATTCTACTTCCATCAAGACGTGCAGGTTCGTAACTGGACAAAGTAGTTATACATCGGAAGTTGGCTTCATTGACATTGCTCAGCGAACTGACTTTGAAGCCATTCCCTTTAGTCCACTTGAGCAAAAAGTTGGGGCCAACGCAGAATCCGTACTAAGGGAAGTGCCAAGTTTTCCGTCGGGTCTTCAATGTTTGGGCGTTTTTATCCCCATCGGAGGGTCTAAGGAACTTGTGCTGAACGCCGAGATTTCAGGTCGAGACGAAAGTCTTCCTGACTATTGCAGGAACACTCTTATCGCATATTCGGTATTAAATAACATTGGAATTGTTCAGGGGGAGCAATGATTCGGTTTGATCTGCAGTCGATGGCACAGGTTAAAAAACAGATAGTTGAGGGGCAATCTGCACTTCAGACACTGATTCAAATTAGTTCAGTGAATGGGACATTTGTCACCGCACCTTCGCTTCAATCATCCTTTTCTCAGCATTTGTCGTTTTTCGGTGGGCAGCCAGGTGCTATTAGCCATGTGGTTGATGGTCTACGCAGGGACATCGAATGGCTTCAAGAAATGTTCGAGAGCCACATTTCCGCCTTTAGTCTGCAAGACAAGCTCTCAGCAGGGTCATTTGATCAGATGAATTCCTATGTGGAATTCGATCGGTCGATGTTCAAGATTAGGCAGCCGAACCGAGACTTCAAGCCCATCAGCAATCTGATGTACACACAGCCGGTCAGCGTGGTGGAAGCAGCTACTCCATTGGCAGCGCTCATTGCCATGTTTGAAGGCAACGATTCTGCCCCGATTCAAGCAGCCCAGGACTGGAGCGCAGCCGGTCAGCGTCTCGTGGCCTCCATGACTGCTCTGCAAAGTGCCTCCTCTGGCCTTGCCGCTTCTGCAGAGGGTTACTCGTTCGACATGGCCCGAAGTGCCATCGATGACGTGGTTAAGACAGGAAACATCGTCGGATCAAATGCTGTACTCATGGGACAGTCAATGATGGAATTTCCCGGGGTACGTATTGCCAACCTGAATGCGCTGTACGCAATCCAAGCCTCCACGGCAGCCATTCCGGATCAAGCTGCACGAATTGCGGCAGAACAAAGTGCCGTCGCCACGTTTGCTTCTACGCAACTCCAGCCATCCTTGGAATTGCTCCGCCCGCCAGTGCAGAACCTTGGCATTCCAGTAATGGGGCATACCGGTGGCGGAGCGCTAGACGAAGCAACCATTTCTCAAAGCTCTGGCGTGGCGCAAATCCATACTCCACAAGGAGGTGCTCTCGAAGTGTCGCCTGCTAATGCTCAAGGTCTTGGTGAACGCGCTCAAGCCACCGCCAATGGCGCACCTCAACCGAATCCAACTGTGTCTCCGGCCAGCGCGAACACCACAGCGCCGCAACTTGCCCCGCAGAATGCGACAAACGTGGCACCACAAAATCTCGGGACTGGCACGGGAGGCCCAACCGGCGCCGTGAGTCCTGCCGGAGATTCAACTGTAGTGAATCCAAGCGGAATGCGTGGCGGTACCGGAGCTGCGTCACATAACGCGACACGTTCAGGAAATGTGGGAGGCGCCGAATCGGTCAGAGGTGGCGTCGAACAATTAAACAACGGCTACCCCGGAACCTCTCGCACTGGAGGAAATGGACCTGTACTGCCGAAAATGCCACAGCGCCTCACAGGATCTGATGTAGGTGCGCACGCTGGATCGGGAACGAATCAGAGTCGCGGAGCGATGGGTGGGCAGCCGCAGATTGGTAAGAACGGTGTGGGGGCCATCAACGGCGGAATGAACAGCCTGAATAACGGTGTCGGAGGCAATGCTGGATCCACCAACTCAACGGCCACAGGAAATGCTGCAGGCAAAAGCGGGCAAGGCATGGCGGGTGGTTTCAACGGCAAGAACACCATGATGGGGATGGGCCCAGGTGCTGGTCCGAATGGAAAGAAAGCAGGAGCGGGCGCAGCGAACTCGCGGAATGCAAAGACGGCTGCCGGGATCTTCGGCAAGGGGAAGTGGAGCCCGGGCGTTAACGAGTACTTCAAGCGGCAATTTTTGGGAACCAAGAATCGCACGGTGAAGGAAGTTATTCGCTAGTTCTGCCATCAAGGCCACAGAAAATAGTTAGTGGCTGGCAAGAAACTTGGAAAACGCCCAATGAACACGGCGCGCCTTCCGCAACAGCAGTAACACACGTACCACAATAGGAGCATGATTTTCTCCCGCTCCGACCTGCCCGGTATCCACGGTGCCACGCGCGACCTGACTGGTCCGAAGGGGTTCCACAAGGCCAAGCTCAGTGAAGGTGACATCGCAATCGTCGATGCCCCTGATATCTCCCGCGCCTACGCGCAGCGACTCATCGATTCCAAAGTCTCCGCCGTAGTAAACGTCCACCAGTTCACCACCGGCAAGGTGCCCAACTTCGGTCCGCAGCTCATGCTGGACCAGGGCATCCTCCTCGTGGAAAACGCAGGCCTGGACACCGCCAAGAAGGTCAAGAACGGCAAGAAGGGCCGCCTTGATGAAGGCAAGCTCTACTACGGCGACCGCTCCATCGGCGGCGGAGAAATCCTGGATGCGGACGTAGCCGCAAGCCGCTTTAACGACGCACGCGAGCAGCTCGGCGACCATGTTGAAGCGCTCTCCGGAAATATGTCGGAGTTCGTTCGCAGCGAAGCGCCACTGTTGATCGACGGGCTGGGCATCCCAGAGATCGACGTAGACATGGATGACCGCAAGGTCCTCGTGGTCTCCCCGGACCCACGCCTGCGCGACAAGCTCAAGGACCTTCGCTACTTCCTGCGGGAGTACGACCCAGTAATCATTGCCGTGGATGCCGCCGCCGATGAGCTGATCGCCGCTGGTCACAAGCCGAAGATCATCGTCGGCGATCCAGAAGTAATCTCCTCCGACGGCCTGCGCTCCGGCGCTGTCGTGGTGCTACCCGCCGAGCCCGATGGTCACGCGAAGGGCCTGGACCGCATCCAAGATCTCGGCGTGGGCGCCATGACGTTCCCCGCCGCCTCGGATAACCCCACGGACCTAGCCCTGCTGCTGGCTCACTACCACGGCGCATCCATGGTGGTGAACCTCGGCGAGCCCATGGACGTGGACACCCTGTTCAACGATGCAGCAGGGGATAACACCTCATCCGCCCTGCTCTCGCGCTTGCGCGTGGGCCCCAAGCTGGTGGATTCCACCGCGATGGCCGAGCTCTACCGCGTCTCCAAGACCGGCTTCGGCTGGCTTTGGGCCATCCTCGGCATCCTCCTGGCGATCCTCGCGATCGTCCTCATCGTGGGCCTGAGCGGCGATTCCGGATTCATGGATAACCTCGTGAACTCCTGGAACAACTTCGCGTTGAGCATCCAAGACCTCTTTAAGAGTTAGGGGAAGAATGTCTAAAGGATCAGCAGGAAAGGTCATCGCCGGTCTCGGTCTCGGCATCGCTGTGGGCACCGCATTCGGCTTCTACGCGCTCGCCCCTAACGTCGAGGGTGGCCCGGGTGGCAGCAGCGCCTCCGTGCAGCAGGAATTGAACGCGGAAAAGGCTTCTCGCGAGGCAGCCGAGGGCGAAGTGGATGCCTCCAATGATGTTTTGTCCGGCGTGGCCAAGGATGCGGTGAGTGGTGACCTGAAGGGTCAGTCCGTGGTCCTTTTTGTTACTCCTGACGCCAACTCTGAGACCGTCAACTCCACTCGCAAGCTGGTACAAGATGCGGGCGCGAACGTCACCGGCGTAGTCAATCTGACGGACAAGATTCTGCAGCAAGACAGTGGTGATGAGACCAAGTCCATCGCCGCCAATTCTCTTCCAGCAGGAGCTAAACTCAGCGAGAAGAACCTGAATCCGGGTATGCACGCCGGTGAGCTGGTGGGTGCTGCGCTGAGCACCAAGGATGAAGCCTCTGATTCAGACCGTGCCGTCGCACTTGGTTCTCTGGAGCAGGCGGATCTGATCTCCTATGAAGGCGAAGCCCCCGGGGCAGCGGACCTTGGCCTGGTTATCGGTGGGGAAGAAAGCGAAGACTACTCCACGAGCTTCCTGGCTGATTTCGTGATGGGGCTGGATGAGAACTTCGAGGGTGCCGTGCTGGCGGCACCACGCAAGTCCGCCGAAGATAGCGGCGCGGTTGGTCGTGTACGCGACAATCGCGAGTACACCGAAGAGGTCTCCACCGTGGACAACGTGGACACCGAAGCTGGTCGCATCACCGTGGTGCGCGCGCTCAAGCAGCAGGCTGAGGGCGAGGCTGGCCACTACGGCGCAGCGAACAACGCGGCGGCGGCCACCGTAGAATAATTTGCCCTGATGCTGTGTTAGGCTGAGGTCCCGTAGGAAAACGCCTGCGGGGCTTTTTTATTTGCGTGCCCCGCCCTTGATTGAGGAGCGCCGCGTGACCGGCAACCGTGCACAGCAAGACACAAAATTCATTTTCGTGACGGGTGGTGTAGCGTCCTCCCTGGGTAAGGGACTGACGGCGGCCAGCTTGGGGCAGCTGCTGAGCGCCCGCGGACTCCGCGTTACCATGCAGAAGTTGGATCCGTACCTCAACGTTGATCCGGGCACCATGAACCCGTTCGAGCACGGCGAGGTATTCGTCACCGAAGACGGTGCGGAAACTGACCTGGACCTGGGACATTACGAGCGCTTCCTGGACCGCGACCTGTCCGCCCAGGGCAATGTGACCACGGGCAAGGTCTACTCCAACGTGATCGCCAAGGAGCGCCGCGGCGAGTACTTGGGCAAGACCGTGCAGGTCATCCCGCACATCACCGATGAGATCAAAGACTCCGTGCTGGCCATGGCTCGCCCGGACCGAGATGGCATCGTGCCAGACGTGGTGATCTCCGAAATCGGCGGCACCGTGGGCGATATCGAATCCCAGCCGTTCATGGAGGCCGCGCGTCAGGTCCGTCAGCACGTTGGTCGCGATAGCGTGCTGTTTATTCACGTCTCCCTGGTTCCATACCTGGCACCGTCGGGCGAGTTGAAGACCAAGCCCACCCAGCACTCCGTGGCCGCCCTGCGCAGCATCGGCATTGTGCCGGACGCACTGGTTCTGCGCGCAGATCGCGACGTTCCGCAGTCCATGAAGGACAAGATCGCGCGCATGTGCGATGTGGACGAAGAAGCCGTCATCGCCTGCCCAGATGCGCCGTCCATCTACGACATCCCGAAGGTCCTGTACGCCCAGCATCTGGATACGTACGTTATTCGCCGCCTGAACCTGCCGTTCCGCGATGTGGATTGGACCACGTGGGGTCGCCTGCTGGAGTCCGTGCACAATCCCGAGGGTGAGGTGCGCATTGGCATCGTCGGTAAGTACATAGACTTGCCGGATGCCTACCTGTCTGTCGCCGAGGCCGTGCGCGCCGGAGGTTTCGCCCGCAACATCAAGGCACACGTGGAATGGGTTTCCGCCGACGATTGCGAAACCCCCGAGGGCGCCGCGAAGGTGCTCGGCGAGATGGATGGTGTGATCATCCCCGGCGGCTTCGGCAACCGCGGCGTGGAGGGAAAGATCGGCGCCATCGAGTACGCCCGCGAGAACAAGCTTCCTCTGCTGGGCATCTGCATGGGGTTGCAGTGTGTTGTTATCGACGCCGCGCGCCTGGCCGGGCTCACCGAAGCTACCTCCACGGAATTCGAGCCAGACGCGGCCATCCCGGTGATCTCCACGATGGAGGAGCAAAAGGCCGCAGTTGCCGGCGAGGCTGACCTCGGTGGCACGATGCGTCTGGGCGCCTATCCAGCAAAGCTCGCCGAAGGTTCTCTGGTCAAGGAGCTCTACGGAAGCGCCGACGTTTCCGAGCGCCACCGCCACCGCTACGAGGTGAACAATAAGTACCGCGAGGCCATCACTGAAGGCTCTGGCCTGCAGTTCAGTGGCACCTCGCCGGAGGGTCTGCTGGTGGAGTTCGTGGAATACTCCAAGGACACCCACCCGTTCTTCGTTGCCACCCAGGCGCACCCGGAGTACAAGTCTCGTCCGACCCGCCCGCATCCGCTGTTCCAGGGACTTATCGACGCCGCACTGGATCAGAAGTAGTCAATCATGAGCCATGATTCGCATGCACACTCCACCGATGATCAGCAGGATCTGGATTACACAGTAAAGAACTCCGAGGTGATCTTTGACGGTCCCATCTTCGCGGTGCGTCAGGACACCATTGAGACCAGCACGGGAGAAGCGAAGCGGGATGTGGTGGAGCACTTCGGGTCGGTGGCCATCGCAGCACTCAAGGATGATCACTTGCTGATGGTGCGTCAATACCGTCACGCGGTGGGTCGCTACCTATGGGAGATCCCAGCAGGTTTGCTGGACATGGCTCGTGAAGACCCGTTGACTGCCGCTCAGCGCGAACTCGCCGAAGAAGGAGCCGTAGCGGCACGAAAGTGGTCGCTGCTGGGGGATGTGATCTCCTCGCCGGGCTTTTCCGAGGAAATGTGCCGCATCTTCAAGGCTCAGCACATTCACGAGGACCTCAGCGATTTCGATATTCCCGAGGCTGCCGACGAAGAGGCGGACATGCAACACCAGTGGATTCCCCTGAGCCAGGCACTGGCATGGGTACAGGACGGCACCGTGGATAACGCCATCGCCGTGGCCGCGATCCTGCACCTAGCCGCCGGCACGGAGCGAAGCATCGAGGAAGAGTTCGCTTTTAGCTCCGCACTGGGATCCCGCCGCGCACCCAAGGTGGCGCCAGGTGAAGATATGAAACCGGTGCGCTAAGTGGCGGCGGCCGAAAGCACGGGCAACGAGCAGAACCAGAAGTTGGTTCAGCGATGGATCCGCCACTTGAGAACTGAGCGGGATCTTTCGCCGCATACGTTGAGCAGTTACAAGCGTGACGTCGGGAAATACGTGACGTGGCTGGGGGACAAGGACCTCGGTGACGTCACCGCCACGGACATCGAGAACTACCTGGTCTACGTCCGCGGCGAGTTGGGGTTGGCCGCCAGTTCCACCGCTCGCATGCTCGCCAGCGTTCGCGGATTGCACAGCTTCGGGTTCCAGGAGCGCGCGCTGCCCATCGACGTGGCCGCCAGCGTCCCCGTTCCCGCTCGCGGGGCCAGCATCCCGAAGGCCATGAGTGTGGACGATGTGGTTCGTTTGATCGACGCCTGCCCCAACGGCGACGGCGCCGGACCTCTGCAGCTACGAGATCGTGCGCTGGTGGAGATGCTTTACTCCACCGGAGCTCGGATCACCGAGTTGTTGGACTTGGACGTGGATGACTGGGACGCGGAAAACCAATGGGTGCTGGTGCGGGGCAAGGGCGGCAAGGAGCGGATCGTTCCGCTGGGCACGCCGGCACTGCGGGCGCTCGAGCAGTATCAGGTGCGCGGGCGAGAAGCACTGAACAAAAAGGGGAGTCCAGCCTTATTCCTTAACCGATCCGGGGCGCGAATGGGGCGGCAAAGTGGTTTCAAGGTGGTCTCTGAGGCCGCCGAGAGGGCAGGCGTAGGACCGGTATCCCCGCACACGTTGCGCCACAGCTTTGCCACGCACTTGCTGGAAGGTGGCGCTGACGTGCGCGTTGTCCAGGAATTGCTAGGGCATGCGAGTGTGGCCACCACGCAGATCTATACCAAGGTGTCCCCGCAGCATCTGCGCGAGATTTGGGCCACCAGCCATCCGCGAACCTGACAGTCTGGCGTGAGTGCGCTGGCAAGTTGTGCGTTGAGTGTTTCGCGTTCCCGCCGCCTGCTAATCTGGAACGTGTAATTTAGTCTCCGACGTGTTGTGCATGCACACTTCGGACGCAGGTGTAACCACCACCTGCAAGTACAGTATTGAGATCAAGGGAAAGGGCTTGACAGTGTCCACTAATGACGCGCTGTTTAGTGAGCCCGAGCAGCGAATGGGACTCACTGGTCGGCCACTGCGTGAAATGCCAGATCCGCAGCCCTTGGACTCCCACGGACCGGCCACCATCATCTCCATGTGCAACCAGAAGGGTGGCGTGGGCAAAACCACTTCGTCGATCAACCTGGGTGCCTCCCTGGCAGAGTTCGGTCGCAAGGTGTTGCTGGTGGATTTGGATCCGCAGGGCGCACTGTCCGCCGGCTTGGGCATCAATCATGACGAGCTGGACGTGACCATCTACGACCTACTGGTGGATAGTCGCAACTCCATCTTCGATGCACTGCACTCCTCGCCCGTGCAGAACCTGGATGTGGTTCCTGCGAACATTGACTTGTCTGCAGCCGAGATCCAGCTGGTGAACGAGGTGGGGCGCGAACAGGCTCTGGCTCGCGCGCTGCGCCCGGTGATGAAGGATTACGACATCATCATCATCGACTGCCAGCCCTCCTTGGGCCTGCTAGCCGTCAACGCCCTGAGCTGTTCGGACTCCGTGATCATCCCCGTGGAATCGGAGTACTTCTCCCTGCGCGGACTGGCTCTGCTGATGGACACGGTGGAAAAGGTCCGCGACCGCCTGAATTTCCGTCTGGAGACGCTGGGCATTCTGGTCACCATGTTTGACCGCCGCACGCTGCATGCCCGCGAAGTGATGGAGCGGCTCGTGGAGGCCTTCGAGGACAAGGTCTTCGATTCCGTGATCACCCGCACCGTCCGCTTCCCAGAGACTTCCGTGGCTGGCGAACCCATTAACTCGTGGGCGCCAACTTCCCAGGGTGCAGAGCAGTACCGCAACCTGGCCAAGGAAGTCATCGAGCGCATCGCCAAGCTGCCCTAAAGCGCTAGCTGCAAGCGCCACGCGTAGGAGAACATGACAGAACACCAAACAGTCGAACAGCCAGAGCTCCCCGGATTCCGGGTCGCTCTGGCTAATTTCGATGGTCCCTTTGACCTGTTGCTCCAGCTCATTCACTCCCGGAAGATGGACATCACGGAGATCGCGCTGGCCACGGTCACAGATGAGTTCATCGCCTACACCAAGGGCCTGTCACACTCCGCAGATGATTTGGACGAGGTGACAGAGTTCCTCGTGGTGGCGTCGACCCTCTTGGACCTCAAGGCAGCACGCCTGGTGCCGCGAGGAGAGGTGGAGGACGAAGAAGACCTGGCGCTGCTGGAATCTCGCGACCTGCTGTTTGCCAAACTGCTGCAGTACAAGACCTACAAGGGCGTGGCGGACATCTTCGCGCAATGGCAGCGTGACGCGGCTCGGAGATTCCCCGTGCAACTGTCGATGGAAGAACACCACGCCACGCTGTTACCGCCAGTCACGCTGGGGCACACCCCGGAGAGTTTCGCCGAGCTGGCCGCTGCAATATTCCGTCCGCGACCCAGCGGCGTAGACACCGGTCACATCCACGCCGTGGCGGTATCCGTGCCGGAGCAAGCCGGGCACATCCTCAACACCCTGAAGGTCGCCGGAGCGGATCACTGGGTGAACTTCCAAGCGCTGATCGCAGATTGCGAGATCTCGATGACCGTCATCGGGCGCTTCCTCGCCCTTCTGGAGCTCTACAAGGCCCGAGCGATCGGCATCGAGCAGTCAGAACCGCTGGAAGATATGTCCATTGCCTGGACCGGGCTGGACGTGGATCCAGCGGTGGTCGCGGCCGCCAACTGGAACTAGGCAGCACCAACCATCAGGCTTTAATAACCCCATCTACCCGGGACTACGACAACCCACGATCTCCTCAGGAAGGCCACCATGGATCTCTCGCCCGTTAGCCTGCTGCGCAGTCGCATTGAATCCCTGCTGCTGGTCTCCGACGAGCCGATTTCCGCCGCTGATCTCGCCCGCGTGCTGGATTCCCTCGATGACAACGAGACCGTCTCCGCAGAACACGTGCGGGCAGAACTGCAGGCCATCGCCGACGAATACGACCAGCGCGGATCCGGCTTTGAACTGCGGGAACAAGATGATGCCTGGCGGCTATACACACGCCGAGCAAACTCCGACGTGGTGGAAGCCAAGCTGCTGGACGGCACTCAACAGCGGCTGTCCCGCGCGGCGCTGGAGACCCTCGCGGTGATTGCCTACCGCCAGCCGTGCACCCGCGCCCAAGTGGCCAGCGTGCGCGGCGTGAATTGCGATGGAGTCATCCGCACGCTGTCCCTGCGCGGGCTGATCGCGGACACAGGGGAGACCGGCGGCGCGCACCTGTACTCCACCACGGACCTGTTCCTGGAACAGTTGGGGTTGGACTCGCTGGAACAACTTCCAGACCTGGCCCCATTGTTGCCTGACGTCGACGACATTGACGACTAATTGAAACAGCAAAATCCCTGATAGACTGCCAGCTGTAACAATCTTTCCTACGTGAGGAATTCATACAATGAACGACCCCGCTCGCCGAGACGGCACACCGGAACAGAAGCCTAAAGATACGGACATCTATCTCTCCAAGGCGAAGCCGGCGAAACGTCAGCATGTCACAGAGAGTGAATTGGCCAAGGTTTCCGATTCCTCACCCAAAGAAAAAGTCCGCCTCCAGAAGGTTCTCGCCGCCGCAGGTGTGGCCAGTCGTCGCACGAGCGAGAAGCTCATCGCCGCAGGTCGTGTGGAGGTCAATGGTGAAGTAGTTCAGCAAATGGGACTGCGCATCAACCCGAATGTGGACATCGTCCGCGTGGACGGCACCCGCGTGCAGGTCAACGAGGAGATGGTCTACTTCATCCTCAACAAGCCCCGCGGCGTGCACTCCACCATGCACGACGAGCTGGGCCGCCCTTCCGTGGGCGAGCTCATCGACGTCCGCTTCAAGCAGGGCCAGGGCCTGTTCCACGTCGGCCGTTTGGATGCCGAGACCGAAGGTCTGCTGTTCCTGACCAACGATGGTGAGCTGGCAAACCGCCTGATGCACCCCAAGTACGGCATCTCCAAGACGTACATGGCCACCGTGCTGGGCGAAGTCAACCGAAACATCATCAAGGAACTTAAAGACGGCGTGGACTTGGATGATGGCATTGCCCGCGCCGATAACGTGCAGATCGTGGACGTCTGGCAGGGCAAGTCCTTGCTGAAGATCGAGCTGCACGAAGGCCGTAAGCACATCGTGCGCCGCATGCTTAAGGAGCTCGGCTACCCGGTCACCGCACTGGTCCGCACCAAGATCCACACCGTTCAGCTGGGCGAGCAGAAGCCGGGCACCGTCCGCGCGCTGAACCGCTCTGAGCTGGCAAGTTTGTACAAGGCCGTGGGGCTGTAAAGCACCCCTGATCACGCCAGAACGCTTCATTTTAGAAAGGCATTGAATAGGGATATGAGCGAAAGCAACCTCACCTACCTCACCACGGTCGACAACCTCGTCGAGGGCGGATTCATCCTCGCAGTCGACGGCCCCTCGGGCACCGGAAAGTCCACGGTCTGCCGCCGCATCGCGCAGGCCGCGGGCGCCAAGTACTTGGATACCGGCGCGATGTATCGCGTGGCCACGCTGCACGTGCTGCGCCAAGGAATCGACATGGAGTCCTTCGATCCTGCGGATGCGGGTTCGGTTTCTCGTATTGTCGACGCCTCCGCCACGCTGCCTATGCAGGTCAACGAAGATCCAGGCTCCACCGAAGTTCTGCTGAACGGCGAGGATGTCTCCGCCGAGATTCGCGGAGCAGAAGTCACGCGCCACGTCTCCGCGATTTCCGCGATTCCAGAAGTCCGCGAAAACCTGGTGAACCTGCAGCGCGCGATGGCGCTGGACGCGGGCCGTTGCGTGGTCGAGGGCCGCGATATCGGTACCGTGGTGCTGCCCAACGCACCCGTGAAGATTTTCATGACCGCTGCCGCAGAGGTCCGTGCGCAGCGACGCTATGAACAGGACATCGCGGCCGGCCGTGATTCGGATTTCGATGCCGTGCTGGCCGATGTGCAGCGCCGCGACGACGCTGATTCTTCCCGTGCAGTTTCACCTTTAAAGCCCGCTGATGATGCCGTGGTGCTGGATACCGGCGACATGAGCATCGAGGAAGTACTGGAGAAGTTCGCGGAGCTCGCGTTGGCGTCGGAAGACAACCCGGCAGACCTGACGCTGGACCAGGACGTCGACGAGCAGGACGTAGACGGCCACGACGGCGACAACACAGCTGATGACGACCTCGACGAGCTGGTGTTCCGCACTACCGGCGGCGCGGTGGTTGGAGCGGACGGCAAGGTCGTGCGCGAGGACATCTCCGAGGTCAGCGATGACATTGATGTGGTCGACGAGTCCGAGGCCGCGATGGATGAGTCCGAAACTGAGTTGGATGAGGTAGATACCGATTTCGACGAAGAGGACTTTGACGACAGCGAGTTCGGCGAAGCAGACCTCGCCGAGGATTCCTACTACGTCGACGATTCCGATTCCTTCGACCTGCTCGCTAGCGATAGCGAGAACACGGACTGGGATGCGGTGGAAGAAGCCTTCGGCGTGCTCGGCACCGACGAGGTGGAGAAGGAAGCGCTGTGCACGGTGGCCATCGTCGGTCGCCCCAACGTGGGTAAGTCCACGCTGGTCAACCGCTTTATTGGCCGCCGTGAAGCTGTGGTGGAGGATTTCCCCGGCGTGACGCGCGACCGCATTTCCTACCTCGGCGAGTGGACCGGTCGCCGCTTCTGGGTGCAGGACACCGGCGGCTGGGACCCAGATGCTAAGGGCATTCACGGCGCTATTGCTCGCCAGGCGGAAACCGCCATGGCCACCGCAGACGTGATCGTTTTCGTGGTGGACACCAAGGTGGGTATCACCGCGACGGACGAGATTATCGCCCGCAAGCTGCTGCGATCCTCCGTGCCCGTGATCCTGGTGGCCAACAAGTTTGATTCCGATAGCCAGTACGCGGACATGGCTGATTTCTGGTCCCTGGGTCTGGGCAATCCTTTCCCGGTTTCTGCTCAGCACGGTCGCGGTGCCGCGGACGTCATGGACCAGGTCCTCGAGGACTTCCCGGACGTGCCACGCGAGACGTCTATCGTCGCCGGTCCGCGCCGCGTGGCGCTCGTGGGTCGACCGAACGTGGGCAAGTCTTCGCTGCTGAACAAGATGACCGGCGAAGAGCGCTCCGTGGTGGACAACGTGGCTGGTACCACCGTGGATCCCGTGGACTCTATCGTGGATTTGGACGAGCAGACCTGGCGCTTCGTGGATACCGCCGGTATCCGCAAGAAGACGAAGACCGCCCGAGGTCACGAGTTCTACGCATCTCTGCGCACCCGTTCGGCCATCGATTCCGCCGAGGTGGTGGTGTTCCTGGTGGACGCCTCCGAGCCGATCGCGGAGCAGGATCAGCGCGTGTTGCGCATGATTCTGGATTCCGGACGCGCTCTCGTGGTGGCCTACAACAAGTGGGACCTGGTGGATGAGGATCGGCGCGATCTGCTGGAGCGCGAGATTGAGCTGCAGCTGGCACACGTTCCGTGGGCTCGTCGCGTCAATATCTCCGCCAAGACCGGACGTGCGCTGCAGCGCTTGGAGCCCGCCATGATTGAAGCTCTTGAGAGCTGGGATCAGCGCGTTTCCACTGGTCAGTTGAACAACTGGCTGCGTGCCGTGATCGCCGAGACCCCACCTCCTATGCGCGGTGGTCGTCTCCCTCGCGTTCTTTTTGCGACGCAAGCCTCGACCAAGCCTCCGGTGATCGTCTTGTTCACCACGGGATTCTTGGAGCACGGTTACCGTCGCTTCTTGGAGCGTAAGTTCCGCGAGACCTTCGGTTTCCAGGGCTCGCCAGTGCGCATCGCTGTGCGCGTGCGTGAGAAGCGGGGACGGAAGAAGTAGCGAAAGAACCTCCAGGTTCCGTGGCGCTAGCTTTTCGGCGCCAGTCCTGAGGAGCTAGCCGTTGAGGTTATAGAGCTTGGGCCGCTGCAGCTTCGGCTGCGGTGGCCACTGCTTTGTGGATGCTGCGATTCAGCGTGGGCTGGGCCTGTCGCTTTGGGTGCGCGGTGGCGCGCAGCGCCATGTACGCGATCTTGTCCGCTGCTTTGTTCAGCGGGTCTCCGGCATGGCCCAGCACGCGGCGGAGTTCTACATCGACCACCCCGTCTAGCGCTTTCCACGCCTGGTGGAAGCGGGTGCGGGCGCCAGGGGAGATGCCCCGCCAGACGCGCCGCGACCGGCCTCCGCGCAGGACGTATCCCGTGGCTTCTAATGCGGCCATGGAATCGGATTCCACGATGGCGGACGTTGCGCCGACCCTGGCTAAGTACTTCAGTGCCAAGGTAATGGTCTCCAGTTCCAGCTCATCAGTCGAGGCTTTGGTGGCCTGCGTTCGCAGCTGGTAATCGCCGTTGGACGCCACAAAACACATGGTGCCTCGGGTCTGTGTATCCGAGGACGCATCGCAGGAAATGCGGATGTGGCCGCCGCCCCCGGCACTCTTGGAGGAATTGGGCAACCAGTGGAGTTCGGTGGTTTCTACTTCTTTGGTTTCCACCTGCTTCGGCGCTTCGCCTTCACGCTTGGCTCTGCGCTTGAGCCCCTTGGCACCGGTCCGGCGCATGTGGGCTGCCTTGTCGCTGGCGCGGTTTTGCTCGGAGAACGAGCCGGTGAGGTCAAAGCCGTTTTTCTTCAACAGCGAGGCGAGGGGGACGCGGCGTCGACCAACAACCACCCACGCTGCATCCTTGCCCTTGTTCGCCTTGCGCAACTCCTGATTCAACTCACGGAGAATGTGCGGGTTGGGATCCTTCTCATCCGTGGTGCCCAGGTGAATGTAGGGCTTGTTGCCCTTCGGATTGATCGCCAGAACCCATTCCGTGCGAACGCCCGTAG
Organism: Corynebacterium sp. ED61; assembly: GCF_015233855.1. Lineage (NCBI taxonomy): Bacteria > Bacillati > Actinomycetota > Actinomycetes > Mycobacteriales > Corynebacteriaceae > Corynebacterium > Corynebacterium sp. ED61. The sequence goes on along the minus strand of NZ_JADGIT010000005.1, from coordinate 196,032 downwards.
GGGAAGACTTCCACGGCTCCTCCCACACCGCGATGGCGATGTGCAGTGGCCGATTGACCTGCTCGTCGGTCACTTTGCGCGTCTGATAGGTGCGCGATCGTGTGCCGGTGAGAGCCTCGGTCTCGAGTGGAGTCATGGGGTACAGGTTATCTGGTTGTCGATGCTGCACTCGCGGTTGGGGAGGTGCTTGCGAATGGGATTGGAGCGGCGCCAGCAACGAGGCGATGAGCAAAATTTATCGCGCCTATTGGAGGACGACCAGCCAGATCGCGATGTGGTGCAACGCGGCAGCGACGATGGTGGTGGCGTGAAAAACCTCGTGGAATCCGAACCAGCGCTCGGAGGGGTTCGGCCACTTGAATGCGTAGACGATTGCGCCGAGCGTGTAGACGAAGCCGCCCAAGACCATCAAGATTGACGCGGGAATACCGATTCCCTCCAAATAACCCAGTGGAGCGACGATCGCCAGCCATCCCAGCAGCATGTACACGGCCGAGGAGAGGATGCGCGGGTGATTGATCCATACGATGTTCAACGCCGCCGCTGCCGCTGCAGCCGCCCAGCTCAGCACTAGGATCCACAGTCCACCGGAATAACCCCAGCCTGCATTATGGAACCACTGGGAACCGAAAGCGCCCACCGTCACCGGGCCATAGCTGCCCGCGATGAACACGGCGATCATCACGTGATCCGCACGCCTCCATCCCTGGACGGTGGCTTCGGATCGCCATGGAGCGCGGTGATACAGGGAGGAGGTGGCCAGCATGCCTACCAGGCACACCGAGTACAAGGCGGTTACGAATGACATGACGCCGAAGCCCTGCAGGACAATCGCCACGACAGTCAGGGCGGTAGAGGTACCGCTGAAATACCATGCCGCTGCTGTGTGGAGCCGACCGCGCAGAACGGGCCTGGGCCCCCGATCGAAAATCTTGTGCGCGCGCTCAAAGTGCATGGAAGTTTTCTCGCCATCTTTTGTGGAAGTGGAGACGGTCATAGCGAACAGCGTACAAAAAATTCGCACAAGCCGGGCAGATTGTTAATAGCGCAGGGGGTTTGGCCTAAAATGCCTGTGATAGCCGGAAAATCCCGGATAGTACGTTGACTAACGAACAGTGAGGATCGATGACCTCTCCAGAGCAGCACCATAACGAATGGAACGAGCGCCTGCACTTGGCGCAGCAGATGCTTCCACTGATCAGCCAACTGCACCGCGAAAAGAACGTGGTCACTTCCATGTTTGGTCGCCTGCTGGTGAACAACTCGGACATCGACATCATCAAGTCCCACCGTTATGCGCGACGCATCGTGGAAAAGGAAATGTCCCTGACCCAGACCCTGCCGGTGCTCCAGGAGCTCACGACGATGGACCTGGGAACTGCTTCTATCGATATCGGCACTTTGGCGCGCCGCTACAAGAAGTCCTCCGAGGGCCAGGATCTGCGCAGCTTCCTTGAAGAGCAGCTGGCGGATGCCCTCGGTAAGGAAGACGGACGCGAGTCTCGCGACGTGGTGCTCTACGGCTTTGGCCGTATCGGCCGACTGCTCGCCCGGATCCTCATCTCCCGGGAAGCTACCTACGGTGGAGCCCGCCTGCGCGCTGTCGTTGTCCGTTCTAAGGGAGCAGGCGACCTGAAGAAGCGCGCCTCGCTGCTGCGCCGCGATTCCGTCCACGGGGCATTCGACGGCACCATCACGGTGGACGAAGAAAACAACATCATCTACGCCAACGGCACCGCGATTCAGGTCATCTACGCAGGCGACCCATCCGAGATCGACTACACCGAGTACGGCATCAATAACGCCATCGTGGTGGATAACACAGGTGTGTGGCGCGACCGCGACGGACTGAGCAAGCACTTGGAATCCAAGGGCGTCTCCAAGGTTCTGCTCACCGCTCCGGGCAAGGGCGATATCAAGAACATCGTCTACGGCATCAACCACGCGGACATCGACGATTCCGATCAGATCCTGTCCGCCGCATCCTGCACCACCAACGGCATCACCCCAGTGCTGAAGGTCATCGCGGATCGCTACGGCGTGAACCACGGTCACGTGGAGACCGTGCACTCCTTCACCAACGATCAGAACCTGATTGATAACTTCCACAAGGGCGAGCGTCGTGGACGTGCGGCGCAGCTGAACATGGTCTTGACGGCCACCGGTGCCGCCAAGGCCGTGTCCAAGGCGCTGCCGGACTTCGCTGGCAAGCTGACGGGCAATGCGATTCGCGTTCCTACCCCAGACGTTTCCATGGCCGTGCTGAACCTAGATCTGGCTACCGAGGTGGAGGCGGATGAGGTCAACAACTTCCTTCGTCGTGTGTCCCTGCACTCCAACTTGCGCCAGCAGATCGGCTACATCCATTCCCCAGAGGTTGTGTCTACTGACTTCGTGGGATCGACGCATGCAGGTGTCGTGGACGGCTTGGCTACCATCGCCAGCGGCAACCACCTCGTGCTGTACGTGTGGTACGACAACGAGTTCGGTTACTCCAACCAGGTGGTTCGTATCGTCGAGGAGATCGCGGGCGTTCGTCCGGCCGTGCTGCCTCGCCGAGCTTCTGCTGAAGAGGTTTAAAACCTCGCATTGTGTGCCCCTGACCCCCGTGGTTCGCCGACAGGCGGCACGGGGGTTTGTGCTGTTCAGGGGGGGTAGAGGGGAGGGATGGGGTAGCCGAATCTGGTATTGGGAATAGAACCGGCACTCGTACCGTTGACATCCGTGTAGCAAATAGACAGATAGGTCTGTTTTTCGTTTCAAGGAAGTACAACGGTGCGTGAATGACAACCCAAACATCGGCCAGCGAGTCTCACAATGACTCCCGTGGCGACTCAACCGCTGACGCGACCGGAGCAGGGGACAGCACAGCATCAGGCTCTGGTACGAACAGCAGCACACAGCAATCCAAGAGCCCGTGGTACACGGGATTCGGCTCACAGGTCATCCTCGGCCTGTTCATCGGCTTGGGCCTGGGCTTTGTTGCTCGCGCCATCGGCACTCAGGGCGAAGAGGATAACTGGCTCGGTGCGTTGCTCGACGGCGTGGGCAGCGCCTACGTGCAGCTGCTCAAGGTGATGATTCCCCCGCTGATCATCGCTGCGGTGATCACCAGCGTGGCTAACCTGCGCAAGGTGACAAACGCCGCCCGTTTGGCCATCTCCACGCTGTGGTGGTTTGCGATCACCGCGTTCTTCAGCGTGCTGACCGGCATTGTGGTGGCGCTCGTGTTGCGTCCCGGTGAGGGCACCTCCATCGACGCCAGCGCCGCGCAAGCCCCAGAGAGCCAGGGCAGCTGGACCGCGTTCCTGCAATCCATCGTCCCGCAGAATATCTTTGGACTACAGACCAAGCTGGGCGAGGATTCCGTATCGCTGAGCTTCAACGTGCTGCAGCTGCTGGTGATCTCCATGGTCATTGGCGTGGCAGCGGTGAAGACCGGCAAGTCTGCAGAGCCGTTCCTGAACTTCATGGAAAGCTTCTTGAGTATCGTGCAGAAGGTGCTGTGGTGGATTATTCGCCTGGCGCCAATTGGCACGGCAGCTCTGATCGGCACCGCCGTGTACTCCTACGGCTGGGATGCACTGGGCGCGCTGGGCAACTTCGTTATCGCGATCTACGTGGGCCTGGCGATCGTCGCGGGCGTGATTTACCCCGTGGTGCTGAAGGCCAACGGGCTTTCGGTGCGTGAGTTCTACCGCAAGGTCTGGCCCGTGACTTCCCTGGGATTTGTGACCCGTTCTTCCATGGGCGTAATGCCCGTCAACCAGCGCGTTGCAGAGGATGAGATGGGCGTTCCCCGCGAGTACGCCTCTTTCGCGATCCCACTGGGTTCCGCGACCAAGATGGATGGTTGCGCCGCCGTGTACCCGGCCGTGGCAGCAATCTTCGTGGCGCAGTTCTACGGTGTGGATCTCAACATCACGCACTACCTGCTGATCATCATGGTGTCCGTGCTGGGAAGCGCCGCCACCGCAGGCACCACGGGTGCGACCGTCATGTTAACGCTCACGCTCTCCACGCTGGGACTGCCGCTGGCCGGTGTGGGCCTGTTGCTGGCCATCGAGCCGATCATCGATATGGGTCGCACCGCGGTCAACGTCACCGGGCAGTCCCTGTCCGCCACCGTGGTGGCCAAGCGCGCAGGTATTCTCGATCGGTCGCGGTGGGCTTAGGTTCTTTATTTTCGACGCCTACCGCCCCCGATCGGTTTTAAGCTTCGTTCTTGAGGTCGCTCAGAAGCGTCTTTACTCGGGAATCGATATCGTCCCGCACGATGCGCATCCGTTCCATACCGTGAATATCGCGGTGGGACGGCTCATCGATATCCCACTGCTCCAAGGTGCCGCGGGCACCTTCGGGCAGCTCCAGCTTGGCGCTGCTGCCCAAGATCACCACGCGGTCCACCGCCGCCAATAGCTTTGGATCCACGCCCTTGGGCTCACCCTGAGACATATCTGCACCGACCTCCGCGATCGCCTCCACGGATTCTTCATTCAGCGCAGTGCCGGGCTTGGTGCCGCAGGAATGGATCTCCACGTCACCGTGCGCGTGATGCTCTGCCAACGCTGCGGCCATTTGGGACTTGCCTCCATTGCTGGAGCATACGAATAGAACGGAAGGTTGAGAAGTCATGTGAGGGGGACCTTTTCTATTGGGTGGGGTTTGGCGTCGACAATGAAGAAGAAGGAACGGACCGGTCGCCAGGAAAGAGGCGGGGACCCATCCACAACATGGCATACACCAATGCCACTAGTACCGGAATTTCCACCAAAGGGCCGATCGTGCCGGCGAGAGCTTGCTGGGAAAACGCACCAAACGTGCCGATGGACACTGCGATAGCGAGCTCGAAATTATTGCCCGCGGCAGTAAACGCCACAGACGCGGACTGCGCATAGTTCATTCCGGAAGCCTTGGACGTCAGCAGAGCCACACTGAACATGCCCACGAAGTACACCAGCAGGGGAAGCGCCACGGCCGCTACGCGCCACGGATCGTCCAGAACCTGCTTACCTTGCAGGGCAAACAGCAGCACGATCGTATACAGCAACCCGATCAACGCGAGGGGACTGATCGCGGGCAGGAACGTATCCTCGTACCAGCTGCGGCCCTTGGCCTTCTCACCGATGACTCTCGACGCAGCGCCGGCGAGCAACGGAATGCCCAAGAACACCACCACGGACACCACGATGGACCAGAAAGAAAAGTCTGCGGAGGACGTATCCAACCCCAGCCATGAAGGCAGAACCTGCAGGTAGAACCAACCCAGCACGCCGAACATCAGCACCTGGAACACAGAGTTGATGGCCACCAGAACGGCCGTGGCCTCGCGGTCAGCGCACGACAGATCAGACCAGATCAACACCATCGCGATGCACCGGGCTAGCCCCACAATGATCAAGCCCGTCCGCAATTCTGGCTGATCGCTCAAGAAGATCCATGCCAGCGCGAACATCAACAATGGACCCACGATCCAGTTCAGCAACAAAGACACCGCCATCAGGCGCTTGTCCGCAGCAATCTCGCCAGCCTTATCGAAGCGCACCTTCGCCAGCGGTGGGTACATCATCACTAACAGTCCCAACGCGATAGGAATGGAAATGCCACCCACCTTCACCTTGTCCAGAGCATCGCTCAAACCCGGCACAGCCGCACCGAGACCCAGGCCCGCTGCCATGGCAATGCCGATCCACAACGGGAGCCAGCGGTCAAGAAAAGACAAGCGCGGACGCTGGACGGGAGGTGATGGTGATGATGCTGGGGAAGGGGCCATAAATTTTCAATACTCCAGTGCGGTCAAACGTGCGTTCAACGTAGGGTCATAAACATGATCAGGAAAAGACTATCGGCGCTCCTCTTCCGCATTAGCAAGTGGTCGCTTGTTACAGAATACGCGCCGAACGAGCCCACCGTATTCGTCTGCGCACCCCACACGTCCAATTGGGACTTTATCTTCATGCTGGCCGTGGCGTGGCACCACAAACTGGACGTAAAGTTCGTGGGCAAGGCATCGCTGTTCGACGGATGGAAGGGCACGATCATGCGCGCCCTCGGAGGCATCCCGGTGGATCGCAACAACGCCCAGGACGTGGTTGAGGAGCTGGTCGCCGCGATGAAGAACGGGCACACCACAGGGCTGGTCATTACGCCCGACGGCACGCGTGGCGCACATGAGTATTGGAAATCCGGGTTCTACCGGATCGCGATGGAAAGCGGACTGCCCGTCACTCTGGCGTACATGGACGGATCCACCAAGACCACAGGGCTGGGGCCGACATTCCACCTCACGGGAGACAAGGCAGCGGACATGGACCGGATCCGCGCATTCTTCGCGGATAAGTCCGGGTTTTATCCGGAACGTCGGGTGGAGCCGCGGTTGCGGGACGAGTGAGTGTGGGGCTAGTGCTTGCTCGGAGACGGAAAAAGACCAGCGTGTGAACCATTTCGGTTGCTCGCTGGTCTTTGGTGATGTTGGTCGGACTGACAGGATTTGAACCTGCGACCCCCACACCCCCAGTGTGGTGCGCTACCAAACTGCGCCACAGCCCGCCGCCTTGAGAATCTTCCACCCGTGCAGGGTAAGACCGTGCGCGGAATCGTGCTCAAGACTTGCCATAGCTTACAACACTGTTGTCCGCCAATCCCAATTGCCCCAGCGTTGTCTCGGCGGCCTTTAGTATTGGTCTCGTGACTGAATACATCCGCGTAATCGGCGCTAACGATAACAACCTTCGCAACATCAGTGTGGACATACCCAAGCGGTCTTTGACCATCTTCACTGGTGTGTCCGGATCCGGCAAATCTACGCTGGTTTTCGATACCATCGCCGCCGAATCCCAGCGCCTTGTCAATGAAACCTATCCCAGCTTCGTGCAGGGCTTCATGCAGTTGATGGCACGTCCTGACGTCGACCAATTAGAAGGACTCACCGCGGCAGTGATCGTGGGGCAGGAACCCATGGGGGCCAACGCTCGCTCCACGTTCGGCACGGCCACGGACATCACCGGCATGCTGCGCGTGCTGTACTCCCGCATTGCTGAGCCGAATGCCGGTGGCCCAGCTGCGTACTCCTTCAACGTCCCGTCGGTGAGCGCGCAAGGCGCTATCAAGGTGGATCGCGCGGGAGCGAAGAAGGAAGTTACTCGCTTCGAACGCACCGGTGGCATGTGCCCGGACTGTGAGGGCATGGGACGAGTCAGCGATATCGACCTTTCAGCAGTGGTGGATGAAAGCCTGAGCCTGAACGAGGGCGCAATCTTGCTGCCCGGCGCGAAAGTAGACTCCTGGACGTGGAAGGCCTATGCAGAATCTGGGCTATATCCAGCGGATAAGCCAGTGAAAGACTTCACTGAAAAGCAGCGGCATGCCTTGCTGTATTTGGATGATGTGAAGGTCAAGGTTAACGGCATCAACATGAGCTACCAGGGGCTGATCCCTCGGATGCGTGGCTCGATGCTGAGCAAGGATCCCGAAGCCTTGCAGAAGCACATTCGCGAGTTCGTGGAAAAGGCCGTGAAGTTTGTCACCTGTCAGGCGTGTGACGGAACCCGCCTGGCTGAACATGCGCGCGAATCCAAGATCAATGGCAAGTCCATCGCCGAGCTGTGTGAAATGGAGCTTTGGGACCTCGTGGACTGGCTGCAAGACTTCAGCGATGTGCGGGTGGCGCCTCTGGTGGAGAACATCACTGCGGCCGTTAACAACGCGGTGGAGATCGGCTTGGGCTATTTGGCCCTGTCTCGGCCCTCAGGAACGCTATCCGGTGGTGAGGCGCAACGCACGCGCATGGTTCGCCACCTGGGATCCGCGCTGACCGACGTGACCTACGTATTCGACGAGCCTTCTGCAGGCCTGCACCCTGCAGATATCGAGCGAATGAACAATCTGTTGCTCGCACTGCGCGATAAGGGAAATACCGTGCTGGTGGTGGAGCACAAGCCAGAGACGATTGCGCTTGCTGATCACGTCGTGGACCTCGGCCCGCGGGCTGGCTCCCACGGTGGAGAAATAGTATTCACCGGAACAGTCGAGGAACTACGCGAGGCTGGCACTCTCACGGGCAAGCACCTCGCGGACATCGTGGAGCTGAAGAAGGAACTGCGCACCGCCCAGAACGCGCTGGAGATCCGCAATGCGAGCACTCACAACCTGCAGAACGTGGACGTGGACATCCCCACGGGCGTGCTCACGTCCATCACGGGTGTCTCCGGTTCCGGAAAGTCTTCGCTGCTGGGCAACTTGCCAGCGGAGTTGGTGGAAGCCGGGCGCATCGAATTTGTGGATCAGACCCAGATCAAGGGTTCTCGCCGCTCTAATCCTGCGACATTCACTGGCGCGCTGGAGCCTATTCGCAAGGCGTTTGCCAAGGAAAATGGAGTGAAGCCAGGCTTGTTTTCCGCAAACTCAGATGGCGCCTGCCCGCACTGCAACGGTGCCGGTGTGGTCTACGTGGAGCTGGGCATCATGAGTGGCGTGGACGTGCCCTGCGAGGTGTGCGAAGGCCGACGCTTCTCCGACGACGTCCTCGAGTACACCCTGGGCGGAAAAAACATCGCCGACGTGCTGGAATTGCCCGCCGAGCAGGCGCACGCTTACTTCAAAGAAACTGACAGCAAGGTGCCCGCAGCGGCCAAGGTCTGCGCTTCACTCGAACAAGTGGGCTTGGGCTACCTCACCCTCGGGCAGCCGCTGAACACCCTGTCCGGCGGCGAGCGCCAACGCCTGAAGTTGGCCATGCATCTGAGCAAGAAGAAGGACGCCGCGGACGTTCTGGTGCTCGATGAGCCCACCACGGGGTTGCACTTGGCTGACGTGGAGATGTTGTTGGATCTCCTCGATCTTCTTGTCGACGCAGGCACCACAGTGATCTGCATCGAGCACCACCTGGCAGTGGTGGCCCATTCCGATCACATCGTGGACATGGGTCCCGGAGCTGGCTCGCGAGGCGGAAAGGTCGTCCTGGCCGGAACTCCCGCGGAGCTAATGGACGAATCCGAGTCCGTCACCGGCGCTTATCTGAAGAAGTACCTGTCTGCATAAAAAGAGCTTCGCCATCTGGCATAGGACCGGATGGCGAGGCTGCAGAACCGAACGATAAGGGGAGTGCTACTCAGCTGGCTCCACTGGCTGTTCGGTGACCACGATCCCATCGGAATCGCAGTATGCGATGTGACCTGGGATGAACTCCACGCCGCCGATGCTCACGGGAATATCGCGATCGCCCTCACCCGTCTTGGTGGACTTGCGCGGGTTAGTTCCCAGCGCCTTGCAACCGAAGTCCATCTCGGCGATGACAGCGGAATCGCGAATAGCGCCATTGACAATCACACCAGCCCAACCATGATCCTTGCCCAGGCCAGCGATGATGTCTCCCACCAGCGCGGTGTGCACGGATGCATCGCCATCGATAACCAGCACGCCTCCTGGGTTGTCCTCGCCCAAAATGCTCTTGAGCAGCGCATTGTCTTGGAAACACTTCACCGTGGTGATAGGACCGGCGAACTCCGTGGTGCCACCCAGATCGGAGAATTGTGTATCGCAGCTGCGCACGTCTTCGCCGATGATGTCCACTAGATCAGCGGTAGGAATAAAAGTCACATTGTTCTTTGGTGCGTTCATAGCGTTCTAGTCTAGCGATATATAGGCGCGTGCCCACTGTGCGATCAGCTCACCCACGCGTTGCCCCGACCCGCGTCGCGTCAGCAGATGATCAACTTCCGGCAAGGACAACAAGCTGGCGGGCTGCAGGGCGGCGTCGAGAAAACTCAAAGCGTCAGAAAACGCGACCGTCTGATCAAACGGGGAGTGGGCGATCAACAAACTGGCCTCCGTTTCACCCAGGACACGCAGGTCAGCGTGCGGATCGGAGGTCATGAGATCCTCGATCATGGAACGTTCGATGCGCACCTCGCGGCCAGCGAGGGGGACGTCTACATGCGATGGGCCGTCAGATTCGCGAAGGGGAGCCAGGGCTTCGGACAAAGAGGCCATGGCGTGGCTCGGGTCGAAGGGCGTGCCCACGGTAGCTACCGCAGTGATCCCCGCGAGCCGGGATGCAGCGCGAATTGCTGCCACGCCACCGAGGGAATGCCCCACCAGCAGCTGCGGAGTAAGGCCATGTTCCTGTCGCATCCACTCGGCGGCAGCCACTAGCTCATCCACGTTGTGGCTCAGCGTGAGATCAGAGAAATTGAAACGGGCACTGGTGATGCCGTGGCGGGCCAGAGTTTTGGAGATGCGCGAGGTGCCCACGGCTTGACGATCGCAGGTAAAACAGTGCGCAACGAGGGCGGCGGCGGTGGTCTGCTCGGCGGGAGCATCAATGGTCCCGGCTATGTCTCCGAAAGGGCCGTCCGGCACCGTCACGTTGAACGAGCGCACCGCAGGCTTGCGGGAATGTTGTGTCGACATGGTCTTGCCATCCTTTGTCCCGAGGCTTCGCTAGTGTTGTTCTACAAGCAAGGTTGGTTTCCAACATTAACGATCGACCCGAAGGGTAGGCCACGCTCATGGCATTTGACTGGTTCTGGAAGACAATGGGTACCTCTCCCACTAAGAATCAGAAGAAGAGCAAGGCTGTTGTAGCGCAGGCGGGCGCGGATCGTTTCCGTGAAGCCTCGGATGCGGAACTGCGCGAAGCTGCCACGTCTGCCGTGGTGAAGCAGGACTTGGACGAGTACGGGCAGGGCCGAGTGGGCCGCGTGGTGGACGATTCCAAGCTGCTCGGCGCGATGCGTGAAGGGGCGCGTCGGACGTTGTATCTTTCTCCTTTCGACGTGCAGATGCAGGGCACGTTGCGTTTGCTGGCCGGTGACGTGGTGGAGATGGCCACCGGCGAGGGCAAGACGCTAGCGGGTGCGATGGCCGCCGTGGGCTACGCGCTGCAGGGCAAGCGCGTGCATGTGGTCACCGTGAACTCCTACTTAGCCGCGCGTGACGATGCGTGGATGGGGCCGATGTTCGACTTTTTTGGCCTGAGCCACGGCGCCATTTCCGAGGATCTAAACAGTGACGAACGCCGCGATATTTATGCCCGCGACGTGGTCTTTAGCGCGATCAATGAGCTGGGCTTCGACGTGCTGCGGGATCAGCTGATCACCAAGCGTGAGGATCAGGTGCGTTCAGAGGCCGATGTAGCCATCATCGACGAGGCAGATTCGGTCATGGTGGATGAGGCCCTGGTCCCGTTGGTTCTCGCCGGGTCCGAGCCAGGTGCCGCGCCAATGGGGCAGATCACCGAGCTGGTCAAATCCATGAAGGAGCAGGAGCATTTCCTGATCTCCGAAGATCACCGCAACGTGTTCCTTACCGACGCAGGCGCCTCCTATGCCGAACGCAAGCTAGGTATCGAGTCCTTGTATGCCGGTGGGGACGCGAACGAAAACGCTGACACGACAGATGCCGAAGACCAAGATTCTGCTGTCTCGGCGGAGCCCACGGGGGCGGAGCTGCTGGTGCAGATCAATGTGGCCCTGCACGCCGAGCATCTTCTGCAGCGCGATGTGCATTACATCGTGCGCGAGGGCAAAGTCCTACTCATCGACGGCTCGCGCGGGCGCGTGGCGGACTTGCAGCGATGGCCTGATGGCCTGCAGTCCGCGGTAGAAGCCAAGGAAGGACTGCAGGTCACGGAAGGTGGCCGCATCCTAGATCAGATCACCATTCAGGCGCTGCTGGGCATGTATCACGAGGTCTGTGGCATGACGGGGACCGCGCTGGCCGCAGGTGATCAGCTGCGTCAGTTCTACGGGCTCAACGTCTCCGTTATCGAGCCCAATGTGCCTACCCAGCGCTTCGATGAAGCTGATCACGTCTATGCATCCGCGGAAGAGCGCGACGAAGCAGTGATCGCTCACATTTTGGATATCCAAGGTTCCGGACAGCCGCAGCTGGTGGGAACCCAGGATGTGGCGGAATCCGAGCACATTGCTCACGCGCTGGAGCGGGTGGGCGTGGAGTGCTCAGTACTCAACGCGAAGAATCACGAAGCAGAAGCTGCCGTGATTGCCGAGGCCGGCCGCCCTGGACGAGTCACCGTGTCTACGCAAATGGCTGGCCGCGGAACCGATATCAAGCTTGGCGGAGCAGACGAATCCGAGCGCGATGAGGTGGTGGAAGCTGGGGGATTGCACGTGGTTGGCGTCGGACGATTCCGATCCCAACGCTTGGACAACCAGCTACGCGGACGCGCTGGCCGCCAGGGTGACCCCGGCTCCAGCGTCTACTTCGTCTCTATTGAGGATGACGTGGTCTCCGTGGGCGGAGCTGGGGAAGAACTGCAGGCCCAGCCCGACGAGGATGGACTGCTCAAGCAAAAGAAAGTCCTCAACTTCGTGGACCACTGCCAGCGCGTGACCGAAGGCCAAATGTTGGACATTCATGCCACCACCTGGAAATACAACAAGCTGATCAAGGATCAGCGAGACATCATCAACGGCCGCCGCGACAAACTGCTGGATACGCACACGGCATGGGACGACCTGAGCTACCACAACGTGGATAAGGCCAATGCCTTGAAGGCTGAAGGCATCTCTGAGGAGGTGCTGGAACAGGCAGCTCGAGACATCATGCTGTTCCACCTAGATCACGAGTGGAGTGAGCACCTGGCGTATCTGGACGACGTGCGGGAGAGCATTCACCTGCGCGCGATTGCTCGGGAATCGCCTATCGACGAATTCCACCGCATGTCCATCGCTGCCTTTGGCGATTTGGCAGAACGTGCGGTGGCTAAGGCACGGCAGACGTTCGACGAGGTGACCATCACATCCGAAGGCGCTCAACTGGGTGATATCGGGCTGCACAAGCCGAGCGCCACGTGGACCTACATGGTTAACGACAACCCGTTGAGCAGTGGCGGCGGCTCGGTGATTGGATCCATCGCGCAGACGTTCCGCTAATCGGAATGCGAGCAGGAGGGTTTTGACCTGCTGATTTAGATAGATCTTTTTGTGCCCGCACATTAATTGTTAAGAGTTAGCCACTGAATGCCCTGAACTGTCCGCAGGGTAGTATTGTGGTCATAGTTGCAGTAAAAACGTCTCAGAGAGGACTACAACATGAGCGAAAACACCGGAATCCCAGAGGCTTCGGTAGAGACGACTTCGGTCTTCCGTGCTGACCTCTTGAAGGAGATGGAGTCTGGCGCACAGTCCGAGTCCGCTCCTGCCGGTGTGGAGGGCCTTCCAGAAGGCTCCGCGCTGCTTGTGGTTAAGCGTGGTCCAAACGCAGGTTCCCGATTCCTGCTGGATCAGGACACGACCGCAGCTGGCCGCCACCCGGATAGCGACATCTTCCTGGACGATGTCACCGTTTCCCGCCGCCACGCTGAGTTCCGCCGCAATGGCCAAGGGGAGTACGAAGTAGTAGACGTGGGATCCCTCAACGGCACCTACGTAAACCGCGAGCCAAAGAACTCCGCCGTGCTGAGCAATGGCGATGAGATTCAGATCGGCAAGTTTCGCTTGGTATTCCTGAACGGTTACAAGGAATCCTAAGTCCGGTGAGTGCTCAAGCGAATGCAGCCCGAGCGGTAGAGGGTAATAATTTCTCTACCGCTAAGAAGGTGCTACCCACCTCCACCATCGGTGACGTACTGAAGCAGCTCAAGCCTGACTTTCCTGATGTCACGGTGTCCAAGATTCGTTTCTTGGAGACTGAAAAGCTGATTAGCCCACGGCGTAGCCAGTCCGGTTACCGTCGCTTCTCACCCGATGATATTGCGCGCTTGCGCTACATCCTGACCCACCAGCGTGACAATTACCTTCCGCTGAAGGTGATCCGTGAACAGCTGGAGGCTATGGACTCCGGCAAGGTGACTCCAGTAACGGCCAAGCAGCCTGCGCCGGGAGCACTGACCGCTGAGCAGTTCCGTGCTGCGGACGCTCCTCGTCGCCTGACCAGGCCAGACGTTGTTGCGCGCGCGGATGTGGACGATTCTTTCGTGGGTTCGTTGATCCGCATGGGATTGATCTCCGCGAACACTGCAGGATTCTTCTCCGTCGACGATGTGCTGGTAGTTCAGCTGGCATCTCGCCTGACGGAATACGCCCTGGACACGCGTCACTTGAAGTCGCTGATGACCATTGCCCAGCGACACACGGACATGGTGGCTAAGGTCTCTGAGCCACTGGCCCACGGCCGCGACGAAAACGCTCGTCAGCGTGCAGATGAGACGGCCCGCGAAGTGTCGGCTCTCATCCTTTCTTTGAACGCCGCCTTGGTGAAGGGCAACCTTGGCTGATATCGAAGTTCACCTAATCGGCAGGTTCAGCGCAGCTGGGCTTACCGATCAGGCTGTCGATGTTTTGGTGTTCGCCACCCCGGATGGCTCGGCACTCTTGCCGGTCTGGGTGGAGCAAATGCAGGACCTCGGGGGACGTCCTACAGACGGTGAAATCTTGGCCAGCCTTTTGAGCTCTGGCGATGCCGACGATCCGTGGTTCGCGGAAATCTCCACCAATTCACGTGGTCAGATGACCGCAGGCCTCAAGCAGGGCGATCGCTACATTGATGTGCGCCCCAGCACTTTGGAATTCATATGGCACGCTGGCGTGCTGTTCGACGTGCGTGTCAAGGAAGCGATGGCTTCCACGATGATTCCATCCAACCCTGCGTTCGTAGAAGAAATGAAGAATCTGCAGGACACGGCGCGCAAAGCCGCGGAGTCAGATGCTGACGTCGAAGAAGAAGACGCAGCACTGTCCGCACTGGTACTGCGTTGGGACGGGGGACTGCCCACCACGGCATCACCAGAAATCGTCGATGAGTTTGAAGACATGTGGAAGGCCATGGGCTGGAGCGATGATCTCGGCGATTGGCTGGATGGTGAGTCCCCAGACGGGGAGAATTCTTAAGCTGCAGATCACACGCGTGTTGTTACACGTGTGATTTTTGTGACTAGTGTTAATATCAACAGTGAAGTTCAGATTGAACCTTTGCAGGTTGATCCCACGTGCCTTTACCAAGCAGTTAAGTCACACGTGTAGAAATCACAATGATGTCCCTCTAATGTAGAGAACATCGCTAGCCAGGAGAGACAAACATGAGCAAGCAGCTTCCGCAGCAAGACGCGCTCTTTGACGTGGACGGACCCGACGAAGAGGTCGGCTACCGCGTACCCATTGCCTGCCAAGTGGCCGGCATTAGCTACCGCCAGCTGGACTACTGGGCACGCACCAAGCTGGTGCAGCCCACCATCCGCAACGCCCACGGCTCTGGTTCCCAACGCCTGTACTCTTTCCGCGACATCCTCGTGCTCAAGATCGTTAAGGGCCTGCTAGACACCGGAATCTCGCTGCAGAACATCCGCAAGGCAGTGGGAAAGTTGGAAAACCTCGGCGTGGATGACCTCTCCGGCATCACGCTGGTTTCTGATGGCACTACCGTCTATGAGTGTCGCTCGCCGGAAGAGGTCATCGACCTCCTCAACGGTGGACAAGGCGTGTTCGGCATCGCCGTGCCTGGTCTGATGAAGGAATTGACCGGCACCATCACCGCGTTCCCTTCCGAGAAGATCACTCAGGATCCAGCGATCGACGAGCTGGCAGCGCGCCGCCGTCGCCGCATGGCCTAGGCTGTCACGGCCTAAGGCCAGAGAGCCGCTAAGCCCTAGCCCTCTACCGCTTCACGCAGCGGCTCAGTAATACCCAGCGAATCAGCAGCGTGGTGTACATTGCCGCCACCGGCTTGCGCGATCTGCTGCATCGCCTCAGTGTCCACATTCTCTCCGATGGTCACCACCTCAAGCAGTACGGCCTGTTCGCCGTGCAGCTTTTCAATTGCCGCCACAGCAGATTCCAAACCAATGGAGCCACCGTCGTTGGGCCCATCGGTGATCAGTACCAGACGTCCGGGCTTGTCCGAACCACTCGCGTTGGCCACCGCGGCACGGTACGCCGCAAGCACCGATTCGTATGTATACGTTGCCCCGCCAAAGCCAAGCTGGTTGACGATTCCGCTGGCCATCGTGCCATCATCACCCACGGAAATGTCCACGTTATCGCGGTAAGGAACGGAAACGCCCGGGTTGATGGGGGAGGAGTAGTTCCACAGGCTCACTATGCCGCCGCGCTCACCGATACCCCGCATGGCATCTGAGATGGGACCGCGAATATTGTCCATCCGCGTGTAATCGCCCTCGTAGAGTCCCATCGAGCCGGAGGTATCCACCACGAACGTCACGGCAGCTGGTCCAGAGGTAGTGGCACCGTCGGCATCAGCAGCGTTGTCATCAGCGGGCTTCTCAGCTTCAGATTGGTTACCTGCAGAGGACTGTGTCTCGGTGGTGTCGTTCGAGGTGGCGTCGACATCAAAAGAACCATCTGCGACCTGATCCAGCGGCACCACCTGGGCGCCCTCGGAATCGGCGGCGAAAGAGGCGAAGTCGTTGCCGGAACGCGCGGCCTGCTCATCGATGCCGCGATCATTGCCCAGCGCGAACACCGCGGCACCATCGACAACGGGGACGTCCTTGCCATTGGTATTGATACCTGCATCTGCCATGCCCTTGGCCACAGTGGAAGGAGAGGCGGGGATCCACACGCTGGAGACGCCATCAGAGCTCTTGGCCTTATCCAGCGCCTCTTGATCGGCGACCTGGCTAACCTCCGCCTTCACGCAGTGATCATTGACCACCTGGCCAGACTCGTTGTACTTGTCCACCAGCTGCTGAGCCGCCTCGCCACGCTCGGGCGCGGCCCACACGTTGAGACTGTAATCGCCCTCGGGACACTGCTTTTGGTCGGTGGAGGCCTCGTTGCTCTGTCGCAGCGCACCCCAACCAATGATCAGCGCCACCACCAGCACCAGAGCGATCAGCGCAAACCAAATCCACCCGGCGATGCGGTAATTCTTCGTGCCGTTAGCGTGTCTACCCATGGTTCCTCCCGAGGCTGGTCAAAGGCAATGTGTCTGAGTCTAGCTGCTTGGTGCGCGCAGATGAGGGAAGGCCTCTTCTAGGATGTCGAGGATCTCCCCACGCAGCGCCTGCCCGCGCCGCATGAGCTCCTGCTGCCTGCGCACGTACTCCGCGCGTCCTGCGGGCTCTTCGATCTTCACCGGAGCAAAGCCCCATTCCTGCAGGTCATACGGGCTTGCCTCCATGTCCAGGACGCGCACATCGCAGGCCAGAGCAAAGGCGCGCAGCCACAGTTCACCGGGCAGCATCGGACCAAGTTTGGTCGCCCATTTGTACACGTCCATGGTGGCGTGCAGGCATCCGGGCTGCTCGAGCTCGGTCTGCGTCTCGCGCGTGGGGCGCAGCTCATTGCGCGGTGCGGCTTGTGGGGTGAAGAAGCGGAATGCGTCAATGTGCGTGCACTTGAGCTGGCTGTTCTCCACCACCTGGTTCGTGCCCTCGGCGCCGAGACGCAGCGGCTCGGGGTGACGCGGCGTATCGCGGTAAACCATTGCCCATTCGTGCAGGCCAAAGCACCCCAGCTGCGGCGGCCGCTGCTTGGTCAGCGAGAGCAACCGGTGCATGTAGCTAATGCTCTTTCCCCGGTCATCCCAGTGCCGCTGCAGATCCAGGCCCCATGCGGCGCCACGTTGTACGTAATGGTCTTTGTAGTGGGGAAGGAGGTGTTGTTTTTCTTCCGACGCCACCTTCGCCTTCTCCCCGGTGTCCTCCATGTCCAGCCAAGTGCCTGCCCCGGGATGCCAGTGAGAGAGTTTGCCTGGGCTAACGGGGTAGTAACTGAACATGAAGTCCCACACGGGGTGGCGCTCGGCGGAGCGCCGACGCTGACGGTGATTCTTCGTCAGCTCGTGGACTTGCTGTTGGTGCTCGTCCCGCAGCGCCATCCAGCGAGCTGCAGGCAACACGGACAAATGTCCTGTGTCACCGGGCTGCTCGTCGGTCTTGCTACTCATCGTGGGTCCAGTCTCGCACCGTACCCACCAACTCCTCTATGATGTCTTCCAACGTCACGATGCCCACGATTGCGCCGTCCTCACCCACAACAGCAGCGACGTGGCTGGAGTGCTGGCGCATGCGGCGCATAGCCACATCAAAGTTCTCATCGAGCGATACTTCGATGAGCTCGCGCACGTCCGTGGAATCCAGCGGGGTGCTGGAGGCTGGCGTGGTGGGATCGGAATCCAAGGCCACATTGTCCAGCACGTCCTTGATGTGGATGTAGCCGATCCACAGGCCGTTGTCTCCGGCCACGGGGAAGCGGGAGAAGCCGGTTTCTTTCACAGCATCCTCCACATCAGAGACCATCAGCTGGGCTCCGTGTTGCTGAATAACTCGCACGTCACGAGCCGGGATCAGCACTTCGCGCAGCGTTCTGCGGGAGCTGCCCAGCGCGTTGGATAGACGATCGGCTTCGGCGGGCGCGATGAGACCCTCGGAACGAGATTCCGCGATCATGCTGGCCAGCTCAGAAGGAGAGACGGTGGAATCCAGCTCGTCCTTTTGCTCCACGCCCACTGCGTGCAGTGTGATGCGGGCGATCCAGTTGAGGAACACCATGATCGGGTGAGCCAGCTTGACGAACAGCAGGTGCGGGCGGATCAGGTACGTTGCTACGGTCTCTGGACCGGCCAGCGCGATGTTCTTCGGCACCATCTCGCCCAAGATGATGTGCAGCACAGTCACGATCAGCAGGGAGATGGCGAAGGAGACCGGATGCAGAAGGTTATCTGGTAGCCCCACCATGTGGAACGGCTTCTCAATCAGGTGGGCAATGGCGGGCTCGCCCACCTTACCCAGCAACACGGAGGCCAACGTGATGCCGAACTGCGCACCAGCCAGTTGAATGGAGAGGTTCTCCGTGGCCTCCAACACCTTGACTGCGCTGCGGTTGCCCGCAGCAATCATGTTGTCCAGGCGATCGCGCCTGGAGGAGATCAGAGCGAACTCCACTCCCACGAAAAACGCATTGAGACCCAGCAGGAATACGGCAAAGATAATGCCCCAAATATCGGAACCCATTACTTCACCTCATTCTTTACTGGTCGCATGCGCACGCGGTCTACTCGACGGTTGTCCATCGAGGTGACCGTGGCTTCCCAGCGGTGATCGCCGCCGGTTTCGAAGTTCACATAGTTGCTGGAAGCGATGGGCAGAAGCACCATATCGCCCTCTTCGGGGATGCGCCCCAGAGTCTGCATGACCAAGCCGCCGAGCGTTTCATAAGGACCTTCTGGTGGTGTGTAGCCTACGGACTCCGGCAGCTCGTCAATGCGGACTAGCCCGGAGACTTCCCAGTCCTGTCCGCTGCGCTGAACTTCGGCATCTTCGGCGCGGTTATCGTGCTCATCCCAGACTTCGCCGACAATCTCCTCCACCACGTCTTCGATGGTGACGATGCCTGCGGTACCGCCGTATTCGTCAGCCACCAGTACCAATTGGGAGCCGGCGCTGCGGACGCGGGCGAGCACGTCGTCGCCACCCAAACTGGACGGCACGGTAGGCACGGCGCGCGCCATCTCCAGCACTGGGGTGGTGGCGCGCTCGTTCTGAGCCACGCTGAGGGCATCCTTGACGTGCACCACGCCCACCGTGTCATCGAGGTCGCCGCGAGTGACGGGGAAGCGGGAGTGGCCGGTCTCGATGGCTAACTTAATCAAGTCCAGCGCGGTGTCTTCCACATCGAGAGTGACCACGGTGGACCGGGGTGTCATGATGTCATCCGCGCTGGCGTCGCCGAACTTCAGCGAGCGGTCCAACACGCGGGCCTTACCTGCGGAAAATCCTCCATCGCCCGTTGAGTGGCGAACCAATGCGGAGAGTTCCTGCGGGCTGCGGGCGCTGGCGAGTTCGTCCGCCGGCTCGACGCCAAACTTACGAACCACGAAGTTCGCCGCATCGTTCAGCGCACTAATAAAGCCAGATAGCGCCTTGTTGAAAGCCCACACAGGGCGGATGGTGTAGCGGCCGACCTGCAAAGGGTGGGCAATAGCGAGGTTCTTGGGAACCAGTTCACCGAAGACCATGGACAGTCCCGTGGCGATGATCAACGACAAGATCAGCGCGATGGGCTTGCTGGCCGATTCGCTCAGACCGACCAGATTGAGCAATGGGGTGAAGAATTTAGCCAGAATGGGCTCGGCCAAGTAACCCGTGGCCAAGGTGGTGATGGTGATACCCAGCTGTGCGCCGGACAGCACAAAGCTCAGCTCGCCGTGTGCGCGTCGCAGCAGCTTGGCGGTGCCATCGTCTTTCTGCTTGGCGTGGTCTTCGATCGTGGAGCGCTCCAAGCCCGTCAGGGCAAACTCCACGGCGACGAACAGACCGGTGCATGCCGTCAGGGCCACAAAACCAATGAGGCCGACGATCGATAATACGATCTCCACGAACTAGGCACGTCCCTTCTGGATCTTCAGCATGTCAATCAATGCGCTGGTCTTCAGCTCCGTGGCTGTGACACCCGCCTTCTTCAGCAATGCTCGCGCATCGTCGATGGCATCAGCAAAGCACAGGGTTACGACAGTGCCGGAGGTTCCAGCGCGCGCCGTGCGACCTGCGCGGTGAACGTAGGCCTTGTGTTCAGCGGGCACGTCTACGTGAACCACCAGATCCACGCCGGAAATATCGATACCGCGGGCGGCAATATCGGTGGCTACCAGCACACTGGTATCTCCGGAGGTGAAGCTATCGATGGCGGCGGTTCGGGAGTTCTGCCCCTTGTTGCCATGCAGCGCTACCGCGCGTACTCCGGCCTTGACTAGCTTTTTCGCAAACCGGTCCGCGCCGTGCTTGGTGCGGACAAACATGATGGTCTTGGTGGATTGCTTACCGATAGCCACCACTAGTTGGTTGCGCGATGGGCCATCGGCAACCGGGGTGAGGTAGTGGTCCATGGAATCCACCCGCACCTGCGCCTCACCCGTGGAGTGGGTCACGGGATTGTTCATGTACTTATCCACCAGGATCTGCACATCGCCATCGAGGGTGGCGCTGAACAGCAGGTGTTGAGCGGTACGAGGCACGCGGTTGAGCAGCTTCTTGACCTGCGGAAGAAAGCCCATGTCCGCCATCTGATCCGCTTCATCGAGCGCCACAATCTGCACGTCAGCAAAGGAAATTTCCTTCTGATCCAACAGGTCTTGGGCACGGCCTGGGGTAGCCACCAAGATGTCTACGGGACGAGCCAGTGCACGGATGTTGTGGGAGATCTTCACTCCGCCCACAACCTCCAGCACACGCTGGCCAGCCGAAGCAGCGATCGGCTCCAAACGGGCACGAATCTGTGCGGCTAGTTCACGGGTCGGCGCCAGAATCAGGGCCCGGGGTGCCTTGGGCTTGGATGCACCCTGCATCAGCGAAGCGATAATCGGCAGACCAAACGTAAACGTCTTTCCAGAACCAGTCGGTCCGCGCCCCAGAATGTCTTGGCCGCCCAATGCCTGCGGAATGGCCTTGGCCTGGATAGGGAAGGGATGCTCGATGCCTTCCTGACGCAAGGCTCTGACCAGCTCCAATGGAAGACCTAAGTCCGCGAAAGTAGTGGAGGTATCCGCCATCACCGAAGGAGCAGCGGCAGGGGCTGGCGCAGACTTTTGCGCCGCGGGCGAGTGGTGAGATGCGCGCTGTTGCCGTTGCGGGCGAGCGCATTGATCCGCGGAACGCTCACCGCGACGCTTCTGTGACTTGCCCTTGCCTTGGCCCTGTGAGGAGCTGGCGTTCGGGCGAGCATTGCGTCGGGAAGAAGAACGGGAAGAATCAGAAACCACGCGGCTACCGCGTCGAACGACCCGGCGCCGCTTGGAAGAGCCAGAAGTCACTTAGGCTTGAACCTCATTTCGGTCGGCTGACCAGAGAGTATGGAATGCGCCCTCGCGGTCGATGCGACCGTAAGTGTGGGCGCCGAAGAAATCGCGCTGACCCTGGATCAGGGCGGCGGGGAGACGATCGGCGCGTAGTGCGTCGTAGTAAGAAAGAGAAGAAGCGAACACAGGAACCGGCAGGCCCTGCAACGTAGCTGTGACAACGATACGGCGCCAAGAATCAATCAGATCCTGCAGCTCGCCATTGAAGTAATCATCCAGCAGCAGGGAAGGCAGCTGCGAATCCTTTTCATAGGCCTCGCGAACACTGTTTAAGAAACGCGCGCGAATGATGCAACCACCGCGCCAGATGGTGGCCATGTCCTTCGGATCAACATTCCAGTCATACTCCTTGGAGCCTGCCTGGATCTGATCGAAGCCCTGCGCGTACGCCACCAACTTGGACGCGTAGAGAGCGCGGCGGACGTCCTCGATGAAACTCTCGCGATCCTCGGGGGCGATGCCCTCTGCCAAAGAACCGGACGGAAGCTTTTCCTGCGCGGCCGCGCGCTGATCGCGAGCAGAAGACAGCGCGCGGGCAAATACAGCCTCTCCGATACCGGTGACAGGAATACCCAGATCCAGCGCGGACTTGACGGTCCACCGGCCGGTGCCCTTCTGACCAGCGGAATCCACGATGATGTCCACCAATGCCTTGCCGGTCTCCGCATCCACCTGTGCCAGCACCTCAGCGGTGATCTCAATCAGGTAACTTTCCAGCGCGCCCTTATTCCACTCACGGAACACCTCGGCAATTTCTGCAGGCTCCATGCCAGCGGAGTAACGCAGCAGGTGGTAGGCCTCGCCGATGACCTGCATGTCCGCGTACTCGATGCCGTTGTGCACCATCTTCACGAAGTGGCCGGCGCCATCTGGGCCAATGTGGGTGCAGCACGGCACGCCATCTACCTGCGCGGAAATGGACTCCAGCAGTGGGCCCAAAGACTCATAGGACTCCTTCGGGCCGCCAGGCATGATTGCCGGACCGTTCAGAGCGCCCTCCTCGCCGCCGGAGATGCCCGCACCGACGAACATCAGGTTGCGCTCAGACATCTCCTTTTCGCGGCGGATCGTGTCCGTGTACAGGGCGTTTCCGCCGTCGATGATGATATCGCCCTCATCCATCGCGTCAGCCAGCTGGTTGATCACGGCATCGGTACCCGCACCGGCGGCCACCATGATCAGAGCGCGACGGGGACGCTCCAACGAGGCCACGAAATCCTCGATGGTCGCGGATGACACGAAGTTGCCGGTATCCCCGAATTCCTCCATGAATGCCTCGGTCTTGGCGGTGGTGCGGTTGTACACCGCCACCGTGTGGCCGTGGTTCGCAAAGTTCCGGGCGATGTTGGAGCCCATGACGGCCAGCCCAACAACTCCGATCTGAGCGGAACCTGCAGCGGACGCAGTACCGAAAGTGGCAGAAGAATTAGTCATGGTTATACATACTAGCGACCCAAACTCCGATACGGTGAGCCCATGAACGATAACTCGCATGCAGATGTCAGCAAGGACGCCAAGCGCGCCGCTCTGCTCAAGTTCCAGCAGCTTTCGGAAATTGCGGCGCAGCAGGATTTGGATGACTCTCAAATCGCGCAATTCAACAAGGCCAATCGTTTCGATACGAACTTTGACGTGGTCATGGGATCGCAATACATCGAGGTTGGGCCACGGAAGGTCGCTCTGCGCGTGGAGATCACCGCCGAGCACTTGCAGCCGTGGGGGATTACTCACGGTGGTTTGTTGGCCGCGCTGGCGGAGTCCGCAGGTTCTGTGGCTTCGTACCTGGCCGCTGGTGCGGAGCCTGCGGTGATGGGCACCAGCAATCACACGGACTTCCTGCGTCCTTCTGTCAAGGGTGATGTGATTGTGTCGACGGCAACCCCGGAACACCTGGGCAGGAGCACCCATTTGTGGCGTATTGAGCACAAGAATGAGGCGACGGGCAAGTTGGTGGCCTTGACTCAATTGAAAACCGCGGTGGTTCCGAACCTGAAGCCTAAGCGCTAGCGCTGGTTGCATTTTTCTGCGTCGAATACGCCAAAGGCGCCCTCATGCTGAACGCATGGAGGGCGCCTCAGTTCTTCAGAGAGGGCGAACCGAGGATTAGTCGGATACGGCGCGGGTATCGCGGCCTTCGCCGAAACGGAGGTTGTCGCGAACCTCGATGGAGCGGATGCCCTCGTTGTCTTCCATCTCGCGCAGCTTGCGCAGCGCGTTGCGTGCGTGCAGCTGCTGGCGAGTGGCAGTCAGCTGCCAACGGCGACGGGACACGGAGTTCAAGCCCCAGCTGAATGCGGCAACGGCGCGGTTGCGGAATCCCACCATGTACAGCAGGTGCAGAACCAGCCACATCAGCCAGCCCAGGAAGCCGGAAACCTCGGCCTTGTTCATCTTCACCACTGCGTTGAAGCGGGAGACGATGGCCATGGAGCCCTTGTCGAAGTAGTCGAATGGAGGGCGAGAAGATGGGGAGGTGCGGTTTTCCACCTGGTCGATGATGGTGCGCGCAGCGTACTGACCACCCTGCATTGCCACCTGCGCCACACCTGGGAGGCGGTTCAGGTTGATCATGTCTCCGATCATGAAGACATTGCGGTGCTCGCCGACAGTGAGGTCGTCATTGACGGACACGCGACCCGCACGGTCTACCTCGACACCAGCCTGATCGGCGACGTGCTTGCCCAGTGGGGAAGCGGCCACGCCGGCGGACCAGATCTTGCAGTATGCGGGAACGAAGGACTCTTCTGAGGTCTTCATATCCTTCAGGGTCACGCCTTCCTTGGTCACATTGGTGACCAAGGAGTTGGGGATGACATCCACATTGAGCTTTTCCAGGATGCGAGCAGCCTTACGGCCCAAACGCTTGCCGAATGGCATGAGAACGTGCGGTCCACCATCAACCAGCAGGATGCGGGTGTTCTTGGTGTTGATTTCGCGGAACTCGTCGCGCAGAGTGCGGTGAGCCATCTCGGCCAGCTGTCCAGCCAGCTCCACGCCAGTCGGACCTGCACCAACGACGACAAAGGTAAGCAGGCGCTTGCGCTCTTCAGGGTCATCCGTGATCTCTGCGCGCTCGAAAGCGCCAGTGACGCGGGCGCGGATTTCTAGTGCGTCGTCAATGGACTTCATGCCCGGCGCGAACTCGGCGAAGTGCTCATTACCGAAGTAGGACTGCGAAGCGCCAGCGGCGACGATGAGGCTGTCGTATTCCAGGACCTCGTCCTTGCCACCGAGGTCGGCGGTGACAGTCTGTCCTTCCAGGTTCACGTCGCGAACTTCGCCCTTGACGACGCGGACGTTGTCCTGATCAGCCAAGATCTGGCGGATCGAAGGAGCAATCTCGCCCTCGGAGAGGATTCCGGTTGCTACTTGGTACAGCAGCGGCTGAAAGAGGTGGTGGTTGGTGCGGTCAACGATGGTGACGGAGACGTCAGAATCTTTGAACTTCTTTGCTGCGAACAGGCCACCAAAACCCGCTCCGATGATTACGACGTGGTGGCGACCACCTTGCGGGCGATACGGGGTTTTCGACATGCGGAGTTGCTCCTCCAAAATTGCTCACTGTGTTTTGTTTATTGACAAGCGTTCATAAACCTCTGATGTGAGGATCTTCGTCCTATGATAAGCGCCACACGGACAAAGATTCATGTCACGAGGGGGTTAAATGCCTTGACCGTTACCCCGTAGGCACTTAATTGCAGGAAATCGGTTGTGTCGAACGAGGAAAATGTTGGTTTCCTAGTAACTTCGGGGGGACTAGGAGGTGCGCAAACAACCGTGGAACAGTACATCGATGAGCAACGTTGGCCGAATGTGGTTCGGCCACCGCAGGCTCGGTTTCAAGGCTTGCGTGCCCGCGATGTGACAGACCGCCTCGAGGCGCTGCTGGAATCCAAAGACATCGCTCTAGATACCAGCAGCGTGCCGAACATGGTGGTGCGCGATGGCCAAGTTATCGATCGCATCGTCGCAGAGGGTTGGCTAGGCCTCGCAGAAGGCTACTTGGCCGGGGAATGGGATGCCGAGCCGCTGCCGGATGTGCTTAACGTGCTGCTCTCCCACGAATGGGAGAAGAAGTCCGGGAAGCTCATGGGATCCTTAGGGTCCAAATCCCAGCGCAATTTCGGCACGGTCCGGCCCGGCGAACTTCCAGAAGGGCTGGTGGAACTGTACGCAGGATCCACTCGAGCCACGGGCAGCGCGCTATTTTCTGCTGCTTCGCGCTCCTCTGCCACAGAGATGGTGGATGTCCAGACAGGATCCTCCAAGCGCTCCACAACTCAATGGCCCATTGACGTGACCTGGTACGGCACTCCGGAATCGGTGGAACGGCTCGATCTCGATGACGCTCAAGTACGACGTATCGAGGCGATGCTGGACGAGGCCGGAGTGGGCCCAGGGGACAGGGTGCTGGAACTTCCCAGCTCCGGTGGTCAGCTGGCCGTTGAAGCCGCACTCCGCGGTGCAAGTGTGGACGTTCTGACCAGCGACGAAGACCACGTGGAACCCGTTGAAGCCCGGGTGCGTGCCGCTGGCGTGGCAGGTGCCGTGCGAGTTATCACCATCGACGGCCCCATTCCGTCTCCTCGGCAATGGTCGGGGACTTATGACGCCATCTTTTCCGTCGAAAGAATGGAAACGTTGGGCCCAGGCGGCATGCGTCACTTCTTGCGGACAATCGATCGCATGTTGGCTGCAGGCGGGCGCGCTGTGGTGCAGACGTGCGTGGCAACGGATGCAATGCGTGAGACCAGTAAGGAAGCTCTCGACGTGATGCGGGCGTACGTCTGGCCCGCGCTGGGATACTCCACCGTCTCAGACATTCGCAATGCCACCGCCAAGCACACCAGCTTGAGCATCAGTGCAGAAAGCCACTTGGGATCGCATCTTGCCGCCACGATCCCTCTGTGGCGCGCGAATTTCGCGGCTAGGGAACGGCAGGCTGCTGCGGCTGGTTTTGATCCCGTGTTCCGCCGCTTGTGGGAATACCAGCTCGCGCTGCACCAGTGCCTCGCGGAAGCTGGCGAACTAGATTGCGTGCAGTTCGTTTTCCGTCCTCGCAGCTAAAAACCTGCTGCAGGATTAATCGCGCAGAACCTTTTTCGGACCCGCGGAGTCATATCCCGTTAGCCATTCAATGATGCGGTCAACCTCTTGCTTCGTGCGCTGCTTGCGCTCTGCTTTGGCCACGTAGTGGGGATACACATCGGCCACTGCCATCGCGAAAATCTTGTGCTCAGCCAGGCACCTCATAATGCATAGTCGTGGAACTTCTGGTGAAAAGCGAAAAATTCCCCGAACTTGCAGCGATGGGTTCGCCAACAAAATAAGATCTCACGCACAGCGTGCCCTGTTTCAGCCGTGGCATTGTCAGAGAAGTAGAAGTATATGTGCAGCCCGCACATCCCGAGCTCGAAAAGTATGGAAAAGAGGCGCATCGGCCGTGAGTTTTCGCCCTACCGCGTACACATCAGAGTCCCCGAACTATACCGAGCCGAACGACGGCGCAGAGACCGAAAGCCAAGTCATCATCGTTGGTGGTGGCCTGGCAGGAATGGTCGCCGCCTATGAAGCCGTGCGCAGCGGTTTGCGTGTGACGGTGGTGGAGCAGGAGGGTCGGCAAAACCTCGGCGCGCAGGCGTTTTGGTCCTTGGGTGGCCTGTTCTACGTGGATAGCCCCGAACAGCGCCTCATGGGAGTCAAGGACAGCGAAGAGCTGGCGTGGCGCGATTGGGAAAACTCGGCACAGTTCGACGATGCGGAAAACGACTACTGGCCGCGCCGGTGGGGCCGCGAGTACGTGCGTTTCGCAGCCCAGGAAAAGCGTGACTACCTCAAGGGGCTGGGCCTGAACGTCTTGCCCACTGTAGGTTGGGCCGAGCGCGGGTCCGGCGACGCTTCCGGTCACGGCAACTCCGTTCCCCGCTTCCACCTCACGTGGGGCACCGGTCCCGAGGTGGTGCGAGTGTTTCGGGAGCCATTGGAGAAGTTCGAGTCCGAAGGCAAGGTCACCTTCCTTTTCCGGCACCAAGTCGATGAACTAATCACAGAAGGCACCCCGGAAGGACCCCGTGTCGTGGGTGTGCGCGGCAGCGTTCTGGCCGAGGACTGCCAAGAGCGAGGAGTTGCCTCCAACCGCGAGGTCACGGGTGAATTCGAACTGCGCGGGCAGGCCGTGGTGGTCACTTCGGGCGGCATCGGCGGAAATTTGGACTTGGTGCGGAAGGCATGGCCAGTCGGGCGTTGGGGAGAGGCACCCAAGGACTTGGTTTGCGGCGTTCCCGCACACGTGGATGGTCGCATGATCCAGATTTCCAAAGATGCGGGTGCTCGCCTGACTAATACGGACCGGATGTGGGCCTACCCAGAAGGCATGATGAACTGGGATCCGATCTGGCCTCAGCACGGCATTCGCATCATCCCCGGGCCGTCATCCATGTGGTTCGACGCAGAGGGTAATCGCCTGCCGAACACAATCATTCCTGGTGGAGACAACCTGGCTGGCGTCGAGCAGATTGGGCGAACGGGGCACGGTTACTCCTGGTTCGTGCTCAACAAGGCGATCGCAGACAAGGAGTTCATCTTCTCCGGTTCCGAACAGAACCCGGACCTGACCATCAAGAAGGTCAAGAACCTGCTGAGCAAGGTGGGACCGGGCACCCATCCGGCGATTCAGGCATTCATGGACAACGGTGAGGACTGGGTCATCGCGGACAACCTGGGTGAGCTGGTCAAGGGCATGAACGAGGTCACCGGAGAGGATGCGCCGCAGATCGATGTGGCTCGCCTGCGCAAGCAGATCGAGGATCGCGACAGCCAGGTGGACAACAAGTTCGGCAAGGACTATCAGGTCAACTACATCCGCACGGCTCGCGGTTACTTGGGCGACAAGATTGTGCGCTGCGCGGCCCCGCACAAGTTGCTGGATGAGGATCAGGGCCCGCTGATCGCGGTGCGTCTGCGCATGCTGACGCGCAAGACGCTGGGCGGTATCGAAACGGATCTGTCCGGCCGTGCGCTGCGCTCCGATGGTTCTGTTCTGCCCGGCCTATTCGCTGCTGGCGAGGTCTCCGGATTCGGTGGTGGTGGCATGCACGGCAAGAATGCGCTGGAGGGCACGTTCTTGGGCGGCTGTATCCACTCCGGCAAGCGGGTTGGAGAAAACCTGCAGTACTTCGTGGATTAGCAGAGTAGCTATGGCACAGGGAGAGTCGGGCATGCATCCATCGACGTGGCAGCAATTCGGGGTTCGCGAGTGGCGACAATCCGTGCTGAAACATCCCGGTTCAGGAGCTCGAGAGGGCGTGGAAGCGTGCCTGTCACGGATCGCGGAGCTCAACCCCACGCTCAACGCGATCCACGTCCTGCTGGATGACGAAGCGCTTCGTACCGCCGATGAGCTGGATCAGCTGGCACTACAGCCTGACTTTCAACCCGGACTCCTCCACGGTGTGCCCATCCTCATCAAGGACGAGATCGACGTGGCCGGAACGCCAACCACCTTCGGCACTGCGGGCAACCCCACCCCGAAAGCGCGCGATTCCCTGCTGGTCAAGCGCTTGCGGGAGGCCGGGGCGATCATCCTCGGCAAGACCCTGATGCCTGCGTTTGGCGCCTTTCCCTTCACGGAGTCCGACGCTTTTGGAATCACCCGGAACCCGTGGGATCCGTCTCGTACACCAGGAGGTTCCTCGGGTGGCTCTGCGGTTGCAGTGGCTGCGCGTATGGTGCCTGCGGCCATCGGCGGCGACGGTGGCGGCTCGATCCGCATTCCGTCCTCGCACTGCGGCACCGTTGGTCTGAAGCCCTGCCGCGGATCGGTCCCCACCGACCCGTATGCAGATTTGTGGATGGAGCTGGGCACCTCCGGGCCGATCGCGCGCTCCGTGGAGTGTTGTTCCCTCATTTTCGACGCCATCGCCACTGATCACACCCGCGATTCTCTCCTCACCAAGAGGGTTGGGCCCCGAAAGCTCGTCATCGGGGTGAACACCACGCCCGCGACTCCCGGTATCAAAGTCCATGATGATCACCTTCGCGCCGTGGCTTATGCCGTGCACAGGCTGCGGGCAAAAGGGCACGAGGTGCGCGAGGTGGATTTTAAACGTCCAGACCCCACCTTGGCATTTGTCACCCAGTTCTACGGTGGAATTCGGGAGGAGATCGCCGGGCTGGAATTCCCTGAGCGGATCGAACCGCGCCACAAGCGCACCAAACTACTGGGCGCGTGGGCCCGGTTCAAGCTCAAGGAATGGGCACGCGAGTACTCGCGGACGTTCGGAGAGACAATGACGCAGAAGCTGGAAGGATTCGACGCTCTGCTGACTCCGACTGTTGCCGATCGCCCGGCGCGCGCGGGCGCGTACCTGAAGACGGGAAGCCTGCGCACCCAGTTGGCCTCGCTGTCGTCCACCGCGTTCGCCGCAGAGTGGAACGTGTCTGGTCATGCAGCAATCTCGCTGCCTGGAGGTATGGGCAGCGACGGGCTGCCCGTCGGCGTTCAGCTGGTGGGTCCACGAGGAGAAGCGGATCTGCTGCAGGTGGCGCAGATTCTGGATTCGGCGATGCTCTACGACGATGCGATTCCGCACTTCCAATGTCCTAGCGCGTAGAAGCTAGCAAGCCTTCAGCGGAAAAACCAGGGGAGAAGTGGGCTAGGAGGAGAGGTTGGCGTCGGAAGAAAAGGCGTGAGGCAGCACACCCGGACGAATCTCATCCATCGCCACCCACTGCTTGCGCAAATCAAAACCATCCGCGCCGGCGATCGTCGGCACCATGCCGCGGTGCAACACCTCACCCAAAGGAGCGGCCGTTCCGTGCGCCAAAACGTGCTCACTTGGAGAGAGCTGACGAATAGCCAGCGCGGCCACCCGATCCGGGTGCTCCTCGGCGAAATTGCCGTAAATAAACGGATCGTGCTGCCCATCATCGCCCACCAGAATCCACGTGATATTTGGGAAATCAATCACCAAATTACGCAGCTGCACGCGCTTATGCTCCTGACCAGAGCGGAACATACTCGTCTGCGAAGGTCCCCAGTCCGTGAGCAACATCGGCCCCTTGGGCAAAGCGTGCTTGGCAATGAAATTCACCAAAGAATGAAACGTATTCCATGCGCCCGTGGAGAGATAGAAGAAAGGAATTTCCGGGTGCTCGTCGAGAATCGTCTCATAAAATTCCGTCATGCCTGGCACCGGCTTACGCGCATTGGTGCGGACAAACCACGAGTTATACGCCGCGGTCACGGCGCGGGGGAGCATCGTGACCAGGATCGTGTCATCGATATCTGAGACCACACCGAACCGCGTGCCCGGTTCCAAGATCAGCACCTCGGCATCCACGGGCTCGGCGCCCTCAGCCTCGATCCGCACCGTCTGCCAGCCGGGTTCCAAGCCGTGGTTCTTCACCGGGAAATCCACGTAGCCGCCACTGTTGGTATGAGTATTAACGGTCTCGTTACCAGCCTGAATGGTCACGGGATGATCGCCAACTTGGATGGTGAAGAACTGGCGGAACCCGCGGCGCGGCAGGATATTCTCGCGATCCGGGGCCTTCATCATGACGCGGGCGAAAACGCGAACCTTGTCCACATCGCCGTAGCCGTAGTAACCCGCGAGGCTGGGATGCCACCCCGCCCGCTCGGTATAGCTGATACCAGCGCTATTGATGCGTTTTTCCACGGCGCGCGCGAAGTCAGAGATGGCCATGAACAAGATATTAGGGCAACTCGGGAATTGGCGCGGGAGGGGAGCATGCGTGGAAGCAGCAATGGGGCTGGCTGCAGGATCGCTAATAGTGAGTGACTAGCCAGTGAGCCTTATCGGAAGAATTCAGGCCAGTGCTATAACATGCACGACTGGAGAAAAATAGACAAGGTTTCATAACTAAGTTTCATAACTCATAGGAAATGGAGACTTCGTAGTGTCGTTCGTACGCTCGATGAAAATCGCCTTGGCATTCGTGGGCCTGTTGGTAGGCGCCGGATTTGCCACAGGTAAGGAAGTCATTCAGTACTTTGTATCATTCGGCTATTTGGGAATCGCCGGCGCAGTGATCGCTGGCATCGTGATGGCCGGAGCAGGCGCCGTCATCTTGCAGCTGGGCAGTTACTTCCTGGCTCGTGAGCACAAGTTCGTGTTCAACAACCTGACGCACCCCATCGTGTCCAAGTTCTTGGACTTCGCCGTCACCTTTACCATGTTCACCGTCGGTGTGGTGATGATCGCCGGTGCAGGTTCAACGCTGGACCAGCAGTTCGGATGGCCGGCATGGATCGGCTCGCTGGTCATGGTGGGCATCGTGATGTTCACCGGCCTGATGGATGTGGACAAGGTGTCCAGCATCATCTCTTTCATCACGCCGTTCATCATCATCGCTGTCATCGGTGCATTTATCTACTCGCTGGTGAACTTCCCAGCTGACTTGGGGTCCCTGAGCGAGTTGGCTCAGCAGCAAGAGTCTCCGGTTAAGCCATGGATTCTGTCCGCGTTGAACTACAACGGTCTGGCGCTGGTCCTGGGCGTGTCCATGTGCTTGGTTATCGGTGGTAGCACCGCAAACCCACGCGAGGTGGGCTTGGGTGGCCTCATGGGTGGCCTGCTCTACACAGTCATGCTGTTGATGTCCGCTGTGACTTTGCTGCTGAACATGGACAAGGTTGAAGGCTCTGACGTGCCAATGCTGTCCATGTTTGACACGATCCACCCGATCCTGGCAAGCATCATGGTGTGGGTCATCTACGGGTTGATCTACAACACGTGCATCGGCATGTTCTACGCTCTGGGCCGTCGTCTGACTGCCAAAAGCCCGGGCAAGTACGCGCCGGTCTTCCTGGTCACCTGTGTGGTGGGCTTCGGTATCAGCTTCGTGGGATTCGAGGCTCTGATGACCTACGTCTACCCAGTGATTGGTTACGTGGGCATCCTGACCATCGGCGTGTTGGTGGCGTGGTGGATCAAGAACCGCGAAATGATCAAGAAGGAAGGTCTGCTGCGCGAGGAGATCCACTCCCTCGTGGAAAAGCGTGAGAATCCTGAAGAGGACTTCACCGAGGAGGATCACAAGACCCTATCCTCCAAGCTGGAGGAGTCCGATATGGACAACACCGGCGAGGTCATTGAGGCTGAGGTGTGCGACGATGATTCCAGCGAAGAAGACGAAGATTCTTCGTCCGACGCCAACTCCGACGCCGCTAAGACTTCTTACTAGCTGCAGCGCTAGTCAGCGCTAGCTTGTGCAGGGCCTGGGCTCCGATCCTTTATCGGAGCCCAGGCCCTTTTTGTTTATGCCGGTGCCGGGTTGGGCCGGTGCCTGCTCAGGTGACTGTTTGGATGGGCGCCTGCTTGGTCCGGTGCCCCATTGGCCTGGTGCCTGCTAGTTTTGGCGCCTTCTCTGGGCTGCATATGCACAATGATCCCCCGGAAGTGCCACCCAGTTTGCATTTTCCCAGGTCGCGGAAAGCGTCGTGGCACTTCCGGGGGATCGTTGTGCTAAGCGGGGACAACGGTGGGAGAGGCGGGGGAGTTTGGCGTCGGGCAAAAGAAAATGCCCACCGCCATGAAGCGATGGGCATCTAGCCGGACTCGATCAGAGCTTAACGAGGGCTGACGGTACCGAACTTGGAAGCAACAGGGGCGATCAGCAGTGGACGTGTTGCGAACAGCGCGCCGATGGTGATCAACAGAGCGCCGACGGCCCACAGGAAGCCACCCCAGCCCTCAGCCGGAGTGCCAGCGAACATGTGGTTCAGGTTTTTCAGCATGCCGGTGGTAACAACCAAGAAAACGTGACCGATGATGAAGACAACGAAGAACAGCATGGTGGGGAAGTGGATCTTACGAGCCAGTGGAGCTGGGTAGATCTTGTTCAGCTTGTCTGCCTTCTTTGGCCACCACTCGCTCATACGCAGGCCGGTGATGATCGCCAGAGGAGCGGCGATGAACACGACGATGCCGTAGGTGAGCTGCTGCAAGCTGTTGTAGTTAACCCAGCCGTTCTCCGCTGGCCAATCCATGGATGCGTACTGCAGTGCCGCGGACAGAGCGTTCGGGAAGACTTCCCAGCTGGTAGGGATGATGCGTGCCCAGTGGCCGCTGACGAAGAGCATCACGATGAATAGCACGCCGTTGACGATCCACAGGATATCCAAGGAGGTGTGTAGCCAGAGGTTGATGCTGATCTTCTTGCCGCCCTTCTTTGGCTGCCACACAGCCGGTGGCTTCTGCTGCTGACGCACGCGCAGACCGGACTGGATGATCAGGGCCATGAAGAAGAAGTTCAAGAAGTGGGTCCAGCGTGCCCACCAAGGGAAACCGGGCTCCACGAAGTCAGGCAAGTGGTACTCGCCTGGGTACTTGTCCATCCAGCTGGACACGGAGTCCAGGCCGGTGAGCCAGCGAGCGCCGAAGATGACGATGGCCGCGAGGACCACGACACCGGCGATGGTGATGCCAGCGATCTTGCCCCATTGGCCGAGGGTACGATCGCCAATGACAACTGGCTCGCGCTTCTTCTTCGGCTTTTCCTTTGGCTTGTTCTGGGCGGCCTGCTGAACAGGAGCCTTGCCACCTGCAGCGGGAGCGCCAGCCGCTGGAGCGCCTGGTGCGGATGGAGCAGAAGGAGCGCCTGCAGCTGGGGCGCCGGGAGCGCCCGGAGCAGAAGGTGCACCTGGGGCAGAAGGAGCCTTAGGGGCACCGGGAGCACCCGGTGCGGAAGGGGCGCCTGCAGCTGGGGCGGGCGGAGCGCCCGGTGCGCCAGGAGCAGATGGAGCACCCGGTGCGGACGGTGCCTTTGGCGCAGCCGGAGCAGAAGGAGCTCCAGGAGCGGATGCTCCCTCGGAAGCCGCTGGTGCAGACGGTGCAGAAGCAGCCGGGGCAGCAGGTGCACCAGGAGCTCCCGGTGCACCTGGAGCGCTTGGGGCGCTTGGGGCGCCAAGCTTCAGCGGGCCACCGCCATTGGTGGCCGCAGCGGTAGGTGCTTCCGCTGCGGACTCGTTAGTAGTGGACTCAGCGGCAGGCGCTTGAGGAGCCTCAGGGGCCTGAGCGGCCTCAGCTGGCTCGGGGTTACTAGGTGCCGGGGCATTGGCCGCCGGTGCTGGCGCCGATGGCGCACCCGGCGCCTGGGCGACTGCCGGGTTCAGCTTGAGTGGCTGACCCTTGGCATCATCGTTGGACATATGTAGTCTCCTGCAGATTGAGGCTCGTCATAGCTCTGGTTATATAACCTTAGCCCATATAATTTACATCACTCAAAGAGTGTAGTTGAGCATTCGCCACACCTTGAAGTTGCCTTGAGTTCGCCCGCAATGCGAAAGCCCAGGGCAGGCCTTCAAAAGCTAAAGTGTCATAATGTATATTATCGGCTATTTGTGACCTTAGGTGGAGAAAGTGGTGCACAGTGAGTTGCTTGGCGTTTCTGCCGTGTGGCGGATGCGCCTTATGTCCGGTTCGGCGACATTGGGCATGCTCACTACTGTGTGCCCTGAGCACCACCTGGCTTCTCTATCGACTTGTCGATGATCTAAGACGCACTACGTATTTCCGGCCACTCAAACTACTTAACGGTCAAACAGATCGAGATTCTCTCTAGAGCTCACTGTGGAAATCTGCCCACCTGGCTCAAAGCTCAACTGAGATGAGCCTGGCGTTGAAAATGGAAAGCCGCCCGGGAGGCCACCGGGCGCTGATATTGGCCACCAGCCTCCCTATTTGCGTGGCCAATTGCTCACCTTAGTTTCGTCACGTGTGACGAAACGACGTCCGTATTCGGGGCGAGCAATCGACCATCCC
Organism: Corynebacterium sp. ED61; assembly: GCF_015233855.1. Lineage (NCBI taxonomy): Bacteria > Bacillati > Actinomycetota > Actinomycetes > Mycobacteriales > Corynebacteriaceae > Corynebacterium > Corynebacterium sp. ED61. The sequence continues at coordinate 160,471 of NZ_JADGIT010000005.1, read as the reverse complement.
ATAGCTTTCCATCACGCGTGTATAAATGGTTGGTGGTCGGCGAACCACCGAGCTACACACCGTTCACCACAAGAACCCACAAACATTCAAGGAGCTTCTCACCATGACGAAAATCTTGATCGCACTCACCGCCGCCGATCACTGGACCCTCAAGGATGGCACCGAGCATCCCACCGGTTTCTGGGCGGAGGAATTTGTGGTTCCTCATGATATTTTTTTCCGACGCAGGATATGAGATCACCATCGCTACACCTGGTGGCAAAACTCCTGTCGTGGATCAGCTGAGCTTGAAGGTTTCCGGTGGCGTACTTCCATCCACGGCGAAGAAGATGAAGGAACGGCTCGAAGAACTCAAGCCAGCCTTAGAAAATGCCGCTGACCTGCATGAATTGAGTGCAGATGACTTTGACGGGGTGTTTTACCCAGGTGGACACGGACCGATGGAAGACCTCTCCGTAGATAAGGCTTCTGGCAAGATTCTCATTGACCAGCTCGCTTCAGGTGGCCAGCTGGGACTTCTGTGCCATTCCCCTGCGGCACTGCTAGCAACAGTCGATGAGCAGGGCAATACCCCGTTCGCCGGACGCAAGGTTACCGGCCTGTCGAACGTCGAAGAGCGCATCAACCCGTTCGGATGGAAGGCCAAGTGGTACCTCGAAGACAAACTGAAGGAAGCCGGTCTTTCCTACAGCAAGGGATTCCCGCTGCGTTCCAACGTGGTTCAGGACGGAAACCTCTACACGGGCCAGAATCCGCAATCCTCCAAGGAATTAGCTGAGTTAATGGTTGCTACCCGCAACCTTGGCTAATTAGCTCTGTTTCATAAAACGCCGCGCGCTGAACAATTCCGGAGACTTCAGCGACCCCTGCTAGCCACTACCCTGTCGCCTACTACCCCGTCGCCGCGGCGATCTGATCCGCCATGATCGTCCCGGCGACCGTGAAGTAAATAACCAGGCCGGTGGCATCCACCAAAGTAGACACGACTGGCGTCGAAAAGACCGCGGGATCTACGCCCAACTTCCGTGCCAACAACGGCAACACGCCGCCCACGATGCATGCCCAGGTACAAATGGCCACGATGGTGATGGAGATTGTGGAAGCCACTGGCAGGGCATAGATCCAGAAAATGACCGGAAAAATCACCACGCCAAGGAACATTCCCAGGAGGAAGCCCACGCGGATTTCGCGCCAAATCACCCGTGCCACGTCGCTGGGCCGTACCTCGTTGACGGCCAGTGCGCGCACCACCGAACTAGCAGCCTGAGCGCCAGCGTTGCCGCCCGTACCGATGATCATCGGCACGAACACGCTCAAAACCACCACCGCCTCCAGCGTGGATTCGAAAAACTCCATCACATTGATGGTCAGAAAAGCCGCGAGAATCAGCAGTACTAACCACGTGCCGCGCTTCCTCGCCAGCGTGAGCACCGTTGCCTTCAGGTACGGCTCCTTCAGCGGCTCCGAACCGCCGGAACGGTACGCATCCTCGGTGGCCTCGAACTCCAGGACCTCCATGGCATCGTCGACGGTGATCAAGCCCAGAATCCGCTCTTCGTCGTCTACCACCGGCAGCGCCAGCAAGTCAGCTTCCTGCATCAGGCGTGCCGCGACCTCCTGGTCCTCGGATGCCTTGACCTGGAATTTCTCCCGGTGCATGATCTGCTCGATCTGCGTTCCCGTGGGAGCCGCAACCACTGCGGACAGTGACACCGTGCCCAACAGACGGCGAGAATTATCCGCCACCGGAACCACCGCGATATCGGAATCGATCACCGTGGAATCGTGATGGTCATCCGCCGAAGATTGCGCCTGTGCGTTGCGCTGAATCTTGTCAAGCGCTTCTTCTCGGGTCGCAGCTGGGGCGAGAACTGTTGGCGTCGGAACCATAAGACGCCCCGCCGACTCCGCAGGGTAACCCAACAAATCCGAAACGAAACTCCGCTCGCTGGCGGGCAGACCCTCCATGAGACGCGCCGCGACTTTGGCCGGAATCTCATCCAGCAACTCCGCCTGATCATCTGGCGCCAGTGACCGCAACATGCTCGCCGTCTCCCCCTCCACCAGGCCAGAGAGCAACTCCGCCTGCACCGGAGGGTCCATGTATTCAAAGACGTGCAGCGCCCGATCCTTCGGCAGCACACGGAACGCAACCGCCATCTGCGCGGGCGTGAGGCGGTGCAGTTCCTCGGCGATAATCACCGAGGGCTTGCCGTCCAGCCAGTCGCGGACCTCGTCCATCTTTTCCGTTTCGACGACAGACTTCAGCGGTTTCTGAGCAGCCGGGCTCATTACTGGTTATCCCTCTGGTGGGTGGTCCACAGCTGGAAGACGGTCACCGCGAGAAACAGACCACACACTGCGGCAAACAGGTAGTTCACCCAGTTGCTAGCGGTGATCAGCAGAAATCCGATGAAAAACGCGAGCACCACGCTACGCATGATGCGGGAATAGAAAACCATTTGCGGGGACATAGATCTAGCTTAAACGCCCGTCACTGCGGCGGGTGGGAAGGCTGGCTATCTGCGGAGATTGGGGGCGTGAACGACCGCGTAAATTGCTGCGCTAGCCGCGCTTCTGGAAGACCAAGAGGAGATCGATGGTGCCCTCATCGTCGATGACAGCGGCCACGAATTCCCCGGCTTCGATATCGAAGTCGCTGCGCTTGACCGGGACATTGCCCTCGATGATCACGCTCTCCGCGGTGCGCAGGGCGGTGAGCTCGGTGGTGATTTCTTTGGTTTTGCCGTGCAGCGTGAGGTCTCCTGTGACTTTCACGGTGCCGACGGTGCCGTCGCTAGGCAGGTGGGACAAGTCCGCTGGTTTGGTGACGGTGAACTCGGCGGTTGGGTAGGAATCAGTGTGCAGGATGTCCCGGCGGACGTTGACATCGCGGCGCTGGTTGTCCGAGCTGATATCGCCCACGTCTACCTTGACCGTGCCCTCCACCAGCGTGTCATTTTCTACGCGCAGCTCGCCATGCACGCTTTCGCCATCGTGGTTGTCTGCGCGGCCGGAGGTGGTCTTGTCTTCCGCAGGGAGTTTCTCGAAGAAGGTATATCCCGCCTGCGTGCTGTTGGAACCGTAGCCCTCTACCGTGAACCAGGTGCCATCCATGCCGATGCTGGCTGGCTCGCCACCGTTGGCCAGGTTTGCGGTCTGCAGGCCCTTATCGTTGAGCACGCGGTACGCGAGCGGACCGAAGGCGAAAAGCAGACTGGCAATGATGCCGATGACACCGAGCGTGATGATTCCCTTACGCATAAATATCAGCCTAGCCCTCCGTCGCAGATTCTCTAACCCGGCAGTGTATGCGGTGCGGAGTGTGGCTGAGCGCTGCGAACGGTCAGTGAATCATTCCGCTTGGCCACGTAGCTTCTCGATGCGCCGGGCGATGTCCACCAGCTCTGTGGCCAGCTCGGATATCGAGGCTGCATCCTCGCCTTCCGAAACGGCAGTCTGGATATCTTCCGCAGCGCATCGGAGCTCGAAGAGTTCGTCCAAAAGTTGGTTCGCGGAGCTGGCGGAGTAAATCACGGCATCGGCGGGAATGCCCGTTCCGGTCAAGTTTTTCCGCTGTTCGTAGGCGCGCTGTTTGCACGATGGCGAGCAGTACTTCCGTGGCCTACCCGTGCCGCTTTCTCCCAGCTCGCGGCCGCACCAGTGGCAATGCTGTGGGCGGGTGCGGGAAGTAGCGGAGCTCATGGGAACAAATCCTAGTGCTGGTTCGTTGAGTTCATGGTGACCGAATCCTCCTTGAGGCATCTATCCCTACAGTTTCCGGGTAAGATGAAGTGGTTTACGGTCAGATTGTGAATAATCTATTTGAGGAGTGAGGCATAAATGGCAGATCGCGTATTGCGTGGCAGCCGAATGGGCGCGGTTTCTTATGAGACGGATCGCGACCATGACCTGGCACCTCGCCGCATGGTGAAGTACCAAACCGATAGCGGTGAGGTCTTTGAGGTGCCGTTTGCCGACGATGCAGAAATCCCTAACGAGTGGATGTGCAAGAACGGCCAGCCGGGCACTCTCATGGAGGGCGATGGACAGGAGTCCAAGCCGGTAAAGCCTCCCCGCACCCACTGGGACATGCTGCGTGAGCGTCGCTCCCTCGAAGAGCTGGACGTGCTGCTGGAAGAGCGCGTGGAGTTGCTCCGCAAGCGCCGTCGCAATGCCGTGAAGCTCATGAAGGAGCAGGAAGCAGCCAAGAACGCCTAAAGCCTTAGGCGTTGCAGGTTCGCTGACAAGCACGAAGGCCGGGCACCACGAATAAACGTGGCGGCCGGCCTTTCGCATGGCCGTAGCGCGAAAAGCTACTTGGTGAACATATTCTTCACGGTGCCCGTGCCAATACGGGAGAACTCCGTCACCAAGTTCTTCACCTGGTCATAGCGGTGAGCCACTCCCCACTTAGTGACCTGCAACATTGCCTCGGTGACAATGTTGCCGCTCATCTTGGACTCGCCCAGCTCACGCTCGGTGAAGGTGATAGGAACCTCGCGCACGTCGAAGCCCAGCTCCACAGCGCGGAAAGCCAAGTCCACCTGGAAGACGTAGCCCGCGACACCCAAAGTGTCCAGATCAATCTCTTCCAGTACATCGCGGCGGTACGCGCGGTAGCCACCGGTGATATCGGACAACCCGGCGCCCAGCGCCAGCGAGGAGTAGATGTTGCCACCGCGGGACAGAAGCTGGCGGCTAACTGGCCAGTTCACGGTCTTGCCGCCACGCACGTAGCGGGAACCCAGAACCATCTCAGCGCCGTTATCGATGCGGTCCAGAAGCAGATGGAGCTGCTCGGGCGCGTGGGAGCCGTCGGCATCCATTTCACAAAGGATTTCGTAGTCGCGCTCCAAGCCCCACTTGAAGCCAGCAACATAGGCGCCTGCCAGGCCACCCTTGCCTTCGCGGTGCATGACATGGATGCGGTCGTCGTTGGCCGCCAGTTCCTCGGCCTTGTCTCCGGTGCCGTCCGGGCTGGAATCGTCGACCACCAGCACGTTGACGCGCTCTGGCTCTGCGGTGAGCAGGCGGTCGATGATGAGAGGCAGATTCTCGAGTTCGTTGAACGTCGGAATGATAACCAGCGTCTTTTCGCTGAGTTTCGCCATGTCTATGTGCAACCTTTCTTAGCGGGTGTGATGACCCAATACCGTAACGATACTAATTACTTCTTCCGGGTTGTGCGCTGACGGACACCCGAATTGGCCTTCTTGTTCTTATTGTTTTTCTTAGCGGGCACATTTCTTCCCGACGTCACTTCCCGCGGACGCGCCATTATGCCCACCAGAACACAGAGCAGACCAGCTGCTGCGAGCACCCATTCCACCCAGGGGCCGATGCGAGCAGACACAGTGAGGTTCTGGTGAAGCGGGAGCTCCGCGCTGAGCGAATCTGCTTCGAAGATGTGCGTCTGCTGGCCGACGGATCCGTCCGGCTGCACTATCGCGGAGACACCGGAAGTCGCGGCTACCACGAGTGAGCGATCGTATTCGATGGCTCGCATCCGGCTCATCGCCAGTTGCTGGTAGGTCATGTCCGTAAAACCGAAGGTCGCGTTGTTGGTGGGAGTGGTCAGCAATTGAGCGCCATCGCGCACGGAGGTGCGGAACGCATCGTCGAAGCTGATCTCGTAACAGGTGGCGATGCCCACGGGTATATCGCCGCCGTGTGCCTGCTCGGAGGTGGTCTGCACGTGTACCAGACCGTTGCCCTGCCCCGGCTGGAAGTTTCCAGCGCGATCCACCAGCGGGGTGATCTTGCGGAGCAGATCCCGCAGCGGCATGTATTCACCGAAGGGCTGCAGGAAGCGCTTATCGTGAGTGTCCATCGGTCCCTGTCCCGTCCACACCACCATGCGGTTGTGCTCTGGGGTAACTGTTCCCAACAAGATTGGCGCATGGATCGCGGCTACCGCGTCACCGATGATCTGGGCAGCATCCTGGCTGGTGATGGGATTCACGTCAGAGGCGTTTTCCGGCCAGATCACGATGTCTGGCTGGGGCTGCTCTCCCCTTTCCACCGCTTCCGCCAGCTTGTGTGTCTGGCGCGCATGATTATCCAGAACGGCCCGGTGTTGGGAAGCGAAATCCAGGCCCAACCGAGGAACATTGCCTTGGATGGCGGCCACGCGCACAGTGGGAGTTTTGCCCCCGTTTTCATCCCAAGGATTAATCTGTGCGGTCTGGCTGAGCACCAATCCCACAGCCACGGTCACGATAAGCGTGATCGCGGAAGGCAGCAGCAAAGAGGCCTGCTGAACAGGGCGGAGTTGGCGTCGGAAAAAAGGAAAACGACCAGCCACAACGGTCCAGAACAACCATGCCAGCGCTGCGCCAGAAAGTACCGTCACGAAGGTGACCAACGCGGGGCCACCGAGGCGAATCCACCAGGCCAAAGGACCGCCGATCTGCCCCCATGCCAACCGGGCCCAGGGAAACCCGCCGAAAGGCCAGGCAGCGCGCAGCAACTCCGTGGCCACGAACCACGCGGCGGTGGCAATACCCGAGACGACGATGTTGGTCGTCGTGGTACCGAGGGCCGGCGAGCGGTACAAGTAGCGCAGGCCCACGCCAAAAGCCAGCGAATATAGCGACTGAACCGCAGCCAAAGCGATCCATGCATACCAGCCCACGAACTCGCCAACCCAGGGCAAAAGCAGGAGGTAGAGAACCAGACCTTGCAGCCACGCAGCGAAGATAGCGTTACGCGGCGTGACCGCGCCGAAGAACAGCGCCATACCCAAAGGAGCAGCCCACCACAGGCCGGTGGGCTGGAAAGACGCGAAAAGCATGAGGCCGGAAAATCCGGCCAGGAGCAGACGAATCACTGGTGCGTTCCGCCGTTGTTGTGGGGATCCTCAGGGGACTCGGGACGGTGGGACTCGCCCTCGCGGTGATCGATGACCTCTCCCCAACCTTGCGGCTGTGAGGAACGCTGTTCGCGACGGTCCGCCTTGCTTCCCGGGCGGGCCACGCCATAAACACTGGTGAAAGTGGAATCCGCGAAACGGGCCAACGCAGCTCGGGCGCCGGCGCCAATGCCCTTGCGGATCAGCGCGCGGGTGGGCGGCAGCAGGAAGAAAATGCCTGCCAGGGAGCTCACCACGCCGGGCACCGCGACCAGCAGAGAACCGACGAACGTCAGGGCGAGGTCGCCGGTCAAGCGGCCCGGATGACCACCTTCTGGGTGCTCCGCCTGCTGCGTGGCGCGTTGAGTGAGTGCGCGGAACTGCCAGCTAGCGATGGCCAGACCCGCCACGAACAGACCGATGATGGCCAGCAATGCCCAGCCGAAGCCGATCCACATCCCGAGCAGGATAAATGCGATGACCTCAACGATGAGGTAGGCCGCCGCGAACAATGGCATGGTGCGAACTCCTAAAAGCTTTAAGGGGGTGATGCTTCCACACTAGTCTGCGCCACTTCCTTTGAAATGCCGACGGGGGCGCGCTAGGTTAGACGAAGCTTCTATAACAAAATAATAACGAACTTTAGAGAATGGATTTTTCAGGATGCGCACTCGCAAAAACGCACTGGTAGCAGCCACCGTCGCGGCACTGTCCTTCACCGTAGTCGCTCCCGCCCAGGCGGAGCAGGTCACCGCGTACGCAGCGGAGGCCGATGCGGCAGATGGATCCACTGACCCGGGCCTTGAAGGCAGCAGTGAGGGTGACACTGAGGGATCTTGGTTCTTCGAAAAGTCTGAGGGGGAAGGCTTCGAAAGCTACTCCCCAGCTGAGAAGGCCGCCGTGATCATCTTCGGCGGAATCGCTGCAGCTACCGCAGGAGCGTTCCTCTACGGCGTACTGCGCACCCTGATTTACAACATCGCCGGCGTTTAACGCGGCGCGCGCCGCCACAACCAGCGCGGCACGATCTGCATCACTGCGGCCAGCTGCCGCAAAGTGCCTGGGATCCACACGTCCTGGGCGCTTTCGCTATTAATGGCATCCACCGTGGCTCGCGCCACCTTGATCGGAGTGGTCGAAAGCGGTGCCGGATCCATCCCCTCGGTCATTCTGCCGATGACAAAACCTGGGCGGACTACCAGCAATCGCACACCGGTGCCCACCAACGCATCCTGCATTCCCTGGCAGAAGCCGTCCAGCCCTGCCTTAGCGGAACCATAAACATAGTTGGGGCGGCGAACTCGTGCCCCGGCGATGGAAGAAAACGCCACCACCGTGCCACGCCTCCGCTGCTTCATGTGGTGCGTCAGCTCCGTCAGCAGCACCGCCTGCGCAGTGAAGTCCGTGTGCAGAATCTTGTGCACCTCTTCCCCACTGCGCTCAGCTTTTTCTTGATCCCCAAGTACGCCGAACATCGCTAGGGCCGTATCAATCTTTCCCTCGGCTTCAATTTCTTCGATGATCTCGGCGTGGGTGTGGGTAGAGGTGGCGTCGAAGAACACATAACGAACATCCACCGCACCCGCGCTACGAAGACGCGACGCCTGGGACTTCAGGTCCTCCAAGCGACGACCAGCCAGCACCAGGCGGTTGCCGGGCGCGAGCAGCTGGGCGATCTCGGCACCGATCTCGCTGTTCGCACCGAAGATGGCGATGGTGCGAGGGCCGCGTGAGCCGGACGTGGCGGAGTTGATTGCGGAGGGATTGGGTTCAGCAATGCGATCATTCACCCGAACCAGTGTAGGCGGGCGAAAACCCTTAGGCCTCCAACGCCACGACAGAGCGGTTGATCGCCTTCACTGCCTTGCGGCTGGTGGTCTTCACCCGGTCCGAGTAGGCGGTGTTGCGAATCTGATCCAGCAGATCGATGACGCGGCGGCACCAACGGACGAAGTCGCCCGGCGTTAGCGAGGCGCCGGAAGCCTCCGCAGCACGCAGGCAATAGTCCAGCGGTGCGCCTGCCGTCCACTGATGCAGGGCGGTGGCGAAGCCGAGTTCCGGCATCCTGGTGATGGGGATGTTGTGGCGTTGCTCATCGGAGCTGAGCTCGGTGTAGATGCGGATAGTGTGGTCGATCGCCTCGGCCAGGGGTTCGGAGGGAACCTCCATCTCCTCGCCGGTTTCGCGTCGGTTCTCGAAGACCACCACGCTGGCCACCGCGGCTAGTTCTGCCGGATCCAGATCATCCCAGATCCCGCGGCGCAAGCACTGCGCCACCAGTAGGTCAGATTCGTGGTGAATGCGCGCCAGGCGCTCGCCCTCGATGGTGATATCGGCGTGCTTCGTGCCGCTTTCATCGATGCTGGTTTCCACGTAGTCCAGTTCTTCCAGCAGCGCCACGATGCGATTGAACTGTGCCGCGAGACTCTCTCCCGTGGTGGTGACAGTCCCCTGCTCAAACTCCAAACGACGTTCCGCCTTGATGTACTGAATCGCCGAGCGGGAAATGTTCTCCCGAGAATCCCACGCGTGAACGGGATGATCCTGCACCTGCATGCGCAGCGACGTCGCCTGCGCCGAACCGCCCTTAGCCTTTGGCTTGAGCTTGGTTGGCTTCTGATCGAAGTGCATGCGGCGGAGATTGGCGGCCACCGAACGCGCCTGGCGCTTGGGGTTGCGGCCCACGCCCTTGTGCAGCTTCATGTGGCCGATATGCACCGGTGCGTTGCTGAACATATCCGGGGTCAGTCGCTCGACCCACGCCTCCTCCGTCACCACGGTTGGGCGCGGGTGCCGCGGCGAGGAATCAGCGCGGACTACCACGGCCGTCAGTGGATCGCGGCCGGTGGGAAGCGCGATGACATCACCCGGTCGCAGCCCCTGGAACAGTGTCACTGTTTCTTGTTGGCGCTGGCTGCCCGCGTGCTGCTTGGCCCGGCGTTCCTCCTGCGCCAATTCCCGACGCAAACCTGCGTATTCCACCGCAAGGTCCAAATCCTCTTGCGCCTTTTCCGGCTGGGTGGGGCGTTCCCTGCGAATCAGCGCCGCCAGCTCCTTGGCCTGGTGTTCCAGTTCGCGTCGCCGGCGCTCTACGGCTTCGGCTTGTTCCACCACGGAACCGTTGGCTTGGTACTGGGCGAATGATCGGTCCAGCAGGCGGTGGGACTTTTCCCATCCCTGGGTGCCGAGCATATTGACGGCCATGTTGTAGCCGGGGCGGAACGTAGAGTTCAGCGGATAAGTGCGGGTGGAAGCCAGCCCAGCCACTGCGTATGGATCAATGCCTTGGGACCACAGCACCACGGCGTTGCCGACAGTATCGATGCCACGGCGGCCCGCACGGCCGGTGAGCTGCGTGTACTGCCCGGGAGTGAGATCAACGTGTGCCTCACCGTTGAACTTGATGAGCTTTTCCAGCACCACGGAACGTGCGGGCATGTTGATGCCCAGCGCGAGGGTTTCCGTGGCGAAGCAGACCTTGAGCAGACCGCGGGAGAACAGATCCTCCACGATGTGACGGAATGCGGGGAGCATGCCTGCGTGGTGGCTGGTGAAACCGCGGGACAGCGCGCGGCGGAAGTGGCGGAAGCCCAGCACCTCGAGGTCTTCGGGGGTCAGCCCGCCCACGCCCTCATCGACCGTGCGCAAAATTTCTTCGCGTTCTGCGGGTGAGGTGAAGTCCACCTTGTCCACGAGCAGTTGCTTGACCGCGCCATCGCAGCCGGCGCGGGAGAAGATGAAGTAGATCGCGGGAAGCATGTTGGCGGCGTGCATGCGGGTGACCACATCCGAGCGCTTCGGCCCGCGGCGCTTTCCGGTCTCTTCCTGCTTTGCAGCCGCTGCTACTACTGCCCGGTTGATGGAACCGATGTGCTCGTCGGTGGAATCAAACAGCGGCATGATCTGCTTGCTGACCATCATGAACTGATTGAGCGGCACGGGACGCTTATCGGTGAGAATGATGTCCGTTTCACCGCGAATGGTGCTCAGCCATCCGCCGAATTCCTCCACATTGGAGACTGTGGCGGAGAGCGAAACCAAGGTGACGCGAGTGTCCAGATTCAAGATCGCTTCTTCCCACACCGGCCCGCGGGAGGGGTCTGCGAGGAAGTGGACCTCGTCCATCACCACGTGGGTCAGTGAGCGCAGGCGATCCGAATCCGCGTAGATCATGTTGCGGAGAACTTCGGTGGTCATTACGACGATGGGAGCATCGCCGTTTACGGTCACGTCGCCCGTGAGCAGGCCGACGTTCTCCTCGCCGTAGCGGGCAACCAGGTCGTGGAACTTCTGGTTGCTCAGTGCCTTGATGGGCGTGGTGTAGAAGCACGCGCCCTGGTTGTGGAAGGCGGTGTAGACAGCGAACTCACCGACGACAGTCTTGCCCGCTCCGGTGGGGGCTCCCACCAGCACTCCCCTGCCTTGGGCAATGGCTTCAGCTGCGTCTAGCTGGAACTTATCGAGCCCGAAGGGATACTCGGCGCGAAATTGCTCGACGATTGGGGAATAAACAGTGTGTGTCTGGTCAGTCATCGTCCCCGAGCCTACCCGCGCGAGTCGGCGGGTATCGCGGCTAGAGGACGTCGTCGAAGAATCCGCCTGCTGCTCCGGGTGCAGTTCCGTTCCCGCTGTCTGGGCCATTATTTGGTCCATTGTGTGGGGACCCGTTGTTCGGCGTTTGAGAGTTTTGCTGGTTGGATTGCAGATTTAGTCCGTTGCGTCGTCCATACGTGTCCTGCTGCATCGGACGGGCACTACTGCTACTGCGTGGCGCGGGCGTGGCAGTGACTGGTTCTCCGAATTGGTTCTTTAAGGACTCTGGATTGTCGATGGAGGAAGCCGTGACCTGCTCGGCAGGATCGAGGACAGAACCCGCTCCACCGATTGGAGTAGCTGCATCGATGGAGGACGATGATTCGTCATCCACGTCCATCCACTCCTCGCGGCGCTTGGCGCGGCGCCTGTCATTCACGCGGGCAATCTGGGTGGCGATTTCCATCATGACGCACAAAGACAATGCCAGAATCACCATGGAGAATGGATCTTGTCCAGGAGTGATAAACGCGGCAAAGATGAAGAGGAACGCGATGATGTAGCGGCGCTTTTCATTGAGCTGTTTATAAGAAATTACGCCCGCAGCGTTGAGAAGCACCGTCAAAAGTGGAACTTCAAAGCTCACTCCGAAAATGAGGAGCAAACTAATGGCAAAACTGAAGTAGCGCTCACCGTTCAGTGCTGCGATCTGAGCTTCGTCGCCCAGCGTGAGCAGGAACTCCAAGCCCATCGAAAGAACGAAGTAGGCCAAAACTGCGCCGATCGTGAACAAGGTACTTGCAACGATGGAAACTCCAAGTGCCCAATTCTTCTCGTTTTTCTTCAGGCCTGGAGTGACGAATCCCCAGATCTGTCCCAGCCAGACTGGAGAGGAAAAGACCAAACCGGCGAGAGAACCAACCTTCAATCGAAGAAGGAACATCTCAAATGGGCCGGTGGCGAGAAGGCGACATTCTCCAGAAGAACCGCCGAATCGCTGATCAGCTGGCAAGGAGCAGTATGGGGCTCTGAGGATCTCACCCAGTGACGGGATCGGTCCGATATTAGTTCCGTACCAGATGTAACCAATAATGGTTCCCGCAGCGATTGCTAGCACCGCGATGAGTACGCGACGTCGGAGCTCTTGAATGTGCTCGACGATGCTCATCGTTCCGTCGACGGACTTCTGCTTGCGCGGTTTCCGTGCTTTGATTGAGCGTCGCTCCGCGGACTTCGCCGCGGGCTGCGCGGAGCCTGCAGCGGATGCGGAGTGAGGTGTGGTCATCGGCGATCTTCCCGGCCTGTGATCCTGCGTTGGTGCTTAGTTCTGCTGACCTGGGTTCTGCTGTGGCTGCTGAACTGGCTGAGCAACGCCCTGCTGCTGTGGCTGCTGAACCGGCTGCTCCTGCGGAGCCTGTCCGAAGTTCTGCACCTGGTTCTGCATCGGATCCTGCTGCTGGATTGCCTGCTGCTCGGTGTCAGCGTTCTTCCCACCCTTTTCGGTCTTCATTTCATCCATCTCGGACTTGAAGATGCGCATGGAACGTCCCAAGGAACGTGCAGCGCTAGGAAGTCGGGTTGCTCCGAAGAGGAGGAACACAACGAGAGCGATGAGGAGAATTTCTGGCCAGCCGAGGTTCATGCGGCACCTTTCGTGTTTAGTCCAGCACCGTGTGCACGAGTTTCTGTGCGAACGATCGGTACTGGGTCCTGCGGGTATCTATTTATTGTAAGCCCGAAGCCCTCGTTGGGCTCGGTGACGCACCCTCTCCTGCAGCCCCTCTGGGTCCACGACGGAAATGTGCTGACCATAAGCGATACAGAAGCGCTCGAGCCAAGCCCCCGTATCGGGGATGGTGACAAGCGGTGTCTCTTTATCTTCTACCAGCCACATTGGGTAGTACTCCAGCATCCAAACCAATTCTGGGGATAGTCGCAGGGTGCTCCAATATTCGGCGTTTTCGAATTGGAATGGGTCGTCTTCTTGCAGCTGTGGTGCCTGCGCTGCACCGGGGGCACTCCCCGGTTCGCCGACCTGCACGTTGTCCATGCGCTCCAGGGCATAGGTGCGCTGTTCGCGTCCCTCTTCCCTGCCCCACAGGTAGGCCTGGCCGCTGACAATTGCCAGGTGATCCGGATTTATGGTTCGGCGGGTTGTGGAGTCGCTGCTCAGCGAGCGGTAGTCGGCGGTCACCAGTTGTCGCTCGCGCACAGCCATGTTGATCTGTTTTAGCAGCTCATTGGCCGCTTCTTCCTGTTCAGGCAGCGGGGTGTGTTGGGTTTCTTTTTCCGACGTCAACCCCGCGCCATCCAACTTTTCGTCCAGAGAGCTGCGATCCCGTGCCGTGGCGAGCAGGGCGCGAATCTTGTCTGACGCGGATCTCACAGGAGCTTGCTGGTCTGCAGGCAGGGTGCTGCGCAGCGCTTCCAAGTTGAACAGCAGCACCCCGGCTTCCATCGGAGTCAGCGCCAGTGGCCGGTCCAGGCCAGCGGAAAACCTCACCTGAGCCGAGGTTTTATCCAGTGAGACTTCCACGAGTGAGCCGGGGAAATAACCCGGTAGGCCGCACATCGATAGCTGGGTGAGCTCGTGCTTGATCTGTGCCACAGGAATACCCAGCTGCTCGGATGCCTGCATGAAAGTGCCCGTGGGATGCGCACGGAACCAGTTGAGCACGTTCATACTCTGTGCGAACTGCTCGCCCGCGCGGGTGCTGGCGGCTCCATCGTTGCTGATGGCCGCGGAATTCTGCGTGGGGTTCACTGGTCGGTGCCTCCTGGCTCGTTGGCTACTGCGTGGAGCAGGGAGATGATGTCGTCGACAAGATCCGAAGGTTCCTCAACGACCACCTCAGGCGCATACGCTGCCGCTGTGCGCAGCAACCAGCTCCGGTCCACTGGGCCGATCTGACCACTCGCATCGGTCAGGGCGCGCAGTTCCTCGGCGCCGGAATTCGAGGTAAAGCGCAGGCGCGCGGTGATGCGGGAACCAGCGGATTCCAGGCCGCGGAGGATCAACTGCTCGGCGGGTAGATTCGGCGCGGGGTGGGTGGTGAACTCCGGCAGGGCCTGCATGTCCGCGATGCGGGATAGGCGGAAGGTGCGCTGCTGCTCACGGTCGAGATCGAAGCCCGTGAGGTAGATCTTTCCGTCCACGGCGCCGTAGGCCCACGGCTCAACAGTGCGCCGTGTGGGCACGTGCAGCAGTGAGGGGTAGTAATCGAAGCTCAGGCGCAGGCTCTTGTCCAGCGCACGGAAGATGGCCTCCACGGAGGCTTGATCCAGTTCCGTATGGTCCGGGACGGAGGAAACCACTGATTCGCCCAACCCACGTTGCAGGCCCGCGGCCGCGAGCTTGTGATAGGCACTCTTCGCAGCTCCAGACAGCGATTCCGATTGGTTCCACCGGGCTGCTGCGGCCAGAGCGTCGGCTTCCTCTTGGCTCAAGTCCAGCTCCGGGAGGAACAGCTCTTGGGAATCCAGGCTCCACGCTTCCGTTGTTTGCGCGCCTGCAGCCTCGCCGGTGCTCTTGCGAAGAACCACCCCGAACGCCTGCAAAGAGGCGCGGTCGCGGTGGAAACGCTTGCGGTTGGTGGCAGATGAGCCTGCGTCATAACCTGCTACGTTCGCGATGATCCAGTCCACCGAACGCGGAGAGGACGAGTTGATCAGCGCGATCACCAGGTTGAACAGCCGGGAGGTGTTCTCATCCCAGCTGACGTCCACGGGTTGATTGCGGTGCGACGCTGCGGTCATGGCCTACACCAGACTTTCCATGAGCTCGAGCATGGAGTCCACGCGCTCGTCGACCTCGGAGAACGGATCCCCCAGCACGGTTTCCATCCCGAGCTCGCCGTTGATTTTCAGGCGCATCCAGTCCACGTTGATGGACAGATCGCGCTGGCGGGCGGCCACGAGGAACTTCCCGCGCAGGGCGGCGCGCGTGGTGGCGGGTGCGTGGAAACAAGCGTGCTCGATCTCCTCGGCCGTGACCAAAGACTTCGCGTATCCGCGCTGCTCCAGGACATTAAACAGTCCGCGCTGCGGGTGGATGTCGTGATAGGTCAAGTCCACCTGCGCTAAGCGAGGGTCATTCAGGCTCAAGTTGCCGCGCTGAGCCATGCGATCCATCAGCGTCTTCTTGATCACCCAGTCGATCTCTGTGGACACTGGTGAGAAATCGCCCGTGTCGAAGCAATCCAAGACCCTGCCCCACAATTCCACGACGGGCTCCAGCTGCTCCTTCGGAGTGCCGCGGTAGCCCTTCTCATCGCGGGCGGTTTCCGGTCGGCTGGCCTCCAGCCACTGCTTGGCCGCAGCGTGGAACGCACGTTGGATCTCCAGCGGCGAAGCCTGCTTACCACTGCGGAGCCGCAGTGGTACAGTGCCGGTGAAATCGCGGGCGATATCGCGGATGGAACGAATCTCATTAGCGATCTCAAAGTCTGGCAGATCCCACCCGGCCTCGATGAGTTCCAGCACCAGCAGCGTAGACCCTACCTTCAGTGCCGTGGAAACTTCCGACATGTTGGAATCTCCCACGATGACGTGCAGGCGGCGATATTTCGTGGAGTCTGCGTGTGGCTCATCGCGCGTGTTGATGATCGGGCGCGAGCGCGTGGTCGCGCTGGATACGCCCTCCCATACGTGGTCAGCGCGCTGACTCATCACAAAGCCCGCCTCGAAGTTTTCATTCGGTGCGCCCGCCGTGGGGATGGAGATCTTGCCCGCGCCGCAAATGAGCTGACGAGTGACCAAGAACGGCAGCAGCTGCTTGCTCAGCGCCTTGAGGGGCACGTCGCGGCCGATGAGGTAGTTCTCGTGGCAGCCGTAGGAGTTGCCCAGTGAATCGGTGTTGTTCTTCAGCAGGTAGACCTGCCCGCCGATCCCCCTTCGAGCCAGGCGCTGTTCGGCATCTACGGCCATGTGGTGCAGGGTGACATCGCCGGCGCGGTCGTAGGCGATCAGCTGGTGCAGCGAATCGCACTCCGCCGTGGCAATCTCCGGGTGCGCGCCCACATCCAGGTACAAGCGGGAGGCATTGTCCGTGTAGATGTTGGAGCTGCGGAATTCCCGCGTGATGGGTTCAAACAGCTCGCGGGAGATCTCGTCTGGGCCGAGCCTGCGGGCGGAATCGAGCACGTTGGTGATGCCGTATTCGGTTTCCAAGCCCATGATTCTGCGGACGTTGACCTGCTCCGAGAGCCTGCGTGTGGATTCGCCGGTGGTTGCTGCAGGGGTCACTGTCCGCCCTTTTGCACGTAGGACTTCACAAATTCCTCCGCATTGGATTCCAGCAGGCCGTCGATCTCATCCAGCAGGTCATCCGTGCCGGTGACGTGTACCTGTTCCTGGCCGGATTGGGTGGGCTGTCCGTCGAAGTCGTTTGCCTCGTTATCGCCGCGTCCGCCGCCGGCGTTGATCTGTCCACCTGTGGTCATGGGGTTCCTCGATTCGTTGTTGATCTGTACTTTAACGTCTTTGTTTCGTCGTTTTTACCCGACGCCACCTACCGCGCCTGGGCTTATTTCCTCCAGTTTGCGGATGAGCTGCTCGAGGCTGAGTGCATCAGGTTGCTCTCCCCCGACTTCGCCGAGAACCTCGGCGCGGGTGAACTGGCTGGGCTCGTCCATGCGGATCCGGGTGGCTGCGTGCTCGTGATAAGGGACATCCAGGATGATGCTGTCCCAATTGGCAGCCAAGATCTTCTCCGAGTAATTGCTGACCAAGTGGCCACGCAGCCAGGCCCGAGTGTCCGCGGGTGCGCGCTGGGCTGCTTCCTGGATGTCTGCCGGATCGACGAGAGTGCGCATCCGGCCACGCTTGACGAGCGCGTGGTACAGACTGCGCTGCGGATCGATGTCCGTGTATTGGATATCCAGCACGGCCAAGCGAGGATCGGACCATTCGATGCCACGAGCACGGTAGCCGTTGATCAAGCTCAGTTTTGCGGTCCAATCCAGCCGATCCGCGGTGCTCAGCGGGTCCGTGGCCAGCGCGTCGAGGATGCTTGCCCATTCCGTCAGTACGCGTTGATCATCCGCAGAGAGAACGTTCGTGCCCTCGAGGGTGTTCACCACGCGCGTGCGGATTTCCTGCTGTACCTCAATGGCCGGGAGTTCGCGGTTACCGTAGAACCTCAGCTTCTTAGTGCAGCTCAGATCGCGGGAGACGTGGCGCACTGCCTGGACTGGCTCGAGCAGCTGCAGGTCGCTGAAGTCTGCGCCGTGCTCCACGGCTTTCAGTACCAACGCCGTGGTGCCAAACTTCAGGTAGTTCGCGGTCTCGCTCATGTTCGCATCACCAATGATCACGTGCAAGCGCCGCCACCGATCTGCCGTGGAGTGAGGCTCATCGCGCGTGTTGATGATTCCGCGGTTCAGCGTGGTCTCCAGGGAGATGGTGGTCTCGATGTAATCCGCACGCTGCGAGATCTGGAAACTGGGCTCCTGCCCGGTCTGCCCCAAGCCCACGCGGCCAGATCCGGTAAAGACTTGCCGGGTGACAAAGTGCGGAATCAGCGCCTGCTGTACGGCCTCAACGTCCAGCTGGCGCGGATACAAGTAATTCTCGTGCGTGCCGTAGCTAGCGCCTTTACCGTCCACGTTGTTCTTATAGATCTTTAGCTGTGGTTGGTCTTCCACCTCTCCGGAGGCCACGGCCGCCCGGTGCATGACCACGTCCCCAGCCTTGTCCCACACCAGCGCGTCCCAGGCAGACGTGGTTTCTGGAGAGGAATACTCCGGGTGCGCGTGATCCACGTAGAAGCGCGCGCCGGACGACGTGATGACGTTGGCTGCACCCAAGGCATTGGGATCGAGCGAGGGCGCAGAGCCCGAGCGATAGCGGCGCAGATCGAACCCGCGAATGTCGCGCAGCGGGGACTCGTTTTCATAGTCCCAGCGCGTGCGGCGGTTGATACCCAGCCCGCTGGCTTCTGCGTAAGCGACGACTGCTTGCGTCGAGGTCACGATGGGACTGACCTCCGGGTCATCCACCGCAACGATGCCGTACTCGATCTCCGTGCCGATGATGTGCATGTCCAGTGTCCTCGTCTGTGGGTTGGAAGGGGGTCAGTGGCGATGGCGGCAGATGACAGCCACGCGGGCTAGTGCACCGTGATGTCCACGACCCGCTTGTTGGTGTGACCGTAAATGCGGGCCCACTCGGATGGATTCGTGGTGTCTGGCAGATCCTCGTTGTCCCGCGCCTCCTCGGCTACCGCATCGGAAACGTGCTGCAAGGTCAGGCCTGAAGGCTGACCCGCCTGGGACTTCAGCGCATCCTTGATGGCCGCAGTCTTCGCGCGGTCAACAATGTTGGCCAACATTGCACCAGAGACGAAGTCAGACCAGTACAAGTCCTGGGTGGAGCCATCTCCGAAGTGCATGGTGACGTAGCGCTTGGAATCCTCCCGGGAGAAGATCTGTTCCACGATGTGGGCGCGCAAGGATGCCGCTGCCTGGTCCGCAGATCCGGCCTTCGCCACCAGCTCGGGATGCAGAGGAATGCTGCTGGTCAAGTACTTGGACAAGATATCGGCGCTGCCGGAGGCATCAGGGCGCTCCACGCGGATCTTCACGTCCAAGCGGCCGGGACGCAGCACGGCGGGATCGATGAGCTCCTCGCGATTAGAAGCGCCAATGACAATCACGTTCTCCACGGACTCCACGCCGTCCAGCTCCGCCAGCAACTGCGGCACCACAGTGGATTCCATATCGCTGCTCACGCCGGTGCCGCGCGTACGGAAGATAGCCTCCATCTCGTCGAAGAAGACAATCACAGGCTTGCCGGAGCTGGCCACGCGGCGGGCCTGCTCGAAGATCTGGCGGATCTGGCGCTCGGTCTCACCCACGAACTTGTTTAGAAGCTCAGGCCCCTTAATGTTCAGGAAGTACGAGGTTGCCTTTTTGTGGGTTTCCCCATCTGTACCGTTGTTCATCTGCTGCGCCAGCGAGTTCGCCACGGCCTTGGCGATCAGCGTCTTGCCGTTGCCCGGAGGGCCGTACAGCAGCACACCCTTGGGTGGGCGCAGGCCATACTCTTCGTAGACCTCGGGGTGCAGGAACGGCAGCTCCACCGCATCGCGGATCTGCTCGATCTGCCGGCTCAACCCACCGATATCGGCGTAGGACACATCGGGAACTTCTTCCAGCACCAAGTTGGAGACCTCAGTGCGAGGTACGGCCTCGAACGCCCAACCGGAGCGGCGATCCACAATGACCGAATCTCCTGGGGTGATGTCATTGGCCAGTACCGCCTCGCGCAGCGGCCCGGCAGCTTTGACCACGGTTTCTTCGCCCACCTTATCGGCGACGATGACGCGCTCCCCCACGATCTCCACAACCTGGGCAATGTCACCAGAATCCTCCACTCCGGTGACTTCCACGACCTGCTGGCCCTCGGCCAAACGAACTGTCGCGCCGGGCTGCATCGCGGAGCGATCCACCAGTGGGGACACCGGCACACGCATCCGGCGGTTGGCGGTGAACACCTCAGCCTCTAAGCCTTCGGCGCCCACTGCGAGCAAAGTGCCATAGGTGCTCGGTGGCTCCGCGAGAGCTTCGAGGCGACCGTTGATCTCCTCCAGCTTGTTGCGGCTGGCCTGAAGCATAGAAACCAACTTGGCATTACGTGCACCGAGAGTGCGGTTAGCTAACTGCAGCTCGCGGTAAGATTCCGTTCCGGATTCAGTATTGCCAGTCATGCCTTACAAGTTTACGCACCACCGCAGGCACTCTGGGTAAGGGGTGCCTTAGTCCGCGCATATGGCCGAGCTGGGCTCGGCAGTCGCCGCCAGTTAGCGTCGCGCGCGGCGCTGTGGACGAGGCGCCACCACGCCATCGGTGAGACGGCGAGCGGATATAAGAAACGCGGTGTGCGCATTCATGCGGTGCTCCGGGCGGGTCGCCAGACCCTCCACCTTCCACTCGCGTACGAGGGATTCCCACGCCTTGGGCTCGGTAAAGGCCTTCGTCTCGCGAATGCCCTCCATCACCTTCATCAGCTGCGGAACCGTGGCCACGTAGGTGAGGAACACACCGCCGGGAAGCAGTACGTCCTTGACAGTGTCCAGCATCTCCCACGGAGAGAGCATGTCTAGTAGCACGCGGTCAACCATGCCGATCTCCTCCTTGCTGGCCTCGTTGAGGTCACCCAAGCGGAGATCCCAGTTGTCCGGGTGTCCGCCCATGTAATCAGCGACGTTATCCTGCGCGTACTCCAGGTGGTCTTCGCGGATTTCGTAGCTGATCAGCTTGCCCTGCTCCCCCACAGCGCGCAGCAGCCACATGCTCATGGCGCCGGAGCCAGCGCCGGCCTCCAGCACGGTCGCGCCGGGGAAAATATCGCCTTCGACCAGGATCTGCGCCGCATCCTTGGGATAGATCACCGCAGCACCACGTGGCATGGACAGAACGTGATCCACCAAAAGGTGACGGAAGATCAGGTACTCACCAGCGCCAGAGGACTTCACCACGATGCCCTCATCCTTGCCGATGATGTCATCGTGCTTAATCTCGCCCTTGTGCGTGAAGAAGCTCTTCCCGGACTCCAGCGTGATGGTGAAATGCCTGCGCTTCGCGTCCGTCAGTTGTACGCGGTCGCCAGCTGTGAAAGGTCCCGAATAAGCCATGCGTGAATACTAGCCGTTGTGCTTCGACTTCCCCACCGTAGGGCTTCTACACTGTAGACCTCGGACTATAAGAAAGGCTTCCGTGACCTCCTCTCCCGCACCCCTGAAACTGGCTCTGTCTCCCTCGCGCGCTGGTGATTACAAGCAGTGCCCTCTGCTGTATCGCTTCCGGGCGATCGACAAGCTGCCGGAGCCCAAGACCATCGCCCAGGTCAAGGGCACATTGGTGCATGCCGTGTTGGAGAACCTCCACAAGCTTGAGCGCACCGAACGGACGTATCCGCGCGCCGTGAAGTTGCTCAAGCCGGAGTGGGAAAAGATGGTCTCCGAGGAAGCGGAGCTGGGTGAGTTGGTGCCGGAGGAATCCACCATGGACTTCCTGGTGGAGGCGCGCGAGCTGGTCAAGGGATATTTCACCATGGAAAACCCCGGGGGCTTCGACGCCCACAAATGCGAGATGTACGTAGATACCGTCCTGCCCAACGGTGTGCCCGTGCGAGGTTTCATCGACCGCGTGGATGTGGCAGCCACCGGCGAGGTCCGCGTGGTGGATTACAAGACCGGCAAGAAGCCCATCCCTCGATTCTCCGAGCAGGCGCGCTTCCAAATGCTGTTTTATGCGCTGGTGTGGTGGCGGATGTTCGATCACATCCCCGCGCAGTTGCGTTTGATGTATCTCAAAGTTGCCGACGACATGGTTCTGGCGCCCGGACCTAGTGAACTCAACTACTTTGAGCGGGATCTGGGTGAGCTGTGGGCCAACATCCTCCGCGACGTGCGCAGCGGAGATTTTCAGCCGCGCACCTCCAAGCTCTGCGATTGGTGCCAGCACCAGTCCATTTGCCCCGCCTTTGGCGGAACGCCCCCGGAGTATCCCCGGGAGCGTGTGGCAGGAATCTAGCGTGCAGGGTGTGGACCGCTACTTGTGCAGCTCGCCCTGGAACGTCGGGTGCAGCAGGTTTTCTGCAGAGAGCACCTTGTCCACGGTCTCCTCATCCAGCAGCCCCTTTTCCAAGACCAAGTCACGCACGGACTTACCGGTCTTCGCGGCTTCCTTGCCGATGAGGTCACCGTTGTGGTGGCCGATCAACGGGTTCAGGTACGTGATGATGCCGATGGAGTTGTTCACATAGCCCTTGGTTACGTCCTCGTTGGCGGTGATGCCGACCACGCACAGCGTGCGCAACGTGCTACAGGCGCGAGCCAGGAATCGCACGGACTCAAAGACACACTGAGCGATCACGGGTTCCATGACATTGAGCTGCAGCTGACCGGCTTCTGCGGCCATGGCAACGGTGACGTCGTTTCCAAAGACCTTGAAACAAATCTGGTTGACCACTTCAGGAATCACCGGGTTGACCTTGGCGGGCATGATCGAAGAACCGGCCTGACGAGGAGGCAAGTTGATCTCATTGAGGCCAGCGCGCGGGCCGGAGGACAGCAGGCGCAGATCATTGCTGATCTTGGACAGCTTCATCGCAACGCGCTTAACCGCCGCGTGCGCTGTCACATAGGCGCCACAGTCGCTGGTGGCTTCGATCAAGTCGCGGGCGGGCAGGATCTCCAATCCGGACACCTGGCTGAGCGCGCGGATGACAGCCTCCTGGTATCCGGGAGGGGTGTTCAAACCCGTGCCGATTGCCGTGCCTCCGATGTTAATCTCTCGCAGGGCATCCTGGGCGCGCTCCAGCTGGAGACGCTCCTCGGCGATGTTGTGGGCAAAGGCTGTGAACTCCTGTCCCAGGGACATCGGCACAGCGTCCTGCAGCTGCGTACGGCCCATCTTCAGGATATTCTTGAACTCCTTGCCCTTGGCCTCAAAGGCGCGCTCTAGGGCGTCCAAGTGCTTGATCAGCTGATCTAGCGCGAAGTGCAGACCCAGGCGGAAACCCGTGGGGTAGGCATCATTGGTGGACTGGGACATGTTCACGTCATCGTTAGGGTTGATCACGTCATAGTGACCCTTGGGGTACCCCAACTTCTCCAATGCCAGGTTGGCGATGACCTCGTTGGCGTTCATGTTGGTCGAGGTGCCCGCACCACCCTGGAACACATCAATCGGGAACTGATCCATGGCCCGGTGATTGCTCAGCATTTCATCGCAGGCCCAGATGATGGCATCTGCCTTGTCCTGCTCCAAGGCACCGATCTCTGCATTGGCCAGAGCTGCGGCCTTCTTCACCATCACCAAGCCACGGATGAACTCCGGAATCTGGTTGATGCTGGTACGCGAGATTTGGAAGTTGTCCACTGCGCGCAGGGTGTGCACGCCGTAGTAAGCATCTTGTGGAACTTCCATTACACCCAGCAGGTCCTCTTCCTTACGGAAGCTGGATGCCTCGCGGGCGCGGAGGGAATGAGTCTCGGCGTTAGTGATGATGTCCGTCGAGGTAACGACGTGACCAGTAGCTGCGGATTCTGACTGTGGGGACGGCTGGGGGGCGTTAACCATGGGTAATGGAACTTCCTTTAAGCATCGCGAAGGGTGTACGAGCATGACATGACGTCAAGTAGTACACCCACCCTAATCAAAACCGCGAGAGGCAGCCGAGGATTTCAATTACGCTCCCCGAAGCGGGCCCAACTGCCTCGCTCAGTTAGATGCGAGCGATACGAATATCGCTGGCCAAGATGGCTTCCGCGCCCAGTGCAGACAAGCTATCCATCAGTGAGTTCGCATCCTTGCGTGGCACCATCGCACGCACAGCCACCCAGCCCTCATTGGCCAAAGGAGACACAGTAGGCGCGGACAAACCAGGGGTCTGTGCGGCGCAGGCATCGAAGTTGTCCCGAGAGACGTTGTAATCCAGCATCACGTAGTTGCGGGCGTGCAGAATGCCCTCGATGCGCTTGATCAGAACCAACTGCTCCTGCGTGACCTCATGATCAACGCGGCCCACGATGACCGCCTCGGAAGAGATCAACGGCTCGCCAAAAGGTTCCAGCCCCTGCTGGCGCAGCGTGCGACCGGTGGAGACCACGTCTGCGATGGCGTCGGCTACTCCCAAACGAATCGAGATCTCCACCGCACCATCCAAACGAATCACCTCCGCATCGATGCCGCGCTGCTGCAAATCCCGACGCACCAGGTTGGGGTAACTGGTGGCAATCCGCTTGCCTTCAAGCGCCGCAATGGACCACTGCTGATCGTTCGGAGCGGCGTAGCGGAACGTGGAATCACCGAATCCCAGCTCTAGCAGCTCCTGGACCTGTTCCCGGGTATCCGCCGCGAGGTCGCGTCCCGTGATGCCCATATCCAGGTGACCAGAGGCCACGTAGATGGCGATGTCCTTGGGGCGCAGGAAATAAAACTCCACACCATTCGCTGAATCTCGCACCGTCAGTGACTTGGAGTCACCACGGGTGGCATAACCAGCTTCCTTAAGGATCTCGGTGGCGGTTTCAGACAGTGAACCCTTATTGGGTACGGCTACTCGGAGCATGGAAGTTGATCCTTTTCCTACAGGCGCTTGTAGATATCGTCCGGGGTGAGGCCACGGCCCACCATGACCACCTGCAGCCAATAAATCAGCTGGGAGATTTCTCCGGCCAGTTCGTCATCAGATTCGTACTCTGCGGCTAGCCAGACTTCGCCAGCTTCTTCGACGATCTTCTTACCTTGGTAATGCACACCGGCATCAAGGGCCTCGACGGTTCCAGAACCAGCAGGGCGCTGCTCGGCCTTCTGCTTCAGCTCGGCAAACAGGGAATCGAAATTCTTGGGCTCACTCACGTGGTTCATTATCTCACGTCAGCCCTCGTTCAGTGGACTCCGCCCCAGCTCTTTATAGAACTGCTGCATGTCCGCCAGGCTCATATGGTTCAAGTTGATGGTGTGCGGGCGAAGCGTGGATAGCGCGGTCACCTCCTCTGGAACCACCGTGCCGGATTCCACGGGGATGCCCAACACGCGGCAGCCAGCGGTGATGGCAGCTGTCATCCCCGCCGCGGAATCCTCCACCACCAGGCACTCATCGGGTTGCAGGCTCAGGCGGCGGGCGGCCTCTTCGTAGATATCGGGGGCGGGTTTACCCTCTGGAACCTCATCGCCACACAAGGTGAACTGAAACGCATCCTCGCCGATGGTGCGGTACATAGAACGCAGGGCGATATCGGTGAGGTGGCGAGTGGTGTTGGTGACCAAGGCCATGGGGATGTTGTTCTGCTTGGCCTCGGCGATGATATCCACCACGCCAGGACGGAAATCGAGATCGCCACTCAGGTAGTTCTCCATGGTGCGGATCATCCACCGCTTCCACGCGGCAATCATGTCCTCATTGACGGGGATTCCAGCGAAGTTCGCGCAGATGCGGATGGTGCCCGCCATCGTCCCGCCGATGGTGAGTGCGCGAACCTCTGGGGTGAGCTCACGTCCCATCGCCTCTGCCATCCCATATGTGGCGCGTCCCCACAGATGCTCGGTATTGACGAGAGTGCCATCCATATCCCACAGAATTGCTTTCATGATGTGGCTAACCCTAAGGCGCCGAAACCATCCTCGCAGTGAAGCCCTCACCCGTACAGTGTGGGAAAGGAGGAAAGTATGACGCAGAACACATCTCGCCACAATGACAACGCGCAAGATTCGCCGGAAAGCTACTTCACGCTGGATCACGTGGAGACCGTAACCGAGGGGGACAACTCCACGAAGGAATACCGCTTCACGGCCACGGAGTTGACGGCGAGCCCATGGGGCCAGGGTTTCCAGCACGGCTCTCCCCCAGCCGCACTCATTGCCTACTTGCTGGAGGTGGGTGCCCACGATGCGGGGTTGAGTACGCACGACGGGCGTTATGCCCGCATGTCCGTCGACCTCCTCGGTGCGGTTCCTCTGAGAACCTTGTTCGGACGCATTACTGTGATTCGCCCCGGCAGGCGCATTAGCTTGCTGGAGGCCGTTGTCAGCGATGCTCAAGGTAGGCAATGCATTCGTGGCCGGGGCTGGTGGTTGACTGACAGAGACACTACTGAGGTGGAGCGATCCGTGGCGCGGCGTATCCCCGGACCCGAACAGGGCACTCCCGCCACACAATGGCTCCAGCACTGGAGCAGCGGATACATCGATTCGATCGACGCAATCCAAGTGGAGCTCCCAGACAACAGTTCACAAAAGCACGATGATTTCGCGCCGGGCAATGCCTATGCCTATTGGGCACGCAGCTCCTACCCCACTGTTGCTGGTAGTCCTGAGACCCCGTGGACGCAGCTGATGAAAGTGGTGGACATCGCCAACGGACTCAATCCCGAGCTGTTGAGCGTAAAGGAGTGGACCTACATGAACGTGGACATGTCTGTCTATCTACACCGCATGCCGGTGGGCGAATGGACGGGCATCCTCGCCGAGGCCAACTATGGGCCAGACGGCATCGGCACCACCGTCGCGCGGATCTACGACACCTCTGGACCCATCGGCTCGGTGAATCAAGCGATCATGCTGGCACCGGTTTCTTAAGGCGCCAGCCGCCTCCACCTAGATGTTGAAGTACTTCGCCTCTGGGTGGTAGAGCACGAACGCGTCCGTGGATTGCTCCGGGTGCAGCTGCAGCTCCTCGGATAGCTCCACACCAATGCGCTCTGGCTCCAGCAACTTCACCAGCTTGATGCGGTCTTCCATATCCGGGCAGGAACCATAGCCGAAGCTGAAACGCGCGCCACGGTACTTTAAGTCGAAGAATTCCTCCGTGTTGTCAGAATCCTCAGCGCTGACCTTCTGGCCCTTTGCGTCGCCCTCATCAAGAACCAATTCCGCACGCACACGCGCGTGCCAGTACTCCGCCAGCGCTTCCGTCAGCTGCACGCCCACGCCGTGCACCTCGAGGTACTCTCGATAAGCATCCTTGGCAAACAGCTCGTTGGCATACTCGGCAATGGGATTGCCCATGGTGACCAGCTGGAACGGCAGCACGTCTACCTGTCCCTTTTTCACAGCTAGTTCGCGGGAACGAATGAAGTCCGCGATGTTCAGGAACCGGCCACGCTGCTGGCGCGGGAAGGTGAAACTCATCACCGGCTCAGCGGATGGATCCGGCTGCTCGCCAGGCTGTGGGGTGGGCAGAACGTGCACCGTGTCGCCCTCGGAGACAGCCGGGAAGTAGCCGTAAACCACTGCCGCGTGATCCAGCACGCCGCGTGCCTTCAGCGTATCCAGTAGCGCGCGCAGACGTGGGCGGCCTTCGGTTTCCACGAGCTCCTCGTACGTTGGTCCCTCGGCCCCGCGGGTGCCTTGCAAGCCCCACTGGCCGCGGAACAGTGCGCGCTCGTCGAGGGTCGGCAGGTAGTCCTGCAAGCTGATGCCCTTGACGATGCGCGAGCCCCAGAACGGCGGGGTGGCCACAGGCACGTCAGCAGCTACGTCCGAACGCTCGGGAACGTCCACCGGCTCTGCCTCGGACTTGCGCTTTTCCGCGATGGCCTTGGAACGCTCGCGGCGGGCACGGCGCTTCTCCCGCTTCTCTACGGCAGCTGCGGATTCCTCGGTGTGTTCGCCGCGGAGGCTGGCCATCACCACATCCAAGGTGGACAGTGCCTCGAAGGCGTCCTTGGAGTAGTACACATCGCCCTCATAGACCTCACTGAGGTCATCTTCCACATACGGCCTGGTCAGCGCCGCGCCGCCCAGCATCACCGGGATGTGGGACTTGCCCAAGCGGTTCATCTCCTGGAGGTTTTCCTTCATGACCACCGTGGATTTCACTAGAAGCCCGGACATGCCAATGACGTCCGCGTTATGCTCGTCGGCTGCGTCCAAAATGTTGCTGATCGGTTGCTTGATGCCGATGTTGACCACTTCGTAGCCGTTGTTAGACAGGATGATGTCCACGAGGTTTTTGCCGATATCGTGCACGTCGCCCTTGACCGTGGCGATGACCATCTTGCCCTTGGAGTTCGACGAACCGTCCGCCTGCGCTTCCATGTGTGGTTCCAGGTGAGCCACGGCAGCCTTCATCGTCTCTGCGGATTGCAGCACGAACGGCAGCTGCATTTGTCCGGAGCCGAACAGGTCGCCCACGGTCTTCATGCCGGCCAGCAGGTCCTGGTTGATGATGGCAACCGGGTCCTTTTCCTTCATCGCCTCGTCGAGGTCATCTGTCAGTCCGTTGCGGTCGCCGTCGATGATTCGTTGTGCCAGGCGTTCGAGCAACGGCATCGCCGCCAGCTTTTCTGCGCGCTCGTCCTTTGCCGACGCCGCGCTCACACCTTCGAACAGCTGCATGAAAGTCTGCAGCGGATCATAGCCTTCACGTCGACGGTCGTAGACCATGTCCAGTGCGACCTCACGCTGCTCATCATCGATCCGGTTCATCGGCACGATCTTCGAGCTGTGTGCGATGGCAGTGTCCAGCCCGGCCTCTACGCACTCGTTGAGGAACACGGAGTTCAGCACCTGACGAGCTGCCGGGTTCAGGCCGAAGGAGATGTTGGACAGCCCCAGCGTGGTGTGGATCTTCGGGTGGCGCCTCTTCAGCTCGCGGATGGCGTTGATGGTCTCGATGCCATCTCGGCGAGTCTCCTCCTGACCAGTAGAGATGGGGAAAGTGAGGCAGTCGACGATAATGTCTTCCTCGAGCACTCCCCAGCTGCCGGTGATGTCCTCGATGAGGCGCTCGGCGATCTCCACTTTCTTGTCCGCGGTGCGGGCCTGACCTTCTTCATCGATGGTCAGAGCCACCACGGCTGCGCCGTGTTCTTTCACCAGGCGCATGATGCGTTGGTAGCGGGAATCCGGGCCGTCACCATCTTCAAAGTTCACGGAGTTCACGGCACTGCGTCCGCCGAGGTGCTCCAGGCCGGTGCGAATCACGTCTGGCTCGGTGGAGTCGATCATCACCGGCAGCGTGGAGTTGGTGGCCATGAGTGCTGCGAGTTGAGCCATGTCCTCCACGCCGTCGCGGCCCACGTAGTCGATACACAGATCCACCAGGTGCGCGCCATCGCGTACCTGGTCCTTGGCAATCTCCAGACACTTTTCCAGGTCTCCAGCGAGCATCGCCTCGCGGAAGGCCTTAGAACCGTTGGCGTTCGTGCGCTCACCGATCATGGTGATGCCGGTTTCTTGGGTCAGCGGCATGGATTGGTACAGCGAGGCCACGTCATTGTTGTGCTGTGGATGGCGCTCGGCCTGGACGGCAGGTTCGAAATCATTGCCACCTAGTACGGCATCGCGAACTGCGGAAATGTGCTCTGGCGTGGTGCCACAGCAGCCGCCTACCATGGACAGTCCGTGCTCCTGCACAAAGCCGCGCAGCGCGATGCCCAGCTCTGGTGCCTGCAACGGGTATTCCGCGCCGTTGGCGCCCAGCACTGGCAGGCCAGCGTTTGGCATCACGGAAACAGGCAGCGTGGTGTTCTGCGAGAGGTAGCGCAGGTGCTCGTTCATCTCGTCTGGGCCGGTGGCACAGTTCATGCCGATCATGTCGATGCCCAGCGGCTCCAGCGCGGTCAGTGCCGCGCCGATCTCCGAGCCCATCAGCATGGTGCCCGTGGTTTCCACGGTGACGTGAACGATGATGGGAATTGCTGTGCCTAGCTGCTCAAAGGCCATCTTCGCGCCCAGCACGGCAGCCTTAACCTGCAGCAAGTCCTGACACGTCTCGATCAGCAACGCATCGGCACCGGCCTTGACCATGCCCAAGGCACATTCCACGTAGGCATCGCGCAGATCTTGGTAAGGCGCGTGCCCCAAGGACGGAAGCTTGGTACCTGGTCCGATCGAACCCACCACAAAGCGTGGCGTGCCATCTTCGGATGGTCCCATCTCGTCGGCGACCTCGCGGGCGATCTTGGTTCCCTTGTAGGCCAGCTCTTCGATGCGATCAGCGATGTCGTAATCCGCCAAGTTGGGCAGGTTACAACCAAACGTATTGGTCTCTACGAGGTCTGCCCCGGCTTCGAAGTAGCGACGATGAATGTCGCGCAGAACATCCGGGCGGGTGTCATTGAGGATCTCATTGCAACCTTCGAGGCCCAGAAAGTCCTCGTCGAGGTCCAGCTCGACATCCTGCAGCTGGGTGCCCATGGCGCCATCGCCGATGAGAACGCGACGGCGCATGGCCGCGAGGAATGGGTGATTAGCGGAAACCTGGGGCAAAGCGTGAGTAGTCATTAACTAGACAGCTTAGGACAGAGCTACTCGGGTCCGAGCCACTAGTTGCCGTAACTGTCCACGAGCTGATCGACGTGCGCCACCACAGCATCCTCATCAGCGCCGACCTTGCGGGACAGAGCGCGGATCAGCTCATTGAGATCAGAAACCTCTTCATCCTCCAGCATTGCGCCATCGTGCTTTTCAGACAGCGCAAGCAACGGATTGACGTGGCGATTAACCACGGAAATCATCGCGAGCGTTTCCACCGAGGTGATCGTGCCGGCATCCTCATCGCCAGCTTCTCCCCCGGTTTCAGCGGCCTGCTGGAAATCGTGAGGCGCCACGACAGACGCATTGTTGGCGTCGGAAATAAGATCATCCAAGATGAGGCGTGCCTCGCTGACTACGGACTCGGGGTACGGAGCTTCCCAAAATTCCTTGTCCTCCTCACGGAGGTAGCTTCCGGTGGCCATGGAGTGCAGATTGTCGAGGAAGTTATCGCGGGCTTGCGTGATCTCGTTGCTCATGGCCCCCATCCTAACGCGAGAGTCGAACGCCCAGCAGGGCGAACAAGGCATCTTCGATCGTCGACGCCACAGCCGTGGACTTCCCGGTGTTCACGCTATGTGCCCACGAATCCATCACCTGCAGCGCCTCTGGGGTGTCCAGATCCTGGGACAACGCAGTGCGTAGATCGAAGATCAGCTGCTCGGTGGTATCCGGCACGGCTGCGCCGGCTTCCGCAGACGCCTGCGGAGAACCACTGAGCGATTCCCATGCGGAACGCCACAGCTCCAAGCGCTGCTCCGCCTCGGCGAGGATCTGCTCAGACCAGTCGCGGTCATCGCGGTAGTGAGAAGCGAACAGGCCCACGCGGATTGCCGAAGGATCGTGACCCTGCTCCACCAACTTGTGAACAAAGACCAAGTTGCCCAGCGACTTGCTCATCTTGGTGCCATCCAGACCGATCATGCCGGAGTGCACATAATGATGAGCCATCCGTGGACAACCACTGGCGGCCTCCGCGTGCGCTGCAGAGAACTCATGGTGCGGGAAACGTAGGTCAGATCCGCCGCCCTGGATTGCAAAAGGCGTGCCCAGACGGTTTAAGGCGATGGCCGAACACTCGATATGCCAACCAGGGCGACCTGCGCCGAACGGTGCTTCCCACTCAGGTTCACCGTCCCGGTGCGCCCGCCACAGCAGCGCGTCGAGAGGATGGCGCTTGCCGGGGCGCTCGGGGTCTCCGCCACGCTCGGCGAATAGCTCGTCCATCGTCTCCTTGTCATACCGAGACTCGTAGCCAAACTGTGAAGTGAAGGTGTAATCCGCGTACACATCCGCGTATTCATCATCCTCCAGCTGATAAGCAGCGCCTACCTCCAGAAGACGAGTGACCAAGTCAACGACCTCATCGATGGACTCCATCGCGCCAATGTAATGCCGTGGCGGAACCACCGAGAGCTGTTCCATATCAGAGCGGAACAGATCCACCTGGCTAGTGCCCAGCTCACGCCAATCCACACCATCGCGCTCCGCCCGCTCGAACAGGGGATCATCCACATCGGTGATGTTCTGTACGTAGTGCACCCCGATTCCCCCGCTCATGAGATAGCGGTTGATCAGGTCAAACGTCAGATACGTGGCTGCATGGCCGAGGTGAGTGGAATCATAAGGCGTGATTCCACAAACATAAATCCCTACGTCCGCAGAAGGATCTGCGGGACGTTCAACGGGCTTAATGGAATCATCCGCCGTGTCGTACAGAGCGAGAGCGGGAACTTCGCCCTCGAGAACCGGGATGGAAGGGTTCGGCCATGAATGCATGATCCCTACTGTAACTATCTACCGGACTAGGCAAGTAGGTGAGGTATCCATCAAGCGGGTCAGGCCTGCAAGACACCCGCTGCCAGAAGCGCCATCACCAGCAAGCCCACGGGGATGCGCCAGGCCGCGAACCACGCGAACGAGTGGTGCGCCACAAAGCGGAGCAACCAGGCGATGGAGGCATAGCCCACCACGAAGGCGATCGCAGTACCCACGAAAAGCTGCAGACCGGAGGCAGCCTGGCCGGCTTCGGGGCTGAAGGCGTCGGGCAAAGAAAACAGACCGGAAGCCAACACGGCGGGGATCGCCAACAAGAAGGAAAAGCGAGTGGCGACCTCGCGGTCCAGCCCCAAGAACAAACCGGCAGAGACCGTGCCGCCAGAGCGGGACACACCAGGAATGAGCGCCAGACACTGCGCCAGACCCATCCACAGTGCATCGCGCATGGTCAGCTGGTCGAAACTACGCTCGCGGCGCCCCATGCGCTCCGCGATGATGAACACGAAAGAAAACAGCACCAGCATGGCTGCGGTGATCCACAGGTTGCGGAGATTCTCGCGGATGAAGTCCTTGCCCAAAAAGCCCAGTAGGCCCACCGGGATGGTTCCGAAAATAACCATCCACCCCATGCGGTAATCGAAGTTGCGCTTGGACTTATCTGCTAGACCTGCGAACCATGCCAGCAGAATCCGCCAGATGTCCTTAGCGAAGTAGACCAACACGGCGGCCTCAGTACCCAACTGCACCACCGCGGTGAATGACGCGCCGGCATCTTCGCCCCAGAAGAGCGTGGAAATGATGCGCAAATGGCCAGAGGAAGAAACGGGAAGAAACTCGGTCAAACCCTGAACCAGTGAGAGAACGATGACCTGTAGCCACGACATGTCTGTTGCCATGAAAAGTGACCATACACCCCACCACAGTGGATACTTTGATTCAAAACCGGGACTGGTAGCGTTGAATCTGTGAAAACGCTCGTGAATACCATTGCCACTCGGTCACCAAAAAACCCTCGCACGAGGAAATATGCAGTGGGCGCAGTACTGATTGCCAGCGGACTGATTTTGGCAGGATGTACACAGCAAATGCTGGGAAATTCCGAGGATGGCGCAGAAGAACAATCGGACCGTCCGCTTGCGGGTGACCCATCCCGGCCGGATGCCTCCCCCGCTGCCAAGGACAACCTGCCAGGAACTCAAAGCAGCACTCCCGGCGGCATCCTCGATGTGGCCTCCGTGGAGCTGAGTGGAGAGGAAAATTCCGTTGCTGTGCTGCGGGAGGGCTCGCTGCTGATCGGCACGGCCGAAGATGTTTCGGCCAACGGTGGCACCAAGGCGGACGTGGATCCGAGCTGCCACAACGTGAGCACCTCTGCAGATGGCGTGGCTGTGGCCTGTCAGGACAAGCTGCTGAACTATGGTCCAGATGGCAAGAAGCTGCGCGAAGTGGCCCTGGAGGGTCTGGTCAGCTCCGGCACGTTCGCTGCGTCCGGCACGGCCGTGGCGGGAGTGAAGGGCAGCGAGAAGGTCAACTTCTACAATGCGGACGGCTCCAAGACCGGTGATGCCGTGGTCACCTCCAACACGGATGAGACCCTGCTGATCAACCCCGGAGAGGGGCAGGATCAGCGCGCTGCCGTGATCGACCGCAGTCAGACCACCATCAGTGATGTCTCCCTCGCAGATGAAGCCAACAACGCTGCGCTGCGCATCGGCCAAGGTGTGGGCGAAGCAGCTCAGGGCAACGGGGATGACGGCGTGATCGTCGCCTCCGACCACCGGCAGCAGCAGGTACAGATCTTCACGATGCGCGACGTGGTTCGCCTGCACCAAGAGGCGCCCGTGGGTCCTTCCCCATGGGCGGTTCGTTGGGATGCGGATCGGCAGATCGCGTGGGTGTCCACCACTGGCGATAACAAGCTCACCGGTTTCCGTATTGATTCCGGCACCCCAGTTCCCGTGGCGCAGTTCGATACGATCGCCGATGTTCGTAACGTCATCGACGGAGCTGACGGGCAACTGCTGTTGATCAGCGAAGATGGCCAGTGGCAGAGCTTGACTTCCGAGGACGTGGACAAGGGGCTGCAGCAGGGCGTGGACGCGAAGGAGACCTTCGGCTCGGAAATCCTGGGCGGGCAGAACTAGCGCCCAGGCGCTCAACGCCCACTAAACAACTCGACAAAGCAGCACAGACTCAACACGAAAGAGCACGGCTATGAACGCTATTGATTCCTTCCGCAGCGCGGCCTACAACGTGGCGCTCAAGCAGATGTTCCGCATTCCCCCCGAGCGAATCCACGGCCTGATGTCCCGCGGGTTGGAGTGTGTCAGCAGCTCCGAAGCCGCGCAGGCCGTACTGCGCAAGCTATTCGTGGTGGACGAGCCCTCGCTGGCACAAGACATCGCCGGAATCCACTTCCCTCGCCCGCTGGGCCTAGCGGCTGGCTTCGATAAGGACGCCAAGGAGCTCAATGCCTGGGGTCCACTTGGGTTCGGCTATGCCGAGGTGGGCACTTTGACCTCCATTAACCAACCGGGTAACCCCACCCCGCGGCTGTTCCGCCTGCCTGCAGACCGCGCGATCCTCAACCGCATGGGCTTTAACAACGAGGGCATCACTGCCGCCACACAGCGCTTGCGCATCCGCACCACCCCGGAGCCCATAGGCGTGAACCTCGGCAAGTGGAAGCGCACGGATGCCGCGGTGGCACACAACGATTACCGCAACTCCGCGCAGACAGTCGGTGATGCCGCGGATTACCTGGTCATCAACGTTTCTTCCCCCAACACCCCGGGCTTGCGCGACCTCCAAGCAGTGGAGACTCTGCGCCCCATCGTCGAGTCCGTTCAGGCGGTCAACGATCGACCACTGTTCGTGAAGATTGCCCCCGATCTTTCCGACGCAGACATCCTCGCCGTCACCGATCTAGCCATCGAGCTGGGGATTACCGGCCTGATCGCGACCAACACCACTATCTCTCGGGACGGGTTGGCTACCGATTCCACGCACGTGGCTGCCCTGGGCGCGGGCGGAGTATCCGGCGCCCCGGTTGCCGCTCGTTCGCTGGAGGTGCTGCGGCTGATCGCTGAGCGCGCTGGGAACAAGCTGGTTTTGGTCAGCGTGGGAGGAATTGAAACCTCTGAGCAAGCGTGGGAGCGCATCACTGCTGGTGCGAGCCTCATTCAGGGCTACACGCCATTCATTTACGGTGGCCCGGACTGGGTGCGGGACATTCACCGAGGCATCGCAGGACAGCTGAAAGCCCACGGCCTCGCATCAATCAGCGAAGCCGTGGGCAGCAAGCTCGAGTGGAAGCGGAACTAGCTTTCCTAACTAGTTCCCATGTGGGCTAGTTCTCGGCCCAACCCCAGATGATGCCACGCGCAGTGGCTTTGAAGTTCAAGTTGAATCCGAGCACCGTGGCGGTGGAACGGTCGTCGATATCCAAGTTCTCGCTAACTGCGTGGACCGCGTACAGGTAACGGTGAGGCCCGTGTCCCTCTGGAGGCATCGCACCGTAGTAACCGCGGGAGCCGGAATCGCCGCGGAGCGCCGTGGCACCGTCAGGCAGGCCCGCAAGTTCCTTATCGCCTGCGCCGACCTTGAGTGAAGTCACGTCCGCAGGGATGTTGAACACTGCCCAGTGCCAGAAACCGGAAGCCGTAGGCGCATCTGGATCAAACACGGTGACGGCATAAGACTCGGTGCCCTCAGGGCCTGGCTCCCACGTCAACTCGGGAGAAACATCGTTGCCGCCCAGCTGATCCTCGGGCAGCTTATTGCCATCGGAAAAGGACTCGCTGGTCACCTTCAGCGGAGGTAGATCCGGCAGCGGCGCATAAGGGTCCGGTCCGGGAAAACGGTCATCAACGTACGTCGGTTGGTGATTGCTATTGCTCATGAGACCAACCTAGCGAAAAGCAGGATGGCCTGCACAGACATTTATGATGTTATAGCAGGTCGCTACCTGCGTGTTTGGAATTGCAGGACGCGAGCGCTAGAGTAATTTCTCGTGCATACGGCGCGGCACATGCTGCGCTGGATGTGCACCCTGTCCGGGTGGCGGAATGGCAGACGCGCTAGCTTGAGGTGCTAGTGTCCTATTAACGGACGTGGGGGTTCAAGTCCCCCTCCGGACACAAAATGTCACAGGCACACAGCCTTTCTTCCCGCGTGAAGCTGCGCTCCATCGCAGTATGGAGTCGCCTCAACGCACTGAGCACCACGTCCAAGACCTTGGGCGCGGTGCTTTTCGCTGCGTTTGTCGCTTTTTTCCTGCTGGTACCCGTCCCCACCACTGGCCAGATCCGTGACTGGGTGCAATCTAGTGGACACTGGGCGCCCGCCACCTACCTGCTGCTCATGATCAGTTTCACCCAGCTTCCCATCCCCCGCACAGTGTGGACGATTGCCGCCGGAGTGCTTTTCGGGGCAGTTCAAGGAAGCGTCCTAGCACTCACTGGGCTGGCGATCTCGGCCTTGATTTCATTGACCTTGGTGCGCATCTTCGGAAGGCCGTGGGTGGAGAAAAAGAGCGAAGGCGATCCGCGTCTGGCTTTGCTGGGAAAGATCGTTGCTGAGCGAGGCTGGGTGGCAGTGCTGGGCATGCGGATGGTTCCCGCCATTCCGTTTTCCCTGCTCAACTATGCGTGTGGCCTATCCACCATCCCAGTTCTCCCCTATCTTCTGGTGACCGTGGGCGGATCAGCACCGAATACCATTGCCACGGTCATGGCCACCGATGCCCTAGCCACAGGAAGTAATCCCTGGATTCTGCTGGTCTCCGTGGTCGTGGTGCTCAGCGGATTTGCTTTGTCCGCACGCGAATTCGCGCAATGGCGCAGCATGCTGAAAAAGACTGGACGCGCTCAAGACAACGGCACCGATGGGTCTGAATCAAAGCCATCCGGCGGAGAGGTAAGGTAAAACTTCATGATTGCAATTCGCGCCTCCTACCGTGGCCGCTCACGCCGGCGGGGATCCTATGTGCGAGATGTTGCAGAAGCGCTAGGGAACTCCCCCGCCGTGCTCTCGGAAGAAGTTTTCGGCATTGAGGACTTCGTGTGCGTGGTGCCCGGACCAGAAGAGGCCGGCGGCGTGGTGATGAGCCTGCTCCAAGCAGGAGATTTCGCCATTGGAATTGGGGCGATCGCGGATCAGTCAGCGGTGGCGTCGGAAAAAGAAACAGGGCACACAAGACACGCCGCAAGCGCTCAAGAACTTGATTACGAGGATCTAGACGCAGATGTCTACAGCGCCGAAATACAAAAAGAATGCATGGGAGCCGCCAACCGTGCGCTGGGCGAAAAACAGCGCGCCAACATGGTCAGCGTGCGCATCGAAAAGCCCGGCCCCGGCGGCGTGATGGCACCAGGCAAGGCAGCGGAAATCGGCGAGGATATCGCCGCGGCATTCACCTTGCTGGCGCACGTGCTCTCCCGCCGCACCAAAGAAGGACGGGAGGCCACAGCCATGCTGCGTGCCGGTCACCTACAGTCCGAGGCGGCCGAGCTGGTGGGAATCACCAAGCAGGCTATGAGTCAGCGTTTGGCTGCTGCGGGTTGGCAGGCTGAGCAGGCTGGTTGGAACCTGGCTGTCCATATGCTCGCCCGTATTGATGAGCTGCCTGCTGAGTAATCTCTGGGGTGTGCTGCTCTAGGCCTGCGGGGGTGGCATCGGCTTGGGGCTCTTCAGCGCGAGTCGAGCTCGAGCGCTTTGCACCGGAGCGATTCATTCCAGAGCGATTCATGCCGGGATCTTCATCGTCAACAGGCTTCTGCGCCTGTGCGTTGGCCTCTGCAACTGCCCGAGCAATCTCCGGAGCGGACTGCGTATTGAACCAATCCGAGGCATCTGTTTCCGTGGCCATCTGCTTGGTTTCCTCGTCCACGTCTGCCGGCTGGTAGCGGAACACACCGTCCGCATCCTGATTGCCCAGCGCCTTAGCGAAGCCCTCCAGGGAATCGCCAAACTGCATTGGGATGAGCCACGTCTTGTTGGACGAACCCTTGGCCATCTCCGGCAACTTCTCAAGGTACTGGTAGGCCAGCACATCTGGGGTGATCTGCGCGGCCTTGATGGCGGCGTTGATCTTCTGGATGGCCTTGGCATCACCCTGAGCCTCCAGGTACTTTGCCGCGCGCTCACCTTCGGCGCGCAGGATGGTGGCCTGACGCTCGGCCTCTGCGGCCAGAATCTGCGCGTGCTTGTCACCTTCCGCGGAAAGGATGCGAGCCTGCTTGGCACCTTCGGCAGTCTTGATATCTGATTCGCGGCGACCCTCCGCGGTCAAAATGGTGGCGCGCTTCTCGCGCTCTGCCTTCATCTGCAGCTCCATGGACTGCTGGATGGATGGTGGCGGATCGATGGCCTTCAGCTCCACGCGGGAAATGCGCAAGCCCCACTTGGTGGTGGCAGAATCCAATTCGCCTCGCAGGCGGCGATTAATCACGTCGCGGGAGGTCAGGCACTCCTCCAGCGTCATGCCACCCACCACGTCACGCAGCGTGGCCACAGAAATCTGCTCCACACCCACGATGTAGTTGTTCACGCCATAGATGGCACGGGCGGGATCATTGATTTGGAACGTCACCACAATATCGATGGCCACAGTCAGGTTGTCCTGCGTGATCACGGCCTGCGGTGGGAAGCTCACCACCTGTTCACGCGTATCAATGCGCTCGCGCACTTTATCGATGAACGGAACTAGCAGAGTGAGCTGTCCGGATACGGTGCGCTGCCAGCGCCCCAGTCGCTCGATGACTGCGGCTTCGCCCTGCGGGATCAGGGCAACGGATTTGATGACCAGAATCACCACCAAAACCGCGAGAATTCCTAAGACTATAGCGGGCATTTGTGAGCTAGATTCCCTTCCACACCACTGCGGTGGCGCCTTCGATTTTCAACACTTGCACGGCATCTCCAGGAATGAATTTCTCTCCTGGGTATGCTGCCCGGGCGCTCCACAGCTCTCCGTCGATCTTGACCATTCCCCCGTCTGCGGAGCCGTTAGAAACTGGCTCGATGACCATGGCCGAGCGCCCCTCCAACTCCTTGGCGGAGAAGTCACTATCGCTGACGGACTTAGCCAGGGTTTTGCGGAGGATGGGGCGCAGCAGCGCCAGGCTGAGCATGGAGGAGACAGCGAACACCGCGACCTCCGCCCAGAGAGGGATGTCAGCAACAGTCACGCCTGCGGTGATAAGAGCGGCCAGCGCAAGCATGAGCAGGCTGAAGTCCATGATCGCGAATTCTGCGATCGCCAGACCTATGGCAATGGCTAACCAAATGAGAGCACCCATGGCTCCCACTCTATGGAAAAATCGGACGCTAGTCTTCCGGGGGCACGGTCACGAAGTCAATGAGGCGTTCCACCGCGCCAATCAAGGTGGAATCGATATCGCGGAATGAGTTCACGGAACGGTAGACGCGGCGCCATCCGTCTTGAGGCGTGCCCCATCCCAATCGCTGACACGTGCCTGTCTTCCAGTCTTCGCCGCGAGGCACGTGCGGCCAATGATCTATCTTGACGCTGGATGGCTTTACGGCTTCCCAAATATCGATGTACGGGTGGCCGGTAACCATCACGTGGGGCCCGAGGTTGGCGGTCATCCTTGCCTCTTTGGTTCCCTCCACGAGGTGGTCTGCCAGTACGCCGACTCGACGCTCCGCGGTGGGCTGGAACCCCCGGAGCTTGTCCTCCAGGTTGTCGAGCCCTTCCAGGTATTCCACCACCACGCCTTCCACGCGCAGATCGTGTCCCCACACCTTTTCCACGATGGCGGCATCATGCACGCCTTCTACCCAGATCCGGGACGGAGCTGCGACCTTTGCGGTGACTCCTTCGACGCGTCGCGATCCGGAGTTGGAGCGTTCTGGCTTGGCAGGCAGGATCCTGGGATCTATGTAGCGAGTCAAGGTAATACGCTTGCCTTCAAGCAAGAATCCTCCGGGCTTGAGCTTGAATAGTCGATCTTTGCCGTGGCGATCTTCTAACCGGATGAAGTCTCCGTCCGCCGTGCGCTCGCCGCCCACGATCGCTCCCGCGAAGTCATCAGCGAAGACTTCCACCACCATGTCTAGCTCCGGGCGCACCTTCGGAAAGGTTTGCGGTTGGTTGCGCTGATGGCCCTTGAGAATGTCGTTGCCATAGCGGGATCGGTAATCAAATTGTCCGGCACTCATAGGCAACTACCTTAAGGCACGCGTGCCGCGGTTCGGTGTACCTATGTCACGTGCATCCATGCGAGGCGCTAACTTGGGGCAAATGAGCTTTCCGGAACCTTCTTTGGTGCGTGATCAGCTGTGGTCGCCCGCGCAGAATTCAGCGCTGTGGCTGGGGTGGTGGGTCCACCAGGTCATCAGTACGGACCTGTTGGTGGACGCGTTTCGGGCCGTGCAGGGTCCTCTTCATCTTCTCGACGCAAACTCCGCAATCCACGCAGGTGTGGCATCGACCGAAGAGTTGAACCGTTGCGCGGGCACCCTCGGCGATCTCTTTCGTTTGGTTCGCCGCGTCACGGACGATGTGCCGACGAGCGTGGACTCGCGTCCGCTCGTGGGCCTGGTTCTGGCTGGTGCGGGAGACGCGCCGGCACTACCGGCGGGTTCGGCGGCGGCGCAGGCGGTACAGGCAGTGGGTGCGGGAATTGTGCTGGCGGATACTGATCCGCTGACCACGCACGTACTCGTTCCAGAGCTGCAGCACAGTGCGGAACACGAGCAGCCTGCGGTGATGTGGCGCTGGTTTACGGCCGCTGGACCGGTGGTGTATCCGCAGTTGTTCTCCCCTGGCGAGGCTGATCAGCAGCTGCGGGAGGCGATGGAGACTGCGGGGAGGTTGATTGAGCAATCAGGCCATATCCGCGTGCAGGGATCAGACGTGCGGGCCGAGGTGGGAACATTGGCGGATTCTTTTGGCCTGCCGGGCCTACCACCGGGAATCTCGCTCCGTGCGGCGCGCTTATTGGCTCGAGCTGACTACGTTTCGGCGATAGTCGAAAAGGCCCGCGCCAGTGACGCGGGCCTTGCCCTAGACCCGCTGTTGTTGCCAATGCTGCGCTCTATTCGCGCGGCCAGGATGACGGCTGTGGACTACGCGCTGCGGGAGTTGCTGCGTTAGCCGTCTGGCTATTCGAGGTGCTTACTCGATGAGGCGTACTGCCATTGGAGTCATGCCGCCGTAGCGCACAGGGCTAACGCGCACGGAAGATCCGGACTGTGGAGCTTCCAACATGGTGCCATCGCCCAAGTAGATGGACACGTGCTGGCTGCCGCCGGCTCCCCAGAAGAGTAGGTCGCCGCGCTTCATTTCGGAGGTCGGAACTTGGCGTCCGGCGTTGTACTGGCTGCCGGAGTAGTGATCCAGCTGAATGCCCACTGCAGCGAACGCATACAGTGTCAGGCCGGAGCAGTCGAAGCCGATCTTTGCGTAGTCGCCGTAGGTGTCCGCCACGCCGCCGTCGCGGATGCCCAAGGTTGGTCCGTACTGATTGCCGCCGCCCCAGGCATAGGTCACGCCAAGCTGCGACATGCCCCGTTCGATGACTCGTTCGATCTGCTCGGAAGCAGTGCCGGAGGTGTCTACGTCCGAATCTGCGGTTCCCGGAACACTCGGCAGAGATGGAATGGACGGGGTGGTGGGGGTATCTACGTCCTCACCAAGATCGCCCAGGTCTCCCGCGTCAATTGGGGAGGTGGGGTCCACCTCTGGCGTGGTGGGAGTGTCTTGTTGAGGATTGAGAGTCGCCTGAGCTTGGTCGTACTGCTCGCCTGCGGACTGACGGCCAGCTGAGATGGCAGCATTAACTGCATTGGTTTGATCGCCGTCTTGCGCGTAAGAATTGAATCCGGCCATTGCTGCGGCGCCACCGGCGGCCACGAGGCCGTTGATGGCTAGCTGTCGCTGCTGGTCGCCAGCGCTGGACTGGTTAAAGTCTGCGGTGTTGCCGGTGATTTCCGGTAGAGCGCTAGCATCGCCGGCATAGTCAGTGGTCGGTGCAGAAGGGCCTGCAGCAGCTGGCGCCTCGGTGTCCTTGGCTTCTTCGGCGTCAGGCGCAGAAGCATCTGGTGCGGTGCTTGCTGTAGGAGTGGAATCAGTGCCCTGTGGCGCATCGGACGCGGACTCGGCATCATTCTTCTGCTCGCCCTCGGCTGTGACTCCGTTAGTCAAGCCTTCCGCCTTGTTCGCAGCGGCTTCTGCAACGCGACGCTTTTCGAACGAGCTGGCCTGTGGATCCTTGTTGGATAGCGTATCCACCGCTGAGCGGGCGGCATCCAAACGCTTTTGAGCCAGGTCGCGATCCTTGACCAGGCGGTTGTACTCCGCAGTCTTGTCGCGCAACTGGACCTGTGCGTTGCTGAGAGCTTCGCGGGCCTGATTGTGCAGGCGGATGGCCTCGCTCACGGCGGAGTTAGCGGCATCGCGCCCGTCGCGAAGAGCGGCTTCTTCGTTGGCGGTCTGCGTACGCGCCAGATCCAGCTGATTGACCGTGTTCTGCTGACGCTCGGTCGCCAAGCGGATGTACGTGGAGCGATCCAAGGTGTCGGCCACGGCATCGCTGCCAGCCGCCAAAGTAACCGGGGAAGCATCTCCGCCGGAGTTGTAGGCGGAGCGAGCGATCTCGTCGAGGTCCTTTTGGGCATCCTCTACTGCCTCGTCGGATTGATCGAGGCGCCCGCGGGCATCCACCACATTGTTCTGCGCCTCTTGTGCGTCTTGGCGAGCGTGGTCAAGATCCACGCGAGCCTTGTTGGCACCTTCGCGCAGGCCGCCCATCTCGAGCTCGAAATCGTTAACTGCGTTCTTAGAGGTCGTTACTTCATTCACCAAGTTGGCGAGGAATGCCTCTGCGGTCACTGCCTCTTCTGCTTGAGAAGGCTGGATGGCCAATGGGAATGACAGTCCTGCGGTAACAGCGCAAGCCAACACAGCGCGTGACGATCGAGCGATCGGCAGCGCCTGAAGGCGACGGCTTGGTGAACTGTAAAGCACGGTGTTTCTCCTGGGTTGGTCGAATTGCAACGACGTGGCGCATTCGGTCCTGCTGTCCTCACTTCCCCATGAGGTCAGTACAGGTCCCGGGCTTATGCGGTTTCTATGTCGACGTTGCGCCCAGTTTGGGGCAATTGGGACATAAAAAAACTCATGCGAACCAAAAGATCACATTGAGATCATCTCGTTACAAATGATGACAAGGGAACCATAAGGCGCATGGGAAACGTTCGTGAACTCTTTTCACCCAAGTCACATGAATAACATCAGATACATTCGTCACGGCATCACGCTTGACCTGCGGAATCGCCAAAAAGACCCGTAAATGTGATTTATGTCACATTTACGGGTCTATGCGGCGCGTTGGGTTGAAACCTTGTGAGACAAGCCTATTTCCTTGAACCTTCAATTCATGGTAGGCAAGTCTCTAGACTTGACTGAATAATGGCTAGCATTTAAGCGCGGAGCTGTCGCGCTAGCCACATGCTCGCCGCAGTAATGGCGATGGCAGCAAAGACCAAGATCAAGAGTGTGGCGTTGACTAATCCGGCGTGGTGGTCGGCTGCGGCACTGTGCTCAATGAAATTCGTGGTGCTCTGCGGGTTTAAGGACCCTGCCATCTGCAATTGGTTGTTCTCGATGTTGTAGCGAGTCAGCGTGTCAGACACCACTCCGGGACTGCGGGTGGATTGGACTATGACGGTGTCTGCGTCGGTCCTCGTCTTTAATGCTTGGGCGACATCCCGGGAGTTTTCTAAAGTTAGGTCGGGATTGTCGAGCAGGACGAGCTTCGTCTCCCCTAGTTTGTCCGCGGCGCGTGGATCGTCCCCATTGTTTAGGGTCTGGCGGAACTCTTCGAGCTTTCCTTCAGCTTCGTCTCCCCATGTGGTCCGCACTCCATCATCGGCTGCGACGTTATCCGCTTGGAGCTGCCGTGCGAGGGCCTCGATATCGATTTCTTGGGGAATCATTGTGTTCGAAAGTCCTCGTAGTTATATCGTTGGCAGCTTTTCTCTTGGGTTTTTATCACCTCGTCCCTAAAGGGGGTGCCTGTGACACGCGTGAACACGCAAGATTGAAAAACAGGACACGCGTACTGTTAGCCTAAGGTGTGACGTTGCGGGGCAAATGCTGACACAATGGAGTTACGCCTCCCCGCAGATGCGTCCTTTGACGAATAGGACTAGCAGGCATCGCGTTGTCGATGTCCTGCGGTGGCCGCACAACGACTACGAGAAGAGACTCAGGAGCACACTGTGACTGAAAGCAAGAACTCTTTTGATGCCAAGGACACCTTGGAGGTCGGTGACAAG
Source organism: Corynebacterium sp. ED61 (assembly GCF_015233855.1). NCBI lineage: Bacteria > Bacillati > Actinomycetota > Actinomycetes > Mycobacteriales > Corynebacteriaceae > Corynebacterium > Corynebacterium sp. ED61. The sequence continues at coordinate 116,233 of NZ_JADGIT010000005.1, read as the reverse complement.
TCTTATGACTACTACCGTCTCTCCGCTGTTCCAGGCATGGAAAAGCTTCCTTACTCCCTGAAGGTATTGGGCGAGAACCTGCTGCGTAACGAGGACGGAAAGAACGTCACTCGCGAGCACATCGAGGCAGTGGCTCAGTGGGATCCTTCCGCTGACCCAAGCATCGAGATCCAGTTCACCCCTGCGCGCGTGATCATGCAGGACTTCACCGGCGTGGCCTGCATCGTTGACCTCGCTACCATTCGTGACGCAGTGGTTGCTCTCGGCGGAGAAGCCGATCAGGTCAACCCACTCAACCCAGCGGAAATGGTCATCGACCACTCCGTGATCATCGAAGCATTCGGCGATGACGATGCATTCGAGAAGAACGTTGAGATCGAGTACCAGCGCAACGACGAGCGCTACAAGTTCCTCCGTTGGGGAACCGGCGCATTCGATAACTTCCGCGTTGTTCCTCCAGGAACCGGTATTGTTCACCAGGTCAACATTGAGTACTTGGCTCGTTCCGTCTTCGAGAAGGACGGCGTGGCCTACCCAGATACCTGTGTTGGTACGGACTCCCACACCACCATGGAAAACGGCCTGGGCATCCTGGGCTGGGGCGTGGGCGGCATCGAGGCCGAGGCTGCAATGCTCGGCCAGCCAATCTCCATGCTTATCCCTCGCGTTGTTGGCTTCAAGCTCACCGGTGAGATCAACGCCGGCGTCACCGCAACCGACGTTGTGCTGACCATCACCGACATGCTGCGCCAGCACGGCGTGGTCGGCAAGTTTGTCGAGTTCTACGGCAAGGGTGTGGGCGAGCTGCCACTGGCAAACCGCGCCACCATCGGCAACATGTCCCCTGAGTTCGGTTCCACCGCGGCTATCTTCCCAATCGACGAAGAGACCGTGAAGTACCTGGAGCTGACCGGCCGCGACAAGGAGACCCTGGAGCGCGTCCAGGCTTACGCTAAGGCTCAGGGCATGTGGCTGGACCCAGAGGCTGAGACCGAGTACTCCGAGTACCTCGAGCTGGACCTGTCCACCGTTGTTCCTTCCATCGCCGGACCAAAGCGTCCTCAGGACCGCATCGAGCTGACCGATTCTAAGGCTCAGTTCCGCAAGGATCTGCACAACTACATCGCCACCCCAGTCGGTGAAGATGGCGGCAACTTCGACGCAGAAGGCCCAAGCACGGACGACACCTCCAAGGCCGAGGGCACCCCTGTCTCCTCTGCGGATGCCAAGGGCAACATCCCTTCCGCCGCTGCTGGCGCAGAGGGACGCCCATCCAACCCAACCACCGTGAACTACAACGGTCAGGACGTGGAGCTGGATCACGGTCTGGTTGCTATCGCATCCATCACCTCGTGTACCAACACCTCCAACCCATCCGTGATGATCGGTGCCGGCCTGCTCGCACGCAACGCCGCTGCCAAGGGCCTGAAGTCCGCACCATGGGTGAAGACCTCTATGGCTCCAGGCTCTCAGGTCGTCAATGGCTACTACGAGGCTGCAGGTCTGTGGAAGGATCTGGAGGCCATGGGCTTCTACCTCGTCGGTTACGGCTGCACCACCTGTATCGGTAACTCCGGCCCACTGCCAGAGGAGATCTCCGCAGGCATCAACGAGGGCGACCTCGCAGCCACCGCGGTTCTTTCCGGTAACCGTAACTTCGAGGGTCGCATCAACCCAGATGTGAAGATGAACTACCTCGCAAGCCCAATCCTGGTTATTGCTTACGCAATCGCCGGCACCATGGACTTCGACTTCGAGACCCAGCCACTGGGCCAGGACGAAGACGGCAACGACATCTTCCTGCGCGACATCTGGCCATCCACCGAAGAGATCGAAAAGGTCATCGCAGAGTCCATCACCAAGGAGCTCTACACCGAGGACTACGCCGATGTCTTCAAGGGTGACGAGCGCTGGCAGAGCCTCGAGGTTCCAACCGGCAAGACCTTCGATTGGGACGAGAACTCCACCTACATCCGTCGTGCGCCATACTTCGACGGCATGTCTCAGGAGCCAGCACCAGTCAACGACGTTGCAGGAGCACGCGTTCTGGCACTGCTCGGCGATTCCGTGACCACGGACCACATCTCCCCTGCATCCACCATCAAGCCAGGCTCCCCTGCTGCGCAGTACCTGGATGAGCACGGAGTGGCCCGCAAGGACTACAACTCCCTGGGTGCACGTCGTGGTAACCACGAGGTCATGGTTCGCGGTACTTTTGCGAACATCCGCCTGCAGAACCAGCTTCTGGACGGAGTCACCGGTGGCTACACCCGTGACTTCACCCAGGAGGGTGGCCCACAGGCTTACATCTACGATGCAGCCATGAACTACAAGGAGCAGGACACCCCACTGGTTGTCCTGGGTGGTAAGGAATACGGCACCGGCTCCTCCCGCGACTGGGCTGCTAAGGGCACCCTGCTGCTGGGCGTCAAGGCAGTCATCGCTGAGTCCTTCGAGCGTATCCACCGCTCCAACCTCATCGGTATGGGCGTGGTTCCACTGCAGTTCCCAGAAGGTGAGTCTTGGAAGTCCCTGGGCTTGGACGGAACTGAGACCTTCGATATCTCCGGTATCGAGGAGCTCAACAACGGCACCACCCCGAAGACCGTCAAGGTTGTCGCTACCAAGGAGAACGGCGAGAAGATCGAGTTCGATGCTCCTACCCGTATCGACACCCCAGGTGAGGCTGACTACTACCGCAACGGTGGCATCCTGCAGTTCGTGCTGCGCAACATGATGGCCAACAAGTAGTAAGCAGCTAAGCGCGAGCCACTCGCCTGATTTTTCGGCGGGCTGGCACACGCTGCGGGCGTGATCTATCACGCTGGCGGTAGGTGCTGAAAGTGGCTAGAACAAGCGGTGATTCCGGTTCAACCTCCGGATCACCGCTTTTGTTCACTCATGACGCTTGATAATCGATTCATGCATGATGCGGAGATGGGAATGTCCTCCACTACCCCGGAGCTGGACTTGAGCGAAAAGATGGAAAGTATCTTGGCGGATGCGCGCCGCTGCTTTACTGCCTTCGGGTACGAAGGCGCAACGGTTCGGAGGCTCGAGGAGGCGACGGGCAAATCGCGTGGGGCGATTTTCCATCATTTCCGCGATAAGGAAACGTTGTTTCTGACGCTGGCCCGCGAGGATGCCATCCGGCAGGCGGATTTGGTGGCTGACGAGGGTCTCATCGAGGTGATGCGTGATCTCCTTGCCCATCCGGAGCGCCACGATTGGCTTTCTACTCGCCTAGAGATCTCCAAGATGTTGCGCACGGATAGCGGATTCCGAGCACGCTGGGAAGCGCACCAGGCTGTTTTGGATTCCGCCGTCCGCACCCGTTTGGTGACGTTGTCCCAGGACGGCCGCATCCGTGATGACGTGGATCCGGCGATCATCCACCTGTTCTTGGAGACGTTGTTGGATGGTTTGATCACACGGTTGGCCTCGGGTGGGTCTGTTGATGGTCTCGACGCCATGCTCGACCTCGCCGAAAACGCCATTCGGAAGCAGAGCTAGTCCCGCTGTCTGCTCTGCGGGACCATCCCGCGCACGTACCTGCGCGTGATGGCCAGCTGCACCCCGCGGGCCACGGGTGCACCGAGTTTCGCTAGCCACCATGCGTGCTGGGAAAACGCCAGGCAGCGTCCTGTGACTTCCCCACTTTCGGACATCTCCACAATGAAGGCTTCTTCGCCGCGTTCCACATGCCCGGGCAGTGTGCCGTAGACCAGCGCGGCACGGCGGGCGGTCTGGCTGCGGTGCAGGATCAAGCATGGGTTGCTGGTCGGTCCGAAGTGGACGTTGACGATTTCGTGGGAGCCGACATTGTGCTGGGTCACGCCCACGCCGGCTTCCCAGTGGGCTCGCCAGGAGAACAGCCGATAGGCAGCCGCTCGGTAGCAGGCCTCGCCGTGGCCGAGCACCTCTGAGTACTCGGTGACATGCCAGGAGGGAGCGAGGTTGGCGTCGGAAAAAGAACCACCTCGCACCACATCCAGGGTGAGAAAGCGAAGCGAGCTGGGGTACGTGAGCTGCGGTTTCGGAGCCATGGCTCCACAGTAGAGCACGTGGGGCCGGGGGCTGTCTCGCGAGGGTTTAGGATGGACGCATGTTCGCCATTATGACTGTAACCGGCATCGACAGCACCGGAATTATTGCGTCTGTGTCTACTGCCCTCGCCGAGCTCGGCGTCAACATTGTGGATGTGTCTCAGACGTTGATGTCTGGCTACTTCACTATGATTCTGCGCGTGGAGTTCGATGACGCGCAGACCTCGCTGGCGGAGATCCGTGCCGCGTTGGAGCCGGTGGAAAAGTCCAAGCAGCAGGTGATTCGGATTCAGTCCGAGGATCTGTTTACCGCGATGAACGAGGTCTAGACGATGGGCGGAGTGTTTAATCCCAACCGGATTTTCGAGACCATCGAGATGATCGAGAAATACCGCCTGGATATCCGGACGGTGACCATGGGTATTTCGTTGCTGGGCTGTACTCGCCCCACAATGGCGGAGACCAGCCAGGCTATCTATGACCGGGTTTCGCAGCAGGCCTCGCAGCTGGTGGAGGTATGTGAGGGCATCGAGGCGGAGCTGGGCATCCCGATTGTGAATAAGCGCATTTCCGTCACGCCGGTGTCCTTGGTGGTCGCAGGTGTGGAGGGCAATCCTGTGGACGCGGCCCGTGCGCTGGATCGGGCGGCTAAGGAAGTGGGTGTCAATTTTGTGGGCGGCTACTCTGCGTTGGTGGAAAAGGGTGCTACTACCAGCGAAAAGCTTTTGATTCGTTCCATTCCGGAAGCGCTATCTGAAACCGATGTGGTTTGCAGCAGCGTGAATATCGCCTCCTCGCGCGCCGGTATCAACATGAATGCCGTGGCGCAGATGGGTCGCATCATCAAGGAAGCTGCGGAGCTGACCAGCGACCGCGATGCCATTGCCTGCGCCAAGCTGGTGGTCTTTGCCAACTCTGTGGGCGATAACCCCTTCATGGCTGGAGCTTTCCACGGTGTGGAGGAGCCGGACTGTGTGGTGTCCGTGGGCGTGTCCGGCCCGGGCGTGGTGGATCGCGCGATTGGTTCGATGGAGGGTGCCACGCTGGATCAGGTGGCAGAGGAAATCAAGAAGGCCGCGTTCAAGATCACCCGCGCCGGTCAGCTGGTGGGCAACATGGCCTCGGAGCGGTTGGGCGTGCCGTTCGGCATCATCGATTTGTCTCTTGCTCCTACCGCAGAGCTGGGTGATTCCGTGGCGCACATCTTGGAGCACATGGGCCTGGATCAGGTGGGCACGCACGGTACGACTGCCGCGTTGGCGCTGCTCAATGACGCTGTGAAGAAGGGCGGGATGATGGCCTGCTCTCGCGTGGGTGGCTTGTCCGGTTCTTTCATTCCGGTCTCCGAGGACAAGGGCATGATCGATGCCGTGCGCTCCGGCTCCATTTCTTTGGACAAATTGGAAGCCATGACGGCCATCTGCTCGGTGGGCTTTGACATGGTGGCGTTGCCGGGAGAGACCAGTGCCGAGACGATCGCCGGCATGATCGCCGATGAGGCCGCGATTGGCGTGATGAACCACAAGACCACGGCCGTGCGGGTAATCCCCGTGCCCGGGAAAAAGCCTGGTGACGAGGTCAATTTCGGTGGGCTGCTGGGCTACGCGCCAATCATCGACGTCAACTCCGTGGGCAATGCGCAGTTCATCGGCCGAGGTGGCTTCATCCCCGCTCCGGTTCACGGAATGCGCAACTAGGCGCGCGCTCCAGACATGACGTTCGAGAGAGGATGGTACAGAGAGGATGGCACCGAACTGATGGCGGACAACCTTCCCCTATTCCACTATGGGCGTTCTTCGGCGGTTATCGATGACCCCGACGGCGCAATCCGCAGGGGTGCGGAATCTGGCCAATTCGATACTCGGAATCCGCACGTGGCCAACTCCCCCGCTTTGATGGCTGCCCTGGAGTCCCACGGGCGGCTGCCTGTTGCTGGCTCTCGCGGCGGGATGTCCACCACGCAGATCGTGATTGGCGTCATCGGACTGGCTTTGTTGATTGGTGGTGTAGCTCTTTGCCTGATCCCCGGTCCCGCCCTGTTCGCCGGCCTGATCCTGGGGGCCATCGGGTTGCTCTTGGTGGTTGTCGATGTGATTTCTTTCCGACGCCGACGCGCCAATCTCACCATGATTTCCCAGGCCTTCAACAATGGCTGGCTGAGCTATGCCCCTGCTCGTGTTGGTGGCGTGTGGATTAGTAGCGTGCGTCAGCATTCTTCGCACAACAATGATCGCGAGGATCACGTCCGGAATAACGATGTCCGTTTCCGCTATCGGGCACTAGTGGAGGTCTTCCCCACTGATGGCTCGGAGCCTTTTCGCTTTACCTCCGGGGAATTCTCCGCTCCGGCCTCTCATCGGGGTGTGCCCCTGGACTTAAAGATGATGGACGGCCCGCTGGATCACGGCGAGCCGGAATTTAACAACGGATGGACCGTCGCCCGCTGGGTCAGCGGGAATCAGGAGTCTGCGACTATCTCCACGGATCTGGCAAAGGCACAGATCAGGGCTGCACTGAATGCGGTGGGTCCCCGACCGGGGATGTAACTACTCGGACGTTTCTTTGGTAGACCAAGCTGTCTGTTAATGTTGCTTGCGTGAAGTTCGTACTGCTTGCCCTCCGCGAAAATCGTCATATCGCCGATGCCGAATATGACGATTTCCTCGCCCTGTCCGGGCTCGGTACAGAAGAACTGGATATGCGCGTATTGGATCGGCCAGACAGTGAACTCGGCGATTTTTCGGACGTGGACGGGGTGTTCATTGGTGGCAGCGCGTTCACCATCACCAAGCCTTACGACGCTGTATGGCAGCCGGCAGTTTCGGAACGCCTCGTGGAGTTTGTTCAGAAAGCTCTGGAACACCAGCGCTTCCCCATCATCGCTACCTGCTACGGCGCGAGCCTGTTCGCCCACTACTTGGGAGGCCAAGTAGGCTCCGACTTCGCCGAGGAAGCGGGAGTCACCAAGATCGCGCTGACAGAACAGGCGGCAAATGATCCACTTTGTGCCCAGTTGCCACAGGAATTCCTCGGCTTCGGCGGACACAAGGATTCCGTGCTGCAGCTTCCGCAGAATGCGGTGCTCTTGGCCGGTGGCCCAACCTGTCCAGTGCACATGTACCGCATGGGATCCAACGTCTGGGCAACCCAATTCCATCCAGAGATGGACGGAGATCGCATCGCCCGCCGCCTGAGCTTCTACGAAGATGCCGGATACTTTTCCCCCGAGCGACAGAATGAGGTCTATGACGACCTCAGGGGACACGACACGTCGGCGTCGAATTCGATCCTCCGAGCCTTCGTGCAGCACGCCCGCGACCTGCGCTCATAAGGTGCAGTCAGGGGCTAGTCTCCTCATACCCCCATCGCCGCCAAAAACATCTGCTAAGGCCCGTGGCTTGGTTTAATATTCCTTCGTGCATCTAAAGAAAATCGCCTCAGTGGCGGCCGCTACAGTACTAGCATTCTCTGCATTCACTCCTGCGGCGAGCGCTCAAACCACCCTGGGCAGCGTGGATCTGGGAAGTCTGGAGGTTATCGCCAGCATCCTCGATCAGCTCGGACAAGCTCCCTCCGTACCTTCCGTGCCGGGCCAAACCAACCTGACTCGTTCAGCAGTGGACGTGGCAGGACAGAGCAATCGGGAATACCTGATCGAGACTCCCGCGACCATGGATCCCACCACGTCCTACCCCGTGCTGTTTGGCTTCGCCGGCTGGCAGCACGATGCCACCATGTATCGCGGTTACGCGGACCTGAACAACGTGGCTGGTCGAGAGTCCATCATCGTCTACCCAGAGGGAAAGGCTCAGGCGTGGGAAGGTCCCAAGTACGCCGAGACCAGCCGCGGGCAGGACGTCGCCTTTGTGCAGGCCATTCTGAGCAAGGTCAAGTCTCAGTACAAGGTTGATAGCTCCCGCGTGTACGCCACCGGGCTGTCCAACGGTGGTGGCATGGCTGTCTCCCTGGCATGCCAGGCACCAGGCACATTTACTGCCGTGGCGTCCGTGGCTGGGGCGTACTACAACCCCACGCTGAGCAACTGTTTGGCCGGAGCGGTGGACACGCTACTCATCCACGGAACTGCCGATGATCACATGCTCTATGGCGGCGGATCCAACGCGCACGGCGGGGACTACTTCAGCGTTCCTCAAGCCGCGCAGCGCATCGGCACCCGCAACGGTTGCACCAGTACGGCGCTGACCAACCCCACCTCCAATGGCCGCACCGATATGTACACCCTCGGCGGATGCCCTACCGGCGGACAGACCCGGGTGTATTCAGTCAACGGTGGCGAGCACACGTGGTTCCCCTCCAACCCGGCTGCTGCCCAGGTGGTGTGGGACTTTCTCAAGACTCGCTAGACCCCCCTAAGCCAGCGCCACCTGGGCGCTAGGCCAATTCCACGATCTCCATGTAGCTCTCGTTCCACAGGTCCTCTGTGCCATCTGGCAACACGATGACCCGTTCTGGATCGAGGGCTTTCACAGCTCCTGGGTCGTGCGTCACCAGCACCACGGCACCTTCGTAGGTGCGCAGCGCATCCAAAACCTGTTCGCGGGACTGTGGATCCAGGTTATTTGTCGGCTCGTCCAGCAGCAGCACGTTAGCTCGCGAGCTGACCAAGGTAGCCAGGGACAGTCGCGTCTTCTCGCCACCGGAGAGCGTGCCAGCAGGTTGATTCAGCTGATCTCCAGAGAACATGAACGCTCCCAGCACGCCACGCAGATCCTGCTCGCCGGCATCGGGGCAAGACTCGATGGCGTTTTGCCACACGCTCTTATCGCCGTCAATGTTGTCATGCTCCTGGGCAAAGTAACCCACCTTCAGGCCATAGCCGGAGACGATGCCACCTTCGCCATCCACGCGCTCCACACCGGCCAACAACTTCAGCAACGTGGTCTTACCAGCACCGTTGAATCCCAGCACCACCACGCGCGAGCCCTTATCGATGGCCAGATCCACGCCAGCGAAAACCTCCAACGAGCCATACATCTTGGTCAGCCCCTTGGCGTTCATCGGGGTCTTGCCACACGGCGCAGGCTCTGGGAAGGAAATGCTGGCCACACGATCGTCCACGCGCACCTCGTCCAACTCGCCCATCATGCGCTCTGCGCGTGCAGTCATCTGTTTGGCGGCGCGAGCCTTGGTGGCCTTGGCACCCAGCTTCGCAGCCTGCTCCTTCAAGGCCCCGGCCTTCTTCTCCGCATTGGCGCGCTCGCGGCGTCGACGCGCCTCGTCCGTAGCCCGGGCATCCAGGTACTTCTTCCAATCCATGTTGTAGACGTCCGCCTCGGAGCGCACGGCATCTAGGAACCAGACCTTGTTACACACGGCCTCCAGCAACTCGACATCGTGGCTGATCATGACCAGCCCGCCCTCGTGCTTTTTCAGGAAGTCGCGCAGCCAAGTAATGGAATCTGCGTCCAGGTGGTTGGTCGGCTCGTCCAGCAGCAGCGTGGTTTGGGAGCGCCCAGAGCCGGAGGTGGCGGCAAACAGAATCTGCGCCAGCTCCACACGACGACGCTGCCCACCGGAGAGCGTCTTGAGTTGCTGGTCCAGGACGCGCTCTTCCAAGCCCAGGGCGTCGCAGATACGTGCGGCCTCGCTGTCCGCCTCGTAGCCGCCCAGCGCGGAGTACTTCTCCTCCATGCGGGAGTACTTGGAAATCGCGGCGTCCCGTTCGGAGTCCTTGTCCGTGGTCTCCATGATCTCCTGCTGGCGATCCATGGTGCGGCGAATCTGATCCAGCCCGCGCGCGGAGAGTACGCGATCGCGGGCGGTCTGCTCGATATCGCCTTCCTTGGAATCCTGCGGAAGGTAGCCAAACTCGCCACTGCGGATCACTTTTCCGCCATAAGGTTCGCCCTCACCTGCGAGGATGCGCATCGTCGTGGTCTTGCCTGCACCGTTGCGGCCCACCAGCCCGATACGGTCCCCCGGTTGTACGCGCAGCAGCTGTCCGGGTGCGTCCAGCAGGGTCCTGGCGCCCACCCGTACTTCAAGGTCTTCGGTCACAATCACAACGATCCACGCTATCATTGCCCCTGTTGTGAGCAGGCATCGTGCCTGCTTAAGCCGGGTCGAGGAACGGGAGCGGTCAGATGGTTGTGCTGCACATCGCTGGCCTGGGTCCGGCCGGCGCCATCGTTGCTCTTCGGGCCGCCGAACGCGGGTGGGACGTTACGGCTTGGGACCCTCGCGTGCGGATCGAGGGCAGATTACCGCGCTGGCCCGCGACGTATGGGGCGCTGATGGCCGAGGTGCCCGAGTGGGGGCAAAGGTTCTTCTCCCCCGCCTACGTGCCCCGCACCGTGACGCATCGCGAGCGCCCGCTGGCCTATTCCTACGCGATGCTGAACAAGGATTCTCTACGCCGCGAGGTGGAGGTGAGCACTGCGAAGATTCGCCGCGGGACCGTGCCTAGCGCAACCGGATCGCCGCATCGCGTGGTCATCGATTGCACCGGAGCGCCCACAGATACCGGCGTGTTCTGGCAGGTAGCGGTGGGTTATGTGCTCCCCCGTCATCTTTTTTCCGACGCCAACCTCGCCACCTTTATGGATTGGCAACAACCCACGCCCTCTCCCCCGAGTTTCCTGTACATCCAACCCACGGACGAGGGAATCTTGTGTGAGGAGACGGTCCTAGCCACCCGGACATCGCCGCGTCAGCTCATCGATGAGCTCACGCAGCGGCTGGAGGCACGTCTCGATGCGGAAGCGCCCGAGTGGCGCAAGGTTTTGCGCGAGCAATTCCAGCGCGGGGAATTCCACCGCGAAGTGGTGGTCATCCCCATGGGCACGCGGAAGGCGGGCGCGAGTCCCATGGACGCGTGCCCACCAGGCCAGCGCTACTATTTCGGCGCAGCAGCAGGCCTTATCAATCCCGCCACGGGCTACTCGGTGGGCGCCGCGTTGAACCAGGTAGACCAGCTACTTGATCGCATCGCGGAGGATCACGCCAGCCAGGAAGGCACGCATCAGCCGCGGAAGGCTCGGCTATCCCGCAGGAATGCGCACCGGGTGGCTCGGCGGGCTAATGCGGAACTTGCGCGAGCATTGCGTCGGATAGGGGCAGAACTCATCAGCCAGGCCAGCCACACCACGCTGCGCGACTTCTTCGATGCGTTCTTCCAACTCGGCGCCCAACGGCAACTGACCTACCTCACCGGGCACGACGGCCTCGCCGTGGCCGCGACAATGTGGGCACTGCGCGGATTCACGGGATTTAACCACCCGTTCCTACAACCGATATGGAAACGACCCGGACACATGATCCGGGTCGCTGCAGGTAAATAGGTTGAGTTAGACGGAGAAGCCCAAGTAACGCAGCTGCTCGCGGCCTTCCTCGTTGATCATCTGTGGGCCCCAGGCAGGAGTCCATACCCAGTTGATACGCAGCTCGGAGATCTCCTGCAGCGTGCCCACCACGGCAGCATTGGCCTGATCCTCGATCATGTCCGTCAAAGGACACGCAGGCGAGGTCAGAGTCATGTTCACCACGGCGGTGGAATCCTCCACCCACGTGTCATAGACCAAGCCGAGATCCACCACGTTGATGCCCAGCTCAGGGTCGATGACGTCCATCATGCAGTCCTCGATCTTGCCGGACATTTCCAGCTGCTCCTGAGTCTGCTCAGCAGGAGGCTGCGGAACCTCGTTGATCGGGTTGGGATCCATCTGCGGTGCGGAAGGGTTGCTGTTCGGTTCAGTCATTGTTTCACTCGTTTCTTCTGCTGTGGTGAGGAATTTCTAGTCTTGCTTGGCGGGCTGTGCGCCGGCATCGTAGGCTGCGGCCTCAAATGCCTTCCACCCCAGCAGCGCGCACTTCACGCGTGCCGGGTACTTGGACACACCGGCGAATGCGATGCCGTCTCCAATGATCTCGTCATCACCTTCGACCTTGCCGCGCGAGGTGACCATGCGCTCGAACTCGGCCAGCTTGGCAAACGCTTCGTCGACGGGCTTGCCCACCAACTCTTCCGCCATCACCGAGGTCGACGCCTGGCTGATGGAACATCCAGTGGCGTCATAAGAGACATCCTGAACGGTCTTGAGGTCATCGCTGAGCGTGACGCGCAGCGTGAGTTCATCGCCACACGAGGTGTTGACGTGGTGTACCTCGGCGTTAAACGGATCACGCAACCCCGCGTGCTGCGGGTGCTTGTAGTGATCCAGGATGACTTCCTGGTACATCGATTCCAGCTTCATGACTGTTGCCTACTCGCCTATCGTCTTAGTCTTCTACGGTTCCGAAGAACTTCTGTGCGTGCACGATCGCCTCCGCCAGGGCATCTACTTCCTCGCGGGTGTTGTAGATATAAAAGCTGGCGCGCGCGGTGGCCTGCACGCCCATGCAGGTGTGCACAGGCCATGCGCAGTGGTGCCCCACGCGGATGCACACGCCACGATCGTCCAGCACCTGGCCCAGATCGTGCGGGTGAATGCCTTCCACCACGAAGCTTATCGACGCACCGCGATCCACGGCTTCTGCAGGGCCCACCAATCGCAGTCCCTCAATCGCAGTGATCTTTTCCAGGGCGTAGGCGGTCAGCTCATTTTCATGCGCCTTGACGTTGTCCATGCCCAGCTCGCGCAAGTAACGCACCGCTGCGGCCAACCCCACGACCTGGCTGGTCATCTGGGTTCCGGCTTCGAATCGCTGTGGAGCTTCGGTGAACGTGGTCTTTTCCATCGTCACCTTTTCCACCATGGAGCCACCGGTCAAAAACGGTGGCAAGGTCTTCAGGATGGACCCCTTGCCGTAGAGCACGCCCACGCCGTTGGGACCCAACATCTTGTGGCCGGAAAATGCTGCGAAGTCCACATCGAGAGCGTGGAAATCTACGGGCATGTGGGGAACGGACTGGCAGGCGTCGAGAACAAAAAGGGCACCCACGGCACGCGCGCGGCGCACGGCCTCATCCACATCGAGAACCGCACCGGTCACGTTGGACTGATGAGTCAAGGCCACGACCTTGGTGTTCTCGTTCAGATCCAAGCTGTCCAGATCAATGCGACCGTCCTCGGTTACGGAGTACCAACGCAGGGTTGCGCCCGTGCGCTGCGCCAGCTCCTGCCACGGCACCAGATTTGCATGGTGCTCCAGCTCTGAGATGACGATCTCATCGCCGGCAGTGACCGTGAACTCGCCGGAACGAGGATCGCCCAAGATGTAGGCCACCTCGTTCAGGGCTTCGGTGGCGTTCTTGGTGAACGCGATCTCATGATCTTCCGCGCCGACGAACGCTGCGATGTCCTCTCGGGCATCCTCGTAGGCGTCCGTGGCCCCTTCAGCGATTTCGTATGCCCCGCGGTGTACTGGGGCATTGTGGGTGATCAAGAAGTCGCGTTCCGCATCCAATACCTGCACCGGGCGCTGTGAGGTCGCACCGGAGTCTAGGTAGACGAGCGGGCGGCCATCACGGACGGTGCGGGACAGGATAGGGAAATCTTTCCTGACTTCGGCTGTGTCCAATGATGTGCTCATAACTGTGACTTCTTTCTGTCGTGGATTTTCGGGCAGCTTAGGCGAACTGCTCGTAGCCGGACTTCTCCAGCTCTTCTGCCAGCTCTGGGCCGCCGGACTTTACGATGCGGCCGTTGGAGAAAACGTGCACCTGGTCTGGCTTCACGTAGTTCAGGATGCGCTGGTAGTGGGTGATCATCAGCACGCCACCGTTCTCGCGCTCCTTGTAGCGGTTGATGCCGTCGGACACGATGCGCAGGGCATCCACGTCCAGGCCGGAGTCCGTCTCGTCGAGCACGGCGAACTTAGGCTTGAGCAGACCCAGCTGCAGCACCTCGTGGCGCTTCTTCTCGCCACCGGAGAAGCCTTCGTTGACGGAACGCTCGGAGAAGGATGGGTCGATGGACAGCTCTTCCATCGCACCGCGGGCTTCCTTGACCCACTCGCGGATCTTGGGAGCCTCGCCACGCACGGCGGATGCCGCGGAGCGCAGGAAGTTAGCCATGGATACGCCAGGCACCTCGGTGGGGTACTGCATGGCCAGGAACAGGCCAGCGCGAGCGCGCTCGTCAACTTCCATGTCCAGCAGGTTCACGCCGTCCAGCAGCACCTCGCCCTCGGTGATTTCGTAGCGTGGGTGGCCAGCGATGGCATAAGACAAGGTGGACTTGCCGGAACCGTTAGGGCCCATGATGGCGTGGGTCTCGCCGGAGTTAATGGTCAGGTTCACGCCGTGCAGGATGGGCTTTGGAGCCTCGTTCTCATCGGCTGGGACAACCTGTGCGTGCAGGTTCTTGATTTCCAGAGTGCTCATAGTTAGTAGGACTTTCCTTGTGAGTCTGTAAGTGGTGAAAAAGGGTTAGTGCGCGGGGTGAGCCGCGAGCATGAAGTGGTTAGAGAACCGTGTTCTCCAGCTCGCGCTCCACCTTTTCTTCCAGCGTCTCGCGGATGGATTCCAGCGGGATGCGCTTGATCACGTCGGTGAAGAAGCCGCGGACGATGAGCATTCTGGCAGCTGCGGCGGGGATGCCGCGGGACTGCATGTAGAACATCTGCTCGTCGTCGAAACGGCCCACAGTGGCTGCGTGGCCGGCGCCGACAATCTCACCAGTCTGGATCTCGAGGTTAGGAACGGAATCTGCGCGTGCACCTTCGGTAAGCAGCAGGTTGTTGTTCTTCTCGTAGGTGTCCGTGCCGGTTGCCTCCGGGCGGATCAGGACGTCGCCGATCCACGAGGTGCGTGCGTCGCGGGACTCGTGACCCTTGGAAGGCTCACCCTGCAGCGCGCCCTTGTAGAGCACGTTGGAGCGGCAGTTCTTGATGGAGTGGTCCACTAGCAGGCGCTGCTCGAAGTACTGGCCGGCATCGGCGAAGTACAGTCCCAGCAGTTCGGCGTCTCCACCTGGTGCGGTGTAGCGCACGTGAGGCACGGAGCGAGCAATTTCGCCACCGAAGGCCGCGTAGTAGTGGCGCACGGTTGCATCGCGACCCACCTGGATGTGGGAGTTGGACAGGTGCACGCCATCGCGTGCCCAATCCTCCATCACCACGGTGGTCAGTTTTGCCCCATCGCCGACGACAAACTCGATGTTGTCCGAGTGTGCGCCAGAGCCTTCGTAGCGAACGATCACCACTGCTTCTGCGTGGGTGTCCAACTCAATGACCAGCGTTCCGTAGGACACCTTGTCCTCGCCTGCACCGGTGACGGTGACCGTCACCGGCTTGTCCAGCACTGCGTCCTTTTCAATGTGGACGTAGTCCGCCACGTTCGTGTTGGTCCACGCCTGTGCAGCGGCGCGGTCCACCGGAGCACCAGCGCGACCCACGCGCTCGTCCGTGGGCTCCAGCTCGGAGTAGGTAGCGCCGGAATCTCGAAGATCCACGGATACCTGGGCGCGCTGGCCCTCCGCTGCGGTTCCGTCGTGTAAGCCACGCAGGCGGCGCAGAGGAGTGAACCGCCAGTCTTCGTCCTTGCCGCGTGGCACGGAGAAGTCGTTGACGTCGAAAGAGGAGAAACGATCGCCCTTGGTCTGGTGCTCAGTACCAGCCTTGACCGGGTTAATCGTGGCTTCTGTTTCAGTAAGTGGGGTGGTCATAGGTCTTAACCCACCGATCCTTCCATCTGCAGTTCAATCAGTCGGTTCAGTTCCAGGGCGTACTCCATTGGGAGCTCCTTGGCGATGGGCTCTACGAATCCACGCACGATCATCGCCATGGCCTCGTCTTCCTCGATGCCGCGAGACATGAGGTAGAACAGCTGATCCTCGGAGACCTGAGACACCGTGGCCTCGTGACCCAGGGTCACGTGGTCATTGCGGATGTCGTTGTATGGGTATGTGTCCGAACGGGAGATGGAATCGACCAGCAAGGCGTCGCATTCCACGTTGGATGCGGAGTGGTGTGCGTCCTTGTTGACCTGCACCAGACCGCGGTATGCAGCACGTCCGCCGGAGCGTGCCACAGACTTGGACACGATGTTGGAGGAGGTGTGCGGAGCCATGTGCACCATCTTGGCGCCGGTGTCCTGGAACTGTCCCTCGCCAGCGAATGCTACGGAGAGGACCTCGCCCTTGGCGTAGGGGCCGGTCATCCAGACAGCTGGGTACTTCATGGTGACCTTGGAGCCGATGTTGCCATCGACCCACTCCATCGTGGCGCCTTCTTCACACTTGGTGCGCTTGGTAACCAGGTTGTAAACGTTGTTAGACCAGTTCTGGATGGTCGTGTAGCGGCAACGGCCGCCCTTCTTGACCACAATCTCCACCACTGCGGAGTGCAGGGAGTCAGTCTTGTAGATCGGTGCGGTACAACCCTCGACGTAGTGCACGTAGGCATCTTCGTCGACGATGATCAGGGTGCGCTCAAACTGACCCATGTTTTCCGTGTTGATGCGGAAGTAAGCCTGCAGTGGGATGTCTACGTGCACGCCCTTGGGCACGTAGATGAAGGAGCCACCGGACCACACAGAGGTGTTCAGTGCGGAGAACTTGTTATCGCCTGCTGGAATGACCGAGCCGAAGTACTCCTCGAACAGCTCTGGGTACTCACGCAAGCCGGTATCGGTGTCCACGAAGATGACACCCTGGCTCTCCAGATCCTCGCGAATCTGGTGGTAGACCACCTCGGACTCGTACTGTGCGGCCACACCTGCGACCAAGCGCTGACGCTCCGCCTCGGGGATGCCCAGCTTGTCGTAGGTGTTTCGGATTTCCTCAGGGAGATCCTCCCAGGAAGCGGCCTGCTGCTCGGTGGAGCGCACGAAGTACTTGATGTTGTCGAAGTCAATACCGGAGAGGTCTGCGCCCCACGTTGGCATTGGCTTCTTGTCGAAGATCCCGAGCGCCTTGAGGCGACGGTTGAGCATCCACTCTGGCTCGTTCTTCTTGGCGGAAATATCCCGTACAACGTCCTCGTTCAGGCCGCGTCGTGCGGATGCGCCAGCGCTGTCGGAATCGTGCCAACCGTAGCCATAGGCTCCGATTGAGTTGATGATCTCTTCATCTGTCTGCGGTTGCTGTGCTGCTTGAGTCATTTCCTATCTTTCCTTCGTCGGGGAAGGGTGAATGGTTGTCAGCGGAATGTGGGTGGTGCAGATACCGTTGCCGTCAGCGATAGTTGCCAGCGGCTGAGTATGTTGCCCGAGTAGTTCCGCAACCACCCGGTGTTCCGCCGCGCACAGTTCAGGGAACTCTTGCGCGACATCCTGGATCGGACAATGATGGCGACAAATCTGCACGCCACCGGCTGAGTTATCCACCGTCGCGGCGTAGCCACGGTCAGTGAGTGCGTCAGCGATGGCGCGAGCCTTGCCCACGACATCGTCTTCTTCGTCTGAAGATTCAGCTCGCGTAGTGGCAGTGGAAGACGTTGCGTCCCCACTGTCGTTCGTCTCGAGCTGGCGCACTTGGTCAACGTCCAAGTCCTCGAGCAACTGATGGATACGCTGTGCGGCAAAGTTTTCTACCGCAGCTTCTCCACCGGTCTGTTTGAGGGCCCGGAGCGCCAAAAGCGCCAGGGTGTCGTAATCATGGCCGAAGTGCCTACGGCCGGCGTCGGTCAGGCGGAACATTTTGGCGGGACGACCGCGCTGGCCAGAACGAGACACCGTCACGATTTCCGCGTGGCCATCAGCCACGATGTTATCGAGATGGCGCCGCACGCCGGCTGCAGTAAGGCCAAATTCCTCGGCAATGTCCGTGGCACTAATCGGTCCGTGGCGAAGAACGTGGAGCATAATGCGGTGCCGAGTATCGTGATCGCTCACTGGACTGACACCTCGTTTCTCTACTGTTTCGTCAAGACGGCGAGAAGGAACGCTCGAAACACTGTGCTACTTTCGTGGGGTTGACCTTTTAAGGTTTCACCCGAAAGTCCCACACTGTCGGAACCGTTGCCCGCTCATGATTAGACAACATGAATGTTACGTAAATAATTCCATGTGTCCACTAAGGGTAGCCTTTCCCTCCGGCGCATTTTCCTAAGAATTCGCCCGTGATTGCCGGGCTCGTTTAAGTCGCTAGGGACTCTTTGTCTTCTCACGAAGTAGACTCCTCATTCATGGCATCGAATCGGTCTCGGGCAGCAGCGCGCTCCATCCATCCGCTGCGCGCACTGAAATCGCAGCTCCCTCACGTGGGTCAAGCAGGTTCGCGCTCGGCGCAGTTGCACGAGGACCGGCCCAGCGGCTCGTCTTTTCCGTACCAGGGATCTTCGTGGCCGGTGGGCTCCGCGCACCAGCTGCGATTGCGCATCGCCATGATCCTCGGCACCGTCGGTTCCCTCATGATTGCCGTGGGCGGTTGGGGCGCCGGCGCCTGGCCTGTCGTAGAAAACCTCGGGTGGAAAATCGGCATGGTGGTGTTTCTGAACCGCATGTTGCACTCCTCCACCGTGTTGGTGTTCTTCGGAATTGCGATGCTGGTTATTGCCTGGATACTTCTCGCCAGGTTCTGCGTAGAGACTTCGACGCGGGCCGCGGAGCTGATTCCGCTGCGAGTGCTGTGGCGCACCTTTGCTCTGTGGGTATTGCCGTTGATCTTCACGGCTCCCCTGTTCACCCAGGATATTTACTCTTACCTGGCACAGGGCTCCATCAGCGCGCGCGGATGGGATCCTTATTCGGCAGGTCCCGTGGATCTGCTGGGTGCACAAGATCCCCTCGCACGCTCCGTGCCTTTGATGTGGAGCCACTCCCCTTCGCCTTATGGTCCGATCGCCATGGGATACAGCGCGGTTATTTCCTGGATTACTCAGGACCAGATTCTTTGGGCAGTGTTGCTTCACCGAACCGTGGCAGTGCTCGGGCTGGCGCTTGCCAGCTGGGCTCTCGTGCGCTTGGCTAAGCGCTGCCGCGTCGCGCCCCAAACAGCCATGTGGCTGGGCATTCTCAATCCCCTGGCGATCCTGCACCTCGTGGGCGGAATCCATAATGAAGCGCTCATGCTGGGCCTCATGCTCGCCGGCTTGGAACTTGTGCTGCGCGGAGTGGATGAGCTGCCCCGCCCCGCCCTGAGCAGGTGGATACTGATCCTGGCAGGTCTGTCGGTCATCACGTGTGCGGGGCTCATTAAGGTCACGGCATTCCTCGCCCTAGGCTTCGCCGGTGTGGCCATCGCCCTCTGGTTGGGGGCAACCATCATCGATCTGCTGAAGGCCGCGGTACTTTCTGCGCTGATTGCCGTGAGCGTTTCGGTGCTTTTGTCCTTGCTCACCGGCGTAGGTTTCGGATGGGTGCTCTCCCAGGGTGGTGCTGCGGAAATCGTTTCGTGGATGTCCGTATCTACGGTCACTGGCTTGGCCTCGGCGCTACTCGGCATGTTGCTGGGCTTGGGCGACCACCAGGCAGTTGCCCTGTCCGTGTTCCGAGCGCTGGGCATTGTGGTGGGCCTGGCGTGGGTGAGCCGCATGCTGTGGGCCACGTTCAAGAGCCGCATTCACCCCACGGGCGGGCTCGGCGTGTCGATGTTCTGCCTAGTTATCTTCTTCCCCGTAGTCCACCCTTGGTACCTGCTTTGGGCGATCTTCCCGCTCGCAGCCTGGGCCAATAGGGATTTCTTTATATGGTTGGTCTCCGGATACTCCGTGGCGTTTAGCTTTTTTATCTTGCCCAAGGGTTTGAGCCTGCCACCGGGAACCGTGTTTTATATCTACGCCATGTTCGTGGGCATTTTCGCCGCGGTCGCTCTCCTAGCCTGGATTATCAGCAGGGCCAACCCGGAACTATCTGCTGCGCTGAAAACAGGACAATACTGGGAAGGCACCCAACTACGGGCATTGAAACGTCGTAAAGGCAACGCGGTAAGGTGATTCACCGTGACCGATGACAGCTCCCACAAGAACACGCGAAGCAGCGCGGAGGATTCCGCACTGGTCCTGAGCTTGCATTCCGTGGTCAAGCGATTTGGTGAGGAAACCGCCGTCGATGGCCTGGATCTCCACGTCAATCGCGGCGAGGTCTTGGCACTCCTTGGGCCCAACGGCGCGGGTAAGACCACCACCGTGGAATTGTGCGAAGGTTTCTTATCTCCCGACGCAGGCAGCGTCCGCGTTTTCGGTTTAGACCCTTGTGTTCACACTGATGAGGTTCGCGGCCGCATTGGCGTGATGCTCCAGGGTGGCGGAGCCTACCCGGGAGTTCGTGTCGGAGAGATGCTCCGCCTCGTGGCCGCGTATTCAGACAATCCTTTGGACGTGGATTGGCTGTTAGAGACGGTGGGCATGGCGTCGTACATCAAGACCCCGTACCGCCGCCTGTCCGGCGGCCAACAACAACGTCTCTCCCTGGCCTGCGCTCTTGTCGGACGGCCAGAACTGATTTTCCTCGACGAACCCACGGCAGGTCTGGATGCCCAGTCGCGACTGGTGGTCTGGGATCTGGTGCGCTCGCTGCGAAGGGATGGCGTGACCGTAGTACTGACCACACACCTGATGGATGAGGCAGAGGCTCTGGCGGACCGGGTGGTCATCGTGGATCGCGGAACCGTGGTGGCGCAGGGAACTCCTGCGGAGCTGACCAGCAGTGCTGGACAAGGCGGCGCGGAATTACACCAGGTGATTCTGCAGACGGATTCACCCGTGGATGCTCAACAGCTGACGAACAAGCTCTCGCCACGCCTTCCTGGTTTCGCAGTGTCTACGGAGGAGGGGGACCCCACTACCGTGCGCATTGAAGTGGCGGAGGTAACCCCTCGTGGCGTGGCAGAAATCGCCGCTGCTGTGGCAGAACAGGACGTGCTGATCCGGGATCTCAATGTGAACAAGCAAAGTTTGGAAGATATTTTCCTCTTCATTACGGGACGGGAGATCCGCTAATGAGCCAATCTACATCCGTACCTAGCCGCTTTGAGCCGGGCACCTTCACCCCAGATTCGCGGCCTGCCAAGCCCGCCAAAATTCTGCAGGCTCAGGCCACGATGGAATCCATTTTGTTTCTGCGTCACGGCGAGCAGCAATTGCTGTCCCTGGTGATTCCCTTGGTGATGCTCGTCGGCCTGTCTGTGCTGCCGGGTTTGATTCAAGATCGCAACGTGCAGGCTGTCTATCCGATGACGCTGGCCATTGCGCTGATGGGTGCTTCGTTTACTGGCCAGGCAATCGCTGTGGCTTTTGATCGCCGATATGGTGCGTTGAAGCGCATTGGCGCTTCCGGTGTCCCTACCTGGGCCTTGATCGGCGGAAAGGTGTGCGCGGTTGCTGTTGTGGTCTCCGTGCAAGTGGTGATCCTCAGTGTGGTGGCCGCTCTTTTGGGGTGGCGTCCAGACCTGACCGGCATCGTTTTTGCCGTGGTGGTGGGCGTATGCGGAGTGGCAGCATTCACTAGTTTCGGGTTGCTGCTGGGCGGAACACTGAGCTCTGAGATGGTGTTGGCGCTGGCGAACACCATCTGGTTCATCTTCCTTGGCGCGGCTGTATTTACCACTATGGCTGATGGTCTCAGCGATTCCGCTTCCCAACTGATGAAGATCATTCCGTCTGTTGCTTTGACCGATGGCTTCTCCGCAGCGCTCAATGAGGGACGCTTTGACGTGATTTCCGTGCTCATTTTGCTGGTCTGGTCTGTGGTGGGAATCGGCCTGACGTTCAAGCTGTTCAGCTTCACCATGGACACTGACTAATCTTCACGCCCACTTGTCTCGCTCATACTGATAGCGAAAAAGCCCAGCCGGGTTAGCGCATTCGCTACCTCCCCAGATTTCCCCTGAATGGGGAATTGGGTGCCAGCCAGCATCGGCGATAGGCTAGGAAGCGTGGTTCAAACTATGCGAGAACGCGCGCAACTTCAGGAAAACCCGCTGGCACGGGGGCTCGATCGCTTTTATGCTCGGCTCCACGATCTGGATAACTCGTTTGGGTTTCCGCGCCCCGTGAAAATTCCGACGGTCCGCACCCAGCGGATCCTGGCCATCATCTTGTTGATCTGCCAAACCGGCATCACATTCACCGGTTCCCTGGTTCGCGTGACGGGCTCCGGCTTGGGGTGCAACACGTGGCCCGAGTGCCACCCGGGCTCCCTGTTCCCCACTGCTGGTGCCGCCCCGTGGATTCACCAAGCCATCGAGTTCGGCAACCGAATGCTGACCTTTGTGCTGATCATCGCAGCACTGGTGGCCTTCATCGCGGTGCTTCGCGCCGCGCGCAGGCTTTCCATCCTCAACATGGCCTTTGTGCAGGGCTTGGGCATCATCGCTCAGGCGGTCATCGGTGGCATCTCCGTGCGGATGGACCTGACGTGGTGGGTCGTGGCGCTGCACTTCCTGCCGTCCATGCTGTTGGTGTTCTTCGCGGCTGTCCTTGTGGTTCGCATTGGTGAGCCCGATGACGGTGAGCGCGTAGCACTGATGCCTGGCCCTCTAACCGCACTGGCTCACGGTTCTGCAGTCGCACTTGCGTTGGTTCTGATCACGGGCACGTTGGTCACGGGCGCCGGCCCGCATGCCGGCGACGAGGCCATCCTCCCCGAGCACCGTTTTCAGTTCCCGCTGATAGAGATTGCGCAAATTCACGCCCATGGCATGTACCTCTACTTGGGTATCACTGTGGGCCTGCTGGCGGGTCTTTTCGCCCTCCAAGTGGGGCGCAACCTCAAGGTCACCGCCGTGTGGCTCGTGGGCGCCATCGTGCTGCAGGGTGCGATTGGCATCGTCCAGTACTGGCTGGGCGTGCCCACCTGGACGGTTCCCGTCCACGTCCTCGGTTCCGGCCTGACCACTTTGGTGACCGGGTTGTTGTGGGCGCAGCGTAGTCGTCTTCTGGGCGGCGATGCGGCGCATACAGGCTCTCCATTTGCCGACGCCAAGCTCCTCAATCGCGTCGATTATCACGCCAACAGCTAGGTTCTCAGTGACTCTGCGCTAGCCAGTGACTCAACTACGAAGCCCCTTCTCCCGGGCAAAGAATATTCCGGGTGGAAGGGGCTTTCGTGATGGGCCGCACTGTGCAGCCCTCCTTGGCTATAAAGAACCAGAAACGATGGTAAAGAAGTTGTCCCAGCCAAGCACGGCGTCGACAGAAAGGGCAACGAAGAGAACCGACAAGTAGTTGTTGGACAGGAAGAACAACTGCATCGGCTTGACCGGGGTGCCCTTCGTCACGCCGCTGTGCAGGCGCGTGGCCATGATGATGAACCACAAACCGCTGGCCACGGCAGCTGCCGCGTAAATCCAGCTGGCGGCGGGTACCAACAGCAGCGAGGTGATCACTGTGGCCCAGGTGTAAAGCAGGATCTGGCGGGTGACCTCGAGGGGTGGCTTGACGACGGGCATCATTGGTACGCCCGCGGCCTCGTAATCCTCGCGGTAACGCATGCCCAGAGCCCAGGTGTGCGGCGGAGTCCAGAAGAACACGATCATGAATAAGATCAGCGCCTGTGCCCAGGAATGCCAACCAGCAGACAGTGCACCACCGTTGTTATCCGTGATCACGGCCCAGCCAACAGCAACTGGCATGCAGCCTGCAGCGCCGCCCCAAATAACGTTCTGCCAGGTCCGGCGCTTCAGCCACTTGGTGTACACGTAAACGTAGAACCAGATGGTCAACAGGATGAAAAAGCCTGCGAGCAAGGAATGCGCCAGCAGCCACAGCCAGAGGAAACTGGCGATCATCAACACCCAGCCAAAGATGGTCGCGCTGCGTAAGGACACGGATTCCTTGGCCAACGGACGGCGCCTGGTGCGGCGCATCTTCTGGTCAATGTCATAATCCGCCACCATGTTGAAGGTGTTTGCGGATGCTGCGCCCATCCAGCCACCCACTAGGGTGAGCAGGATGAGCCCGAAGTTCACTTCGCCTCGTTCGGCCTGAAGCATCGTCGGGATTGCCGCGACTAGGAGCAATTCAATGACCCTAGGTTTCGTCAAAGCAACGTATGCCTTGACTGTGTCAGCGAACCTATTCACCGAGCGTCTCGCCTCACTTTTCTCCACTTTGCGCAACCTGCTCAATCGTCCTATCTACGCTACCCGAGGACAAGCGAGACAAGAAACAGGCCACCGTTGGCCACGATGAAGCTTAAGAGACTCTAAAATAGTTGGAGTAACAGCGTTTTCCACAACTTGACGGACTCTTGACTGTGTCTGCAGAAAGGCGAATTCAGTGACTCTCTCCCCTGAACTTGCAGCCCTCACCGTACGCAATTACCCCGAAGATTGGACCGAGACGGACACTCGTGCTGTCGACCTCACCCGCGTGCTGGCTGCAGATGCCGTGGAGCGGTGCGGATCCGGCCACCCAGGCACCGCAATGAGCCTGGCGCCTTTGGCTTACACCTTGTACCAGCGCGTTCTGCGCCACGACCCACGTGATCCGCACTGGGTGGGACGCGATCGCTTCGTCCTTTCCGCCGGACACTCTTCCCTGACGCAGTACATCCAGCTGTACTTGGGTGGTTTTGGCCTCGAGGTGGAAGACCTGCAGGCTCTGCGCACGTGGGGTTCTAAGACCCCTGGCCACCCTGAGGTGCACCACACCGACGGCGTGGAGATCACCACCGGGCCACTGGGACAGGGACTAGCTTCTGCGGTGGGCATGGCGATGGCTTCTCGCCGCGAGCGCGCACTGTTCGACCCAAACGCTGCTGAAGGTCAGTCCCCTTTCGATCACTACATCTACGTCATCGCTTCCGATGGCGATATGCAGGAAGGTGTGACGGGCGAGGCTAGCTCCATCGCCGGCACCCAGCAGTTGGGCAACCTCATCGTCTTCTGGGATGACAACGGCATCTCCATCGAGGACGAGACCACCATCGCCTTTAATGAGGACGTGGTGAAGCGCTACGAGGCGTACGGTTGGCAGACCCTCGAGGTGACCGGCGAGGATGTAGAGGGCATTCTCGATGCCGTGGAGAAGGCGCAGGCCGAAACCTCTCGCCCCACGTTCATCCGCCTGCGCTCTGTGATCGCCTACCCTGCACCGAACGCCATGAACACGGGTGCATCCCACGGAGCGGCGCTGGGTGCCGAGGAGATCAGCGAGATCAAGCAGGAGCTGGGCTTCACAGACCAGCCATTCCCTGTTGAGGACAACGTCATCAACCACACCCGCGAGCTGCAGCAGCGCGGGTCTGATGCACACGCTGATTGGAATGAGCAGTTTGACAAGTGGGCTGAGGCAAACCCAGAGAACAAGCAGCTCTTTGATCGTCTTTTCGCTCGCGAGCTGCCTGCTGATCTCACTGCGGACATGCCTACGTGGGAAGCTGGCGAGTCCATCGCCACCCGGAAGGCCTCCGAGGCCAGCTTGCAGGCCTTGGGTGCAGCTATGCCTGAGCTGTGGGGTGGCTCCGCCGATCTCGCCGGCTCCACCAACACCATCATCAAAGGTTCCTCATCCTTCGGCCCTGAGGCCATCACCACCCGCAAGTTCACCGCCGAGCCCGGCGGCCGCAACCTGCACTTCGGCATTCGCGAGCACGCGATGGCAGCGATCCTCAACGGCATCGCCTTGCACGGACCAACACGCCCCTACGGCGCGACGTTCCTGCAGTTTTCCGATTACGCCCGCGGTGCGGTTCGTTTGGGCGCGTTGATGAAGTCCGACGTCTACCACGTGTGGACCCACGACTCGATTGGTCTGGGCGAAGATGGCCCGACCCACCAGCCTGTTGAGCACCTCGCTGCCCTGCGAGCGATCCCTCACCTGTACGTCATCCGTCCGGCGGATGCGAATGAAACCGCTGCCGGTTGGGTGCAGGCGCTGAAGGCTCCTGAGTCACCGAAGGCCCTGGTGTTGACTCGCCAGAACGTACCTGTGCTGGAGGGAACCAAGGATAAGGCGGCCGAAGGTGTGGCACGCGGTGCCTACATCTTGCGCGAGGCATCCTCCGGCACGCCGGAGGTGATCCTTCTGGCGACCGGCTCCGAGGTGCAGCTGGCCGTAGAAGCCGCTGAGACTCTCGAAGGTGAGTCCATCCCAACTCGCGTGGTCTCCGTTCCATGTATGGAATGG
The DNA here is from genome assembly GCF_015233855.1 of Corynebacterium sp. ED61. Lineage (NCBI taxonomy): Bacteria > Bacillati > Actinomycetota > Actinomycetes > Mycobacteriales > Corynebacteriaceae > Corynebacterium > Corynebacterium sp. ED61. The sequence goes on along the minus strand of NZ_JADGIT010000005.1, from coordinate 90,275 downwards.
TTCCTCGAGCAGGATCAGGCATACATCGATTCCGTGCTTCCTCCAGAAGTCACTGTCCGCGTGTCCGTGGAGGCCGGTATCGCCATGCCGTGGTTCCGCTTCACCGGCACCAAGGGCCGGAACGTGTCCTTGGAGCATTACGGTGCTTCCGCTGACTACCAGACATTGTTCAGGGAGTTCGGTATCACCGCAGACGCTGTAGTTGCAGCAGCGAGGGAATCCCGCGAGGCCTAACCGCAGCGTGACTGACGCTGTGTAACCCTCCCCTCCCTGTCGAGGCGGAGGGTTTTTCATTACCATCGAACGTTAGCCCCCGTCGTGAAAGGTCAGCATGAATACTCCAGTGTCACCACGCATTCCGCAGCCCGAAGCCCTCACCCCTCCCCAGCCGGTGAGCGATCTGGAACAGGTGGGAACGTCTGTTTGGCTGGATGACCTGTCTCGCAATCGGATTGAGTCCGGCAACCTCGCCGACGTCATTGAGAACAAGGGCGTGGTGGGAGTGACTACCAACCCAGCGATCTTCGCCAAGGCGATGTCCCAAGGCACTGCCTATGACGCGCAGATCAGTGAACTGTCCGAACAGAAGGTTCCAGCCAGTTCCGCAGTGTTTGCCATGGCCATTGACGACGTGCGCGCAGCCTGTGATGTCTTCGCGCCTATCTTCAACGCCACCGATGGCAAGGACGGTCGCGTGTCATTGGAAGTCGATCCACGTCTAGCAAGTGACCGCGAGGCTACTGTTGCCCAGGCCAAGGACCTTGCCGGAGCGGTTGAGCGCGACAACCTCATGGTGAAGATTCCCGCCTCGGAAGAATGCCTTCCAGCCATCACCGATGTGCTTAGTGCCGGAATTAGCGTGAACGTCACTCTGATCTTCTCCGTGGCACGTTACCGCCAAGTTATGCAGGCGTTCGTCGACGGAATCAAGCTGGCAGAGAGCAATGGACATGACATCTCCAAGATCCACTCCGTGGCCAGCTTCTTCGTGTCCCGCGTGGACTCTGAAATCGACAAGCGCCTGGACACGATTGGCAGCGATGCAGCCAACCAGCTCAAGGGCAAGGCCGGTATCGCCAATGCACGGATGGCCTATGCAGCTTTCCAAGACATCCTGGTGAAAAACCCGGAATGGAAGACGCTTGAAGACAAGGGAGGACGTATTCAGCGCCCGCTGTGGGCGTCGACCTCGGTGAAGAACCCGGACTACCCAGACACCATGTACGTGACCGAGTTGGCCGGACCCAACACTGTCAACACGATGCCTGAAGACACCTTGGATGCGACCATCGATCACGGCGAAGTCCACGACGATGCATTGGCACCGAACGTGGACAGTGCCCAGCAGATTTTCCACGATCTTGATGAGATCGGCATCGATCTGTGCGACGTGTGGGAAGTCCTCGAAGACGAAGGTGTGCAAAAGTTCGTGGACTCGTGGGACGAGCTGCTGCAGACGATTAGTCTCCAGCTGAATAAGTAATATAGTTATCGGCATGTTAACTCCGGATCCCGAGCAGTGGCACAACCCCCTGCGTGACGAATTCGATAAGCGTCTCCCCCGCATTGCAGGTCCTTCCGGCCTCGTGATCTTTGGAGTGACCGGCGACTTGGCGCGCAAAAAGCTCCTTCCTGCCGTCTATGACCTCGCCAATCGAGGTTTGCTCCCCGCTGGCTTCAGCATGGTTGGCTACGGACGCCGCGATTGGACCAAGGAAGAGTTCGAGGCCCAGGTCAAGACGGCCGTCCAGGAGCGCGCTCGTACCCACTGGCGCGAAGAAGTATGGGAGCGTCTGGCGGAAGGCATCTTTTTCGTCAAGGGCGATTTCGTCACTGACGAGGCCTTCGATGATCTCGCGGCCAAGACCCGCGAGATCGACGAAACCCGTGGTACCGCAGGGAACTGGGCGTACTACCTGTCTGTGCCTCCCGAGCACTTCACCAACGTCTGTAACCAGTTGGAACGCAGTGGCCTAGCCGATGGCAACGAATCAGGTGGATGGCGCCGCGTGGTCATCGAAAAGCCCTTCGGGCACGACGAACGCTCCGCCCGCGAGCTCAACGAAATCGTCAACAGCGTATTCCCCGAGTCCAGCGTTTTCCGCATAGACCACTACCTAGGCAAGGAAACAGTGCAGAACATCTTGGCGCTGCGCTTTGCCAACCAGTTGTTCGATCCGCTGTTTAATAGCCACTACATCGACCACGTGCAGATCACGATGGCAGAAGACATTGGGTTGGGCGGACGCGCCGGCTACTACGACGGCATTGGCGCCGCACGCGACGTGATGCAAAACCACCTGCTGCAACTACTGGCATTGGTGGCTATGGAAGAGCCGGTGGAGTTTAGCCCTACCGAGCTGCAGTCTGAAAAGCTCAAAGTGCTCCGAGCGACCCACCCCGTGGGGCCTTTCTCCAAGTCCACCGCCCGCGGCCAGTACACCAGCGGTTGGCAGGGTTCTCAGCACGTGGTGGGCCTGCGTCAGGAGGAAGGATTCGATCCGGAATCCACCACCGAAACCTACGCAGCTGCCACGTTCGAGATCTCCTCACGCCGTTGGGGTGGCGTGCCCTTCTACCTGCGTACCGGCAAGCGCTTGGGGCGCCGTGTCACGGAGATCGCGCTGGTATTCAAAGAAGCACCTCACCTGCCGTTCGGCCCCGGACAGACCACCGCCCAGGGCAACAACATGCTGGTCATTCGCGTACAGCCGGATGAAGGCGTGTTGATGCGCTTTGGTTCCAAGGTGCCTGGGTCCGAAATGGAAGTCCGTGACGTGAACATGGACTTCTCCTACTCCGAGGCCTTCACAGAAGAATCCCCAGAGGCTTACGAACGCCTTATCTTGGATGTACTCCTTGACGAAGCGAGCCTGTTTCCTACCAACCAAGAGGTGGAACAGTGCTGGCGTATTCTCGATCCGATCCTCGAGCACTGGGCTCTGCACGGACGCCCAGACGACTACCCGGCGGGCACGTGGGGTCCACGCTCTGCAGACGAGATGCTGCAGCGTAGTGGGCGGACGTGGCGTCGACCTTAACGGTTCACACACAAGCACCTACACACCGCACCGATCACCCAAGGACAGCGAGCACACGTTCATGATCATTGATCTGGCCAACACCAAGACCCACGCCATCACCACCCGCCTGCGGGAACTACGCGAAGAGCGCGGCGAGGTGGCCACCGGCCGCGTCTTGACGTTCATCGTGGTGGTCAACGCTGCCGAAGGGCACTCCGCCCACCTCGACCGGGTCATTGAATCCACCTACGACGCCTCCCGCGAGCACCCTGCACGCGTGATCGTGCTGGTCAGCCACCGCGATGTGGAGGAAACCCGCTTGGATGCAGAGATCCGCCTGGGCGGCGATGCCGGCGCCTCAGAGATCATCGTGATGCACCTCAACGGCGAGCTCAGCGCCCAACGCGCCAACGTTGTCACTCCCCTGCTGCTGCCGGATACTCCCGTGGTGGTGTGGTGGCCCGCGAATGCGCCACGTAATCCGTCGGCCGACCCGATCGGCGCCCTGGCGACTCGTCGTATCACCGATTCCTTTTTCGACGCAGACTCCGATGCCATCTACCGCCGTCGCATGACCTACACGCCGGGCGATTCGGACTTGGTGTGGAGCCGGATCACCCTCTGGCGAGGATTGCTGGCATCCACGCTGGATCAGCCGCCGCACGAAGAAATTCTCAGCGCACAGGTCCACGGTCCTGAGGGCGAACCCTCGATCGACATTGCCGCAGGGTGGCTCGCCGACCGGCTGGATGTCCCCGTGACCAGGCACGTGCGGGACACGGACTCCTCCCGGGACTGCGTGTCTGTATACAAGGTAGAACTGCAGCGCACAGATAGCTCCATCGTGGTGGAGGAAGTCAATGCCACCACCGTGTCTGTGACCGTGAGTAGAGACGGCGAGGACAAGCAGTCCTTCGTCACGATGTCCCGCCGCGTGACCGGTGATTGCCTAGCTGAGGAGCTGCGCCATCTGGATCCCGATCGCGCGTTTGGGCACGCCTTGCGCGGTTTGGTGAGAGTCAACCGTCCGGACCGACGCGGTATGTACAGTAAGGCTATGCGCGCCAACAGCGAGTACTTCGATGGCCCGGCACATGCAGGAGATTCTGCGTACGACCAGGCGTCCATGCGCTAGCTTTACTAGTTACTGGCTGTGGGCGTGGCCGTAATTGCCTTGGGAAAGGAAGATTGTCATGACCCAGCGGACTGTTAAGCGCTTCCGGGATGACGATGCCGTGGCGACTGGCGTGGCCCGGAGCTTGGTCCACACTATTTCTGAGCTGCAGCGCAACGGTGGAACTGTCACAGATGATGGCATGGTGCGATTGGTACTCACTGGTGGATCCGTGGGTATCGGGACTTTGCGCCAGCTGCTGATGCTTGACCATGCGGCCAAGGCCAGCGCGGAAGACTTCCCCGTGGCGGCGATCGATTGGGATCGCGTCATCATCTTCTTTGGTGACGAGCGCTTTGTTGCCGCCGACGACGCTGAGCGTAACGAGGTGCAGGCGCGTCAAGCGCTGCTGGATCACGTGGATATGCCCCGCTCGAACATCATCAGCTACGCAGCTCCCGCTGCGGACGAGGCTTTCGATGGCGATGCCTTGGACCGAGCGGCCGTGTCCTACGCACACATGATTGAGCGTGAGGCTCCGGACGGCTTCGATATTCACCTGTTGGGCATGGGTCCGGAAGGCCACGTCAACTCGCTATTCCCCCACACTCCGGAGTTGCTGGATCCGCAGTCTGCAGTAGCTGCGGTACGCGAGTGCCCGAAGCCGCCCGCAAACCGAGTGACCTTGGCGCTCCCTGCGGTAAATAGCTCTCAGCGGGTGTGGCTGGTGATTGCCGGCGCAGAAAAGAAGGAAGCCGCCGAGCACGCGCTGGCGGCTGATTCCAGTGGCCAGTGGCCTGCAGGAATGGTTTCCGGAACAGCAGAGACTGTCCTATGGGTGGACGCGGCTGCGGATCCGGAAAGCTAGATTGCAGCAAAAAAGGGGCAGGAAGATTTTTCTTCCTGCCCCTTTTTTTGAGGTGCCGATTAAAGGTTGAAGTTCAGCACCAAGTTCAGTCCGACGATGGACAGGAACCACAACACGGCCGTGACGATGGTCAGGCGGTCCAGGTTCTTCTCAGCCACCGTGGAGCCGGACAGATTGGATTGCATTCCGCCACCGAAAACGGCGGACAGGCCGCCACCCTTGCCCTTGTGCAAGAGCACGGAGAATCCCATGAGCAGGCTGGTGATCACCAAAATGATCTGCAGTGTGAGGATCAATGTCCTACCTTTGTTTCACATCGTCGACTATCAACTGGTTCATGTTATCAGCAAACGCGCCCATGCCGCTAAGAATGACGCGGGCGCGTTGTGCAGGATTGGGTTCGCTCTAGCCGGAGTTGCGCAGCGCGGTGGCCAGACCGTTCATCGTCAGCTGGATCCCGATGCGGATCTTATGGGAATCATCGCCCTCGCGGAAGCGCCTCAACAACTCCACCTGCAACAGGTTCAGCGGAACCAGGTACGGGAAGCGATTACGCACAGAGTTTGCTAGTTCCGGGTTCTCCGCGAGCAGAGAGTGCTGATCAGTGACCTTTTGGAACACATCCACCGTGGTGGTGTACTCCTCGCGGATGATTCCAAAGATCCGGGCAGCATCCTCCTTATCGGCCACCAGTGAGGAATAGAGCTCGGCCAAGGACATGTCTACCTTCGCCATCACCTGCGCCATGTTGGCCATCACAGATTGGAAGAATGGCCACCGCTGATGCAGTTCGCGCAGGAAAGCCAAGCGCTCCTCTGGGCTGCCTTGAACCGACGTGCCCGATTCCAACCACCGGCTGATCGCGCTACCGACTCCGAACCAGCCCGGCAGCATGACGCGAGACTGTGACCAACTCAGCACCCACGGAATGGCGCGCAAGTCGGTGATTGCTTCGGTCTGCTTCCTGGAAGACGGACGCGAGCCGATGTTCAAGCTACCGATCTCCTCCAGCGGCGTGGACGCAGTGAAGTAGTCGATAAAGCCCGGATCGTTGTGCATCAACGCGGCGTAGGAGGTCAGCGAAAAGTCGCTGATTTCCTTCATCGTGGCGTAAGCCCGTTCGGTGTCCTCTGGTGCAGGTATGGGCAGCAGGCTGGCCTCCAGCGTGGCTGAGGCAAGCGCCTCCAAATTCCGGCGGGCATTCGCCCTATCGCCGTACTTCGCGGAGATGATCTCGCCCTGTTCCGTGATTCGCAGAGATCCTTGGACAGCACCTTCGGGTTGGGCGAGGATGGCGTCGTAAGAAGGACCGCCACCACGACCCACCGTGCCGCCGCGGCCATGGAAGAGACGAAGCCGCACGTCGGCCTGCTTCGCAGCCTGGACGAGTTCCAGCTCGGCATCGAACAGGGCCCAGTTGGCGGCGAAATAGCCACCGTCCTTGTTGGAATCCGAATAGCCCAGCATGACTTCCTGCTGGTTATCCAACTGGGAGACGTACGCACGGTAGAAAGGCAGGGCCCACAGTTCCTGCATGATGCCAGCACCAGCCTGCAGGTCCTCGATGGTCTCGAAAAGCGGGATGACATCCACCGACCCGGTGGGCTGTTCGCCCTGCGCGTTGAAGAGACCGACTTCCTTCAGCAGGATCATCGGCTCGAGGATGTCAGAGACGGAGGTGGTCATGGAGACGATGCAGTGCGGCACCGCTTCCCTACCGAAACGCTCCGTGGCAAAAGCTGCAGCGCGGAAGATGCCTAGTTCACGCTCAGTAACTTCGGACCATTCTGCAGCAGAATCCGTGAGCGGACGCGGGTGAGACAGCTCGGCGACCAGCAAGGACACCTTCTCCTTCTCGTCCAATTCGGCGTAGTTGTCCGAGACCCCAGCACGGGAGAAGAGTTCCGTGAGCACTTCTTCGAAGGTCTCAGAATTCTGCCGCAGATCCAGACCGTAGAGGTGGAAGCCGAAGCTGTGCACGGAGGAGACCAGCTCGGCGAGTGCATCGTCAGCCAGCGTGGGATCGATACCTGCGCGCAGGGAGCGATCCACCACCGCGATGTCCGTCAGGAATTCCTCCGGATCCGCGTAAGGCTCATGGCTTTCGTGCACGCCACCGGGCATGATCGGTGTTCCCAAATTGCGCACGGCCGTGGCGGCGATGCGGCCGCGCATACCGTGCAGTGCGCGCCGGTAGGGCTCGTCGATGCGGGAAGGAACGTCGTTGTGCCCCCGCTCCGCCAATGCCTCCAACTCGCGTGTGACCTCAGAAATGCGGGTGGACAGGCTTAGTTCCTGTTCCAGCTTGTAGAGGATCTTGCCGTAGCGCTCGAAGATTGTTTGCGCGGCCAGCGATGTGGCTTGTTCCACTGTCTCCGCGGTCACGTATGGGTTTCCATCGTGATCGCCACCGATCCACGAGCCGGGGCGAATCATCGCCGGGGCGGAAGTCTGATCCCCGAACCGTTGCTTAACGTTATTAACCACGTCTCGGTTAATGGAGGGGATCTCTTCGAGCAGGCTCAGAGAGTAGTAACGCAGACCCACCTTGATCTCGTCCTCGATGCGCGGGCGCACGCTGCGGATCAATGCCGTCTGCCAGAGAACGGTAATGCGACGGCGAATGAATTTGGTGATCTCTTCCAGTTGCTGCTGGCTGCGGGCCGTGGTGCCCGCGTTGAGGATGCGTCCCCGGCGCCGCATGTAGTGGGCGATGTCCGCCTGCACGTCAAATACTGTCCGACGTCGCGTCTCCGTGGGGTGCGCGGTCATGACCGGTGCCACGTAGATGTGTTCCATCGTGTCGGAGACGGCTTCCGGCGAGACCTGGTTTTCCTCGAGCTTTTTCCACGTGTATTCCAGCGTGGACGGTGGCGCTGGCTTGCCCTCATCGATGGCTATATCCCGTAAGCGCTCTGCGTAGAGATCCTCGGCGAGATTGGCCAACAACGCGAAGTGAGAAAAGGCACGAATGACCGGGAGCGCGTTTTCCACCTCCATGTTGGCGAACTGCTCGGCCAGCTCAAGAGCGCTGAGTTCGCCGTAGCGCACATCCAAGGAGGTGGTGCGGATGTTTTCGATTAGGTTGAAGACGTACTCGCCCTCTTGTTCGCGGATGACATCGCCCAAGATTGCACCCAGGTAGCGGATGTCTTCGCGAATGGGTGGGTTGATGGAAGGAGCCTCGGAAGACTCCGTCGCAACTGGAATGATCGTTCCCGGGATCGTTTGATGTTCTGGAGTTTCTGCGGCCATGAGGTGTCCTTCCACCTGGTCGTGTGAGGGTGCGCCCCCAGATTGCCGTGGGCGCGGGCTAAACTAGTGCAGGTCTATTGCACGGCCTTGGCGGCCGCGGCCACCAGACCAGCGAAGTCTTTGCCGTCCAAGCTGGCGCCGCCGACGAGTCCACCGTCGACGTCAGGCTGCGAAACAATCTCGCCCACGGAATCGGACTTCACGGAGCCTCCGTAGAGAATGCGCAGATCCTCGGCGGTCTCGGCGCTAGCCATCTGGCCGATGAGTTCGCGGATAGCCTTGCACACTTCTTGTGCGTCAGCGGCAGAAGCTACCTTGCCGGTGCCGATTGCCCACACTGGTTCGTAGGCGATAACCACCTGAGCCAGCTGCTCGGCGCTCAGTCCCTCGAGAGAGGCTCGTGTCTGATCCACCACGTACTGGACGTGTTCCCCTGCTTCGCGAACCTCCAGCGGCTCGCCCACGCAGACGATGGGCTGCATTGACTGGGACAGGGCTGCCTTGGCCTTGTTTGCCACAACTTCGTTGGACTCGTTGTGGTACTGGCGACGCTCTGAGTGCCCCACGACCACCCACGTGCATCCCAGAGCGGAGAGCATGTCCGCGGAAACTTCGCCGGTGTACGCACCGGACTTGTGCTCGGAGATGTCTTGTGCACCGTAGGTGATGAGCATCTTGTCTGCGTCCACCAGGGTCTGCACGCTGCGGATGTCGGTGAACGGAGGAATGAACGCTACGTCCACGTGGTCGTAATAATCCTTGGGCAGGGAGAAGTCGAACTTCTGCACCACGTGGATTGCTTCCTTGTGGTTGAGGTGCATCTTCCAATTGCCCGCGATCAGTGGGGTGCGCTTAGCCATGCGGAGCTCCTTCTAAGAGGTGTGTCAGAGGTTCACGAATTGTGTGAAGTGAACGAGGGATTAGGACTCAAGGACGGATACGCCCGGGAGTTCCTTGCCCTCGAGGTATTCCAGGGATGCGCCGCCACCGGTGGAGATGTGGCTGAAGCCTCCTTCATCCAATCCCAGGGTGCGTACGGCCGCTGCGGAGTCTCCGCCGCCGACCACGGAGAATGCGCCATTGGAGGTTGCGGAGATGATGGATTCCGCCACTCCCCGGGTGCCTGCGGCGAAGTTCTCGAATTCAAATACGCCCATGGGACCATTCCAGAAGATGGTCTGAGCCTGGTTCAAGATCTCCGCGAATTCCTTGACGGACTCGGGTCCGATGTCCAGGCCCATCCAGCCTGCGGGAATGGAATCCACGGCTACCGTGCGGTGATCGGCATCCTTGGCGAAGGCCTCCGCCACTTCTACGTCCTTCGGCAGGACAATGGAATCTCCAAAGCGATCCAGCAGATCCTTGCAGGTATCGATCATGTCTTCCTGCAACAGTGATCCGCCAACTTCGTAACCTTGCGCGGCCAAGAAGGTGAAGCACATTCCGCCACCGATGATCAGGTTGTCCACCTTAGGAGCCAAAGCTTCGATCACGCCGAGCTTGTCAGACACCTTGGAGCCGCCGAGTACCACGGCGTAAGGGTGTGCTGGCTCGTCAGAGACCTTCTTAAGTACCTCAAGTTCGGTCTCCACCAAGCCACCGGCGTAGTGAGGAAGCTTCTTGGCGACGTCGTACACAGATGCCTGCTTGCGGTGAACTACGCCGAAACCATCAGAGACGAAAGCGCCGTTGTCTGCGGTCAACGCAGCCAAAGCGTCTGCAAACTCGGCACGCTCGTCTTCCAGCTTGGAAGTTTCGCGAGGATCGAAGCGCACGTTTTCCAGCAGCAGAATATCGCCATCATCCAGTCCGTTAGCGCGCTCGTGCGCATCCTCACCGGTGACATCGGCGGCGAGTGGCACGTACATATCCAGGCGCTCAGACAGAGCCTCAGCGACAGGAGCCAAAGAGAACTCAGGGTTAGCCTCGCCCTTCGGGCGGCCGAGGTGAGCGGTGACGATGACGCGAGCGCCGGCATCGAGGAGTGCGCGCAACGTCGACACGGAAGCATCAATTCGGCCGGGATCGGTGATGTTACCGTCGGACAAAGGAACGTTGAGGTCAGAACGCACGAGGACGTGGCGTCCTTCAACGCCCTCTGCGATGAGATCCTGAACGGTCTTGACTGCCATGTCTGCTCCTTGAAATGAAGTGTGTGTGCGACTTCAGCACGAGCCGAAGGTCGAGTTCTTTCGTTTACGCCCCTTTAGTCTACGAACTATCGGGACGACGGTGCGGTTGCCACCACGTATGGGTGACGATGTGTGAATAATCGCTAAAAGAAATCCGAGGTAAAGGCACCTCCCGAAACCTAGCTTCGGTCAGTTCTTTCCTCGGAAGTCGCCCAGTAGCGAGGCTGTTCCTGCCACGCTGCCAAGCCTGCGATGTAAGTGAGTCTCTTAGAGACGCTCGCCCACGTAGACGGTCAGATCAACGAGACGGTTGGAGTAGCCCCACTCGTTGTCGTACCAAGACACAACCTTGACCTGGTTGTCGATGACCTTGGTCAGTCCGGAATCGAAGACGGAAGAGTGTGGATCCGTGACGATGTCGGTGGAGACCAGTGGCTCGTCGTTGGAGTAAGACAGGATGCCCTTCAGCTCGCCCTCGGCAGCCTTCTTGAGAGCAGCGTTGACAGCCTCGACAGTGACTGGCTTCTTCGCCTCAAACGTCAGGTCCGTGACGGAACCGGTGATGACGGGAACGCGCACCGCGTAACCATCCAGCTTGCCCTTGAGCTGTGGAAGAACCAGAGCAACAGCCTTGGCAGCGCCGGTAGAGGTAGGAACCAAGTTGACGGCTGCAGCGCGGGCGCGACGAAGATCCTTGTGCGGAGCATCGTGCAGGCGCTGGTCACCAGTATACGCGTGGATGGTGGTCATCAGACCACGCTCGATGCCGAACTCGTCATCCAGCACCTTGGCCATAGGAGCCAAGCAGTTAGTGGTGCAGGATGCGTTGGAGATGATGTTGTGCTTCTCCGTATCGTAATCAGTGTGGTTCACACCCATCACGAAAGTGGCATCCTCGTTCTTCGCAGGAGCGGAGATGATGACCTTTTTGGCACCGGCATCGATGTGGGCCTTGGCAGCCTCTGCGTCGGTAAAGAAGCCGGTGGACTCAATGACCACGTCAGCTCCCAGATCTGCCCACTTGAGGTTCTTCGGCTCGCGCTCCGCAGAAACGGCGATACGCTTTCCGTCGACGGTGATGGACTCATCGTCGTAGGTAACGTCCGCATCCAGGCGGCCGACGACGGAATCGTACTTCAGCAGGGTGGACAGGGTCTTGTTGTCGGTGAGGTCGTTGATACCAACGATCTCAATCTCGGCTCCGTTTGCGCGTGCTGCGCGGAAGAAGTTGCGACCAATACGGCCAAATCCGTTGATACCTACGCGAATTGTCACGTCGTGGGCTCCTATTCAATGTTTGAGTTTGAGGTCATCACTGCACATTTTGTCTCGTATGAACTACTCAGTGAATCTCTTCTCACAGTGACACTTTCGACACTACCTAGGTCACAAAAGGTCTGCAGAAGAACATGCACCCGGTTTCGGGCGACAGTGTGCAACCCCAGATATCCACCACCGAATGGAGCATGGGAACTAATCTAGTACTAATCCATATCGTGGAAAAGTTCCTCCGTCACCGCGATGTTCGTATCTTCCACTCCCAGCTCTTCGGCGCGCTTGTCCGCCATCGTCAACAGGCGGCGGATACGCCCGGCAACGGCATCCTTGGTCATGGCCGGCTCGGCGAGTTGCCCCAGCTCTTCCAAAGAAGACTGGCGGTGCGCCACACGGAGCTGGCCAGCTTGAGCCAAATGCTGTGGCACATCGTCGCCCAGCAGTTCCAGGGCACGTTCGACGCGAGCAGCAGCAATAACCGCGGCCCGGGCAGAACGGCGCAGGTTGGCGTCGTCAAAGTTCGCCAAACGGTTCGCCTTTGAACGGGCTTCGCGGCGCATGCGCTGCTCTTCCCACTTCAACCGCGTATCGCGGGCACCCATGAGGTTGAGCAAGGCATCGATGGAGTCTCCGTCGCGGACGATGACGCGGTGCACACCCCTAGCTTCCTTCGTCTTGGCCGTGACATCGATGCGCCGAGCGGCCCCCACTAGCGCCAGTGCCGCCTCGTTGCTTGGGGTGGTGACCTCCATGGCAGAGGAACGTCCGGGCTCGGTCAGCGACCCGTGCGCGAGGAACGCTCCACGCCACGCAGCCACGCACTGATCACGCGTGCCGCCGATGATGAATCGCGGCAAGCCACGCACGGGGCGCCCCGCACGGTCAATCAATTCCGCGCGGCGTGCCAGCTCCGTGCCCCCTTGCGCCCATCGCAGCACGTAGCGGGAATTTTTCCGCAGGTTATTTGAGCCAATGACCTGGACTTCCGCCTCGAGGTTGAACAGCTGCTCCACGAAGCTCGCGATGCGCCGAGCGGTGGCCGAGGAATCGACTTCTGCTTCCACCACGATCTGCCCGCCCACCAGGTGCAGTCCTGCGCAATAACGCAGCAAGCTGGAGACCTCGGCGGTCATTACGTCTGTACGACTGACGTTGACTTGAGCTAGTTCAGCCTTAACCTCTGCGGTAAGAGCCACGATTGGCCACGTCCTTTCGAAGAATTGTCGATCTTGACGGTATCACTAGCCGTTGTTGGCCAAAGTGCTGGGCAACGAGTCAATCGGTGTGGACAAGATCTCTTGGAAGACGGCCGCCATTTTCGCTGGCTTATGTCTATCCCCGAAGCGTCCGCGCGCATCATCTTCGCGGACATCGCGGTAGATAACCTTGGCGCCCAGAGCTTGTGCCGCCCGCTCCACGTGCGTGCGCTGGGCAGGCCGTGGCATGACAGACATGTCCACCACGATGACGTCGATAGCCAACGATTGCGCGTGCTGGAACACCATGTGAATGTGGTGCTCCATGGACATGCCCGCGGTCTCTCCTGCTTCGGCCACCAGGTTCATGATCAATACCTTGGGCGCCTTGGCTGCGTTGAGCGCGTCCACGAGGCCGGGCACGAGGATGTGTGGGATGACGCTAGAAAACCAGCTGCCCGGTCCTAGCGTGATGAGGTCCGCGTTCTCAATCGCAGTCACCGCCTCGGGTGTGGCTGCTGGCCGGTGCGGGATCATGCGTACGCGCCGTACCTGCCCCATGGTGGTGGCCACGGCCACTTGTCCGCGCACCGGGACCACCTCGCGGGGATCCTCCTCCAGTCCGGATACCTCCGCTTCCAGGTCCAATGGTTCAGGGCACATGGGCAGCACACGTCCCTTGACTCCCAGCAGTTTGCCCATCTCATCGAGCGCACGAACGAGGGAACCCAGAACCTGTTCCAGGCCGCTGATCATGAGGTTTCCCACGGCGTGGCCCTTCAAGGCGCCGTAGCCACCGAAGCGGTGTTGGATTGCCTCTTCCCACAGCCGCCCGCCCTCCGAGTCCTCGGTCAAGGCAGCCAGTGCCATGCGGAGGTCGCCGGGTGGGATGGATCCCAATTCTCGACGCATGCGTCCGGAGGATCCGCCGTCGTCTGCCACAGTGACGATGGCTGTCACATCGTCAGCGACTACTCGCGCCCCGCGCAGCGTGTTAAACAGACCGTGTCCGCCGCCCAAACTGGCAATACGAACCTGACCGGGATGCTCAGAAAGTTCACCTTCAACTGCCTTGTCGGGAGCATTGTGGGTCGCCGAAGTATGGCTAGATCGTGACGTGTTCATGGTGTGTTCAGCGCTCCACATCTCGGTGCAGTACGCGAACGTCCACGCCGTTATCCTTCAACCGGTGTGCCATTTCTTCTGCAACGGCCACGCTTCTGTGCCTGCCTCCTGTACAGCCCACGGCGAAAGAGACGTACTTTTTGCCTTCGCGCTGGTAGCCCGGAAGCATTGAGGTCAGCATCCTTTGGGCGGAATCGAGGAAGTCCACTGCGCCTGGCTGAGTCAGAACGAAGTTGGAGACTTTGGGATCCAAGCCACTGAATTCGCGCAGATCTTCTTCCCAGTGTGGGTTCGGCAGGAAGCGGGCATCTAGCAGGACATCTACGTCATTTGGAGCGCCGTGCTTAAAGCCGAAGGACTGGATGTTTACGCGAACGGACTGCTGGTTCATGTTGGAGAAATACTGCTCCAACACTCGGCGGAGATCGTGCACGCTGGTGTTGGTTGTGTCTAGGACAATGTCCGCCCGGTTGCGGATGCTCTGCAGCAGCGCGCGCTCCCGATCAATGCCCGTTTGGACGGTCCCATCCCCCTGCAAAGGATGGGTACGACGTACCGTGTCGTAACGCTTGATGAGCTCGGTATTGGTGGCGTCGAGAAAAAGAACAATCGGCCGGCGACCGGACGCGTTGAGCTTGTCCAGAACGTCCGACAGGCTGCCGGCAAAATCGCGGGAGCGCACGTCGGTGACGATGGCGAGACGCTCGATCGGGGAATCGTCCTCGAAACTCATCTCGGCCATGCGCACGATGAGCTCGGGCGGCAGGTTTTCTGCCACGTACCATCCCAGTTCCTCGAGGGCTGCGGACGTTGCGCGTCGCCCAGCGCCGGACATACCCGTGATCAAAATCAACGGCGGCATGGCAGCAGGGTCGTGCGTCTCTTGATTCGCCGAGTGTTCGTTCGCCGGGTTGTGCTCAACCGAGTCCTGATTCACCATGACCCCGAGCTTAATCGGAATTTTGCGCTGGTTGGTGCAGAGCGTCGTAAATCTTCTGCGCCAGGCTCGGGCCGAATCCGTTCAGTGCGGTGAGATCCTCCACGCTGGCTTCCTTGACCTTTGCTACGGAGCCGAAAGTAGACACCAATTGCTTGCGGCGGGCCGGTCCCAAACCGGGGATATCGTCCAGCTTGGAGCGTCGCATCCGCTTGCTTCGCTGCTGCCGGTGGAACGTGATGGCAAAGCGGTGGGCTTCATCGCGCAGGTATTGCACCAGGTAGAGCGCATCGGAGGTGCGCGGCATGATCACCGGGTAGTCCTCGCCCGGTACCCAAATCTCTTCGAGTCGTTTGGCGATGCCCACCAAGGTGACATCCGTGACGCCCAATTCGTCCAAGACTTGTTGCGCTGCGTTGACCTGGGGCAGGCCGCCGTCGACGATGAACAGTTGCGGTGGGTAGGCAAATTTCTTTGTCGACGCCACCTCGAGTTCTTCTTCACCTTCCAGAAGATCTCCACCGTCGTCCCCCATGGGCATGGCCGCCTGGTCCTCGTGGTGGCGCTTGAAGCGACGTCGCACCACTTCGGCGATAGAGGCGACATCGTTGGAGTGGCCGTCTCCCGCGGCTTCCTTGATCTTGTAGCGGCGATAGTCGGACTTCTTCGGCAGTCCGTCCTCGAAGACCACGAGGCTGGCCACCACGTCCGTGCCCTGGATATGAGAGATATCCGTGCACTCGATGCGCAGCGGAGACTCGTCCATCCACAGCGCTTCTTGGAGCTGCTGCAATGCAGCTGAGCGGGTGGTGAGGTCACCAGAGCGCTTGAGTTTGTGCTGGGCCAAGGCTTGCTTGGCGTTTGACTTCGCCGTTTCCATGAGGGACTTCTTGTCTCCCCGCAAGGGGCGGCGGATGGTCACTCGGGAGCCGCGCAGCTCAGTGAGCCACTGGCTGAGCTCATCCGCGTTATCCGGCACGGATTCCACCAGCACCTCCCGAGGCACCGGGGTGACCTGTACATCTCCGACCAAGTCCCCCAGCTCCGCGCGGGCCGCAGGATTGATGGCCGCGGCCAGTTCCCTATCGACGGGCTGCGAAGAGGCTCCAGCAACAGCAGACTCTGTAGCGCGGGCCAGCTCGGCCTCGTCCCCGTAGAACTGGGTGAGGAACTGGCCGGTCAGGTCGGCGTCGGAGACTTCATCGCGCTCCACGACCCACCCACGTTGACCGTGAATGCGACCGCCGCGCACGTGAAAGATCTGCACGGCGGCTTCCAATTCATCTGAGACCACAGCGATAACGTCCGCGTCCGTGCTGTCCGAGAAGACTACGGCCTGCTTCTCCATGGCCTTGTCCATTGCGGCCAACTGGTCGCGATAGCTGGCGGCTCGCTCGAAATCGAGATCCTCCGCAGCTGCCTCCATTTCCTTGCGAACGCGGCGCTTCACCGGCTCGGTATTACCGGCCAAGAAGCTCGAGAACTGATCAACAAGCGCCCGGTGATCCTCCACGCTGATATTGCCCACGCACGGTGCAGAACAGCGATCAATGTAGCCCAATAGGCACGGGCGGCCGAGAGCAGCATGGCGCTTGTACACCCCGCGAGTACAGGTGCGGATGGGAAACACACGGGTCAGGGATTCCAGAGTGTCACGGATCGCCCAGGCCTTGGGGTATGGGCCGAAGTAACGTACACCCTTGCGGCGGGGACCGCGGTACACGAAGGCGCGGGGAACTTCTTCCTTCGCGCTGATGGCCAACATCGGGTACGTCTTATCGTCCCGGTACATGACGTTGAAGCGCGGGTTAAAGCGCTTGATCCATGTGTACTCGAGGTTAAGGGCCTCGAACTCACTGGAGACCACAGTCCACACCACGCGATTAGCAGTCTGCACCATGGCGCGGGTGCGGGGATGTAGCTGCGAAAGGTCTTGAAAATAATTGCTCAGGCGGGCGCGAAGATTCTTCGCTTTGCCCACGTAGATCACGCGATCGTGCGCGTCACGGAACGTATAGACCCCCGGATCCGTGGGGATGGTCCCCGGTTCCGGTCGGTAATCAACGGTACTTGCCATAGACGTCTCTGGATTCGAGTCTGTGGGGCTAATCGAGCGGCATGTAGCGGTCTTCCAGCTGACGGAAAGACTCGACAGTGTCTGCGATGGTCTCGCGGTCCCGGATGTGCATAGCCATCATCGGCACGAACTCAAAGTCCGGCAGCTCCAAGCGAGCCGTCTGCGCCTGGGTGGGGAAAGACAGTCCATGGACGATATCCCACGGGTAGAACTGCGCGTTGGCAATGTTGCGCACCTCCACGCCTTGGGCGCTGACCCGCACGCGTGGGCGAAGCAGGGTCAGGCAAACAAGGGAAAAGATCAGGCCGATGCCGATGAATCCCAGACGGTCCGTCAGAGTCACCGCCACGCCGGTATCGCCAATACCCACTACCACGGCGAGGAAGATGTGAACAAGCATCACCACAGCCACGCCCGCGTACGCGAGCTTTTTCAGAAACGGAGAAGTAACCACCAGCAGCCAGTCATCACCAGTGCTGGATTGCGGCGCATGGGCATTCTCTGCTTCGGTAGGCATCGAGTGGTGCTGTCCAATCTCCGAGTTATTCACGGCATTCACGTTACTCCCGATCCGATGCAAGGAAAAAGTCCCGCAGAACCAATCGGATCGGGGTGGGGATGAGCTGCTAGCTGTTGGCGATCTGCTTGAGCGTCAACGCCGCCTGGATTGCGGCGAGAGCAGAATCTGCTCCCTTGTCTTCGGCTGCGCCTTCTCCGCCTGCACGGTCGATAGCCTGCTGCTGGTTCTGCACCGTCAGCACGCCGTTGCCCACGGGTACCCCAGAATCGATGGGAATTCGGGTCAGACCGTAGGTCACGGCATCGCAGACAACGCGGAAGTGCTCGGTTTCGCCTTCGATGACGCAGCCGGTGGCCACCACGGCGTCGAAATGCTTGACGGCTTCTGCCACCACGACGGGCAACTCGAGTGCTCCCGCAACCCGCCACTCGCTCACGCTGGCACCGGCTTGCTTGGCGCGGTTGATGGCGCGGGTGTGCAGCGCATCGGTGATTTCGGCGTTCCAAGTGGCGCTGATGACTGCTACGCGCATGCCGGCTGCTTCGCCGTCGCGGACGTGCAGTTGAGACAGTCCGTCGTGTGCCATCGGGGTCCTTTCGGTCAGTGTGTGCGGGGGTGGTGGGGTCTATTTCTTCGACGCCCACCTCGTGGCTTATTAGCTCAGCGAATCCAGCTGGTGCCCCATGCGGTCACGCTTGGTGCGCAGGTATTCCACGTTGTTGGGGTTGGCCGGGAGCTCCACGGGGACGCGTCCGGTGATGTTCACGCCATAGGCAGTGAGCTTGGCCTTCTTGTCCGGGTTATTGGAGATCAGCTGAATAGATTCAGGGCCGAGATCCTGAATGATCTGCGCCGCCGCGGAGTATTCCCGCAGGTCCGCGGGGTATCCCTGGGATACGTTGGCATCCACCGTGTCTTGCCCCTCGTCCTGCAGTACGTAGGCGCGGAGCTTGGGGACCAGACCAATCCCACGGCCTTCGTGGCCACGGATGTAGATGAGAATGCCCTGGCCTTGCTCGGAGATATAGCGCAATCCGGCATCCAGCTGCTCACCGCAGTCGCAGCGCAGGGATCCGAAAACATCGCCGGTGAGGCACTCGGAGTGCACGCGCACGGGTACATCTTCTTGGCCGGAGACGTCTCCAGCGACGAGGGCGACGTGCTCGATGCCGTCGACCAGGCTGGTGTAACCCACGGCTTGGAATTCGCCGAGCTTTATGGGCAGTCCCACCTCGACGCTACGCTCCACCACGGGAGTGTTAGCGCGGCGCCACTCGACGAGCTGCTCGATGGAGATCAGTGCGAGATCGTGCTTGTCCGCGAAGCGACGCAGCTCCGGCAGGCGTGCCATCTCAGTGGGGTTTTCTTCGCTGACAACTTCACACAGCGCACCAGCGGGGCGCAGGCCGGCAGCCTTGGCGAGATCCACGGAAGCTTCGGTGTGTCCGGCGCGGACCAGCACGCCCCCGTCGCGAGCGCGTAGAGGCACCACGTGACCCGGACGGTTCAGATCGGTGGAGACGGACTCAGCAGCAGACAGCGTGCGCAGCGTGTGGGCACGGTCGGTTGCGGAAATACCCGTGGTGACGCCCTCGGCGGCGTCCACGGTCACGGTGTAGGCCGTATTGCGCACGTCCTCGTTGCGGGCGACCATTGGGGGCAGACCTAGGCGGTCGCAATCTTCATTGGACATGCCCACGCACACGTAGCCGGAACTGTAGCGAACCATAAAGGCAACGAGTTCGGGAGTAGCAAGCTCGGCCGCGAAGATTAGGTCGCCCTCGTTTTCCCGATCTTCGTCGTCAACCACAACGACTGCCTTGCCCGCGGCGATATCTGCGATGGCGCGCTCCACATCATCCAACATGGTGGACGATGACGTGCCCTGAGGAGTGTCTTCCATTTCTCTAACCTTATCTACGTACAAGTCCGGACGCGCATTGGGTCCGCTCTCAGCGTTGACCGTTCAACCGCTCCACGTATTTTGCCAAGACATCGCACTCAATGTTGACCGAGTCTCCGATGCTCAAGTCCCCCAACATGGTGTCCTCCAAAGTGGTGGGAATCAGCGAGATTCCAAACCATTGCTGCTGCTCGCCAAGCTCAGAGGCTTCAGCCACGGTCAGCGACGTGCCGTTGACAGCGATGGAACCCTTTTTCACTAGGTACTTCGCCAGCTCAGGGTTATCCAATGTGAAGCGAAAGATTTCCCAGTTCTCACTAGGAGTGCGATTCACCAAGGTGGCAGTGCCATCGACATGCCCTTGCACCACGTGTCCGCCGAAGCGAGATTGGTGTGACATCGCCCGCTCTACATTCACGCGAGAACCTTCTTCCGCGGAACCAAGAGCGGTGTAATCCAAGGTCACCTGCATGACGTCGGCCCAAAAACCCTGCGCATCGAAATCGGTGACGGTCAAACACACCCCATTGATCGCGATGGAATCGCCGTGATGTGCATCCTCCATGACCTCTGGAGCTGTCACGTGCATGCGGATGGAATCCTCCGCACGCTCGATGTCAGAGATGCGTCCGATGGTTTCGATAATTCCTGTAAACATCTATCTAGCCTTCCGTGCTAGCTCTTCGTGGCTGGTGCCCGAGGATCCCGCCCGCCGTCAACGGGATAACGTCCATAGCGTATCGCGTCCCAAGACACGCATCTGTCGCGGATTCAGTTCCCGAATATCGGACATGGAAGTGCTCAAGTTAACCGGCGCAATCATGCTGGGTTGTCCGGCGCGCAGTAGTGATGGGGCTTGATAGAGCTCAATGCGGTCCACTACCCCAGCGTCCAAAAAAGCCGTGGTGATGTGGGGTCCGCCTTCCACCAACACGTCGACCATTCCGCGGGAGTGCATTTCCTGCAGAACCACCCGCGGATTGTGCTCCCGCAGGTGCAATGCCTGGCCTGGAGGGTGGTGGATCGCGGCGTCGTCGGGAATGGAACGCCGTCCCATGACCACCCGCAACGGCTGCTGCGGCATCGGCTGACCAGATTCATCGCGTGCGGTGAGGCGAGGATTGTCCGCAGCCACCGTGCCCGTGCCCACCACGATGGCATCTCGGCGCGCGCGATCCTCGTGGACGTACCTGCGAGCAGCCTCGCCGGTGATCCACTGACTGGTGCCGTCTGTGGCGGCGATGAAGCCGTCGATGGTGGAGGCGAGTTTCAGCGTGACGTGCGGGCGAAGGTGCACCACAGAAGTCAGCCACGTTTCCACGGCGAAGATTGGCACCCATTGGGTGGGAGGTTCGTCTTCCTTGTGTGTTGGGCTCAGTGCAGGTCCATTGACCTCGACGCCGTGCGCACGCAAATAGTCCGCTCCGCCCTGTGCCTGCGGGTTGGGGTCCGCAAAGAGGTAGTCCACCCGGGCCACACCAGCTTCAGCCAACGCATGGGAACACGGACCGGTGCGGCCAGTGTGGTTGCATGGCTCGAGAGTGACTACCGCCCGGCTCCCCCGCACGTCCTCGCCGTGAGTCTGTGCGTCTGCCAGTGCCATCACCTCGGCATGCGCGCCACCGGCTGGCTGCGTGGCGCCCTGGCCAATGATCCGGCCTGTGTCATCGAGCAGGAGGCAACCGACTGCTGGGTTGGGCGAAGTGGTTCCTGCCACCGCCCACGCCAACTCGTCAGCGTGGAAGAACAGGCGCAGCTCCTCGGAGCGGGAGGCACCGAGGTGGTTGAGCTCTACAGACACTTACTGACCATCGGCGAGCGCAGCCTGGGCTGCCTCGCGGATCGCGGTGACCTGCGTGGCGGGCGCCTCGTGGCCAAACACACTGGAGCCGGCCACAAAAACATCCACGCCCGCTTCGGCCGAGGGTGTGGTGGATTCGATTCCGATGCCGCCATCGATCTCGATGAGGGTGGAGAGACCATCCGCATCGATGCGTTCGCGCAGTGCGCGGACCTTGTCCAGCACCTCAGGCATGAACTTCTGTCCACCGAAGCCAGGCTCCACGGACATGACCAGCACGATGTCGAACTTCTCCAAGTGATCCAGCAAGGGCTCCACAGGAGTATTCGGCTTGATGGAAATGCCTGCCATCGTTCCCACGCCACGCAGCTTGGCTGCCAGTGCTACTGCCTCGTCGACATCCTGCACGGCCTCCAAATGGAAGGTGACGGACTGGAAATCATTGGCGTAGTCCGGTGCCCAGCGGGCGGGGTCCTCAATCATTAGGTGCACGTCAAGGTGCTTATCCGTGTGTGGAACCAGCGACTTTGCCACTGGCAGGCCAAAGGAGAGGTTGGGAACAAAATGCGCATCCATGACGTCGATGTGCAGCCATTCCGCGTTGTCCACGCGAGCGATTTCCTCGGCCAAGCGGCTAAAGTCCGCGGCCAAGATTGACGGGGCGATGATGGTCTTTTGACCGGCAGGATTCTCAGACATAGTTCCTCAGTTTACGCGGGGGTGTAAATGGGCAAGGGCTTGCGCAGCGCGGCGATGAACATCGCGTCCGTGCCGTGCTTGTGTGGCCACATCTGGACAAAAGGTCCCGCGGCGGAAGCGCCCTCGTTGGTCAACTCCGGGAGGACGTCGAACAGATTGAGCGTCTCCAATCCCGTCTCCTCGGCCACGAAACGCACCACCGCGGAGGTCTCCTTGAGGTGAGGAGAGCACGTCGAGTAGATCACCACTCCGCCCGGTGCGGTTGCCTTGATCGCAGAGCGCAGTAGCTCTCGTTGCAACGAGACCAACTCCGGAATATCTGTGGCGGCCTTGCGCCAGCGCGCTTCGGGCCGCCTGCGCAGTGCGCCCAAACCCGAACATGGCGCATCTACCAGCACGCGGTCGAAGCCTTCGTCAGGTGCGTCGAGGCCAGCCACGGAAGTCACGTCGCGGCCGTCGCCGGTGTGCACGCGCACGGGCAATCCCTTGGTGGAGTTCTTCACCAAAGTCGCACGGTGCGAGGCCAATTCCACCGCATCCACGGTGGCCGAGTCTCCCTGAGCCCACGAGCCCAAGAACGCGGTCTTGCCTCCCGGACCTGCACAAAGGTCCAGCCACCGGCCGGCATCATCACGGTTCAGAGGAGCACGAGCCAGCGCCAGGGCGATCATCTGACTGCCCTCGTCTTGGACGGAGGCTAAACCGTCGCGCACAGGCTCAAGTTCTCCCGGGGCACCCTCTTCCAGGTAGACCGCGTAGGGAGACCACGTGCCCTCCTCGCCACCGGTGACCAGCGCAAGTTCTTCCGCGCTGATCTGCCCAGGGCGCGCGGCGAGGTGCACCACCGGGCGCTTGTCATCGGCCTCCAGAGCCGCCTCGAGTTCGGGGTGGATTTCCTGTGCATCCGCGCGGTGGTGCAGTGCATCGTTGAACGCTTGCGCGATCCACGCGGGGTGGGCGTTGCGCAGCGCCAGGTCCTCCAATTCCGATCCCCCAGCAACCTTGTTGATCCACTTTTCCGCGGAGGTGCGGGTGATAGTGCGCAGCACGCCGTTGATGAAGCCGCTGGCCTGGCCGGCGGCATTGGCCTTCGCCAGTTCCACCGAGGTGTTGACCGCCGCATGGTCATCCACGCGCGTGCGCAGGATCTGATATACACCCAAGCGCAGAATATCTAGCGCCACTGAGTCGATCTTGTCCACTGGGCGCCCCGCTGCCTCGGCGATGATCGCATCCAGCAGCCCGGTGGCGCGCAGCGTGCCGTAGGTCAGCTCTGTGGCAAACGCTGCATCGCGACCGGTCAGGTTCGCGTCCTTGATCGCGCGTGGGAGTACGAGGTTGGCGAAGGCCTCGTTGACCGTCACCTCGCGCAGCACCGAAAGCGCCACGTCGCGCGCCTTATCGCCACTGCCTGCCTGCCTTGCCTTAGTCTGACGATGCTCCGGCCGACGCTGTTGGTAGCCCTTCGAAGCCTTGCCGTTGCGGTCGTTGCGCCTCGTTGAGTTCTTTCCCGACGCCGACCTCTGCCCTGATCGGCCGTCATCGGAGCTGCCAGCCGTGCGCTTGTCCGGTGAGCTGTTGCGGCCAGACTGATTAGGCCCAGACTGATTGCGCCCAGAGCTGTCGTGTCCAGCGTTTTTGCGTTCTGGCTCCTGCGGCTGCGATGACTCAGCGCGCGAGCGAAATCCTCCCATTAGTGATCCTCTTCCTGACCGGATTGTGCAGCGTCGAACTGCGGGCGTTGTTCCGTGAGCTCTTGCTGACCGCGTGCCCAGTCGGCAGCGTTCATCATCTTCTTGCCGGGTGGCTGAATCGCGGTGATCTCGAGGACGTTCTGGTCTCCCGCGCCCACGATCACGCGCTTGTTACACACGCAGATCTGCCCGGGCCTCAGCGCGGGCACTTCTTCCCCGTCGGACCATGGAAGCATCATCCCGATCTTGAATCTCTGCTCGTTCAGCAGCGTCCAGGCTCCCGGTGCTGGTGTGTGGGCACGCGCCACGCGCTGAATGACGTCCGCTGGTGCGCTCCATTCGATTCGGGCATCGGCAGAGTGAATCTTGCCTGCATGGGTGGCCAAAGATACATCTTGCTCTGTCAGTGTGGCCGTGCCCTCATGCAGCGAAATCAACGTGTCCGCCAGCAGCTCCCGGCCCTGCAAGGTCAGGCGCGTCAGCAGATCATCGGCCGTGTCCGCAATGCCAATCTGCTCGTCATAGGAGCTGAGCATCGGGCCGGTATCCAGACCCTCTTCGATGCGAAAGATTGTGGCGCCCGTGATGTTATCTCCGGCAGCGATGGCGGCCTGC
This sequence comes from Corynebacterium sp. ED61, assembly GCF_015233855.1. Classification (NCBI taxonomy): domain Bacteria; kingdom Bacillati; phylum Actinomycetota; class Actinomycetes; order Mycobacteriales; family Corynebacteriaceae; genus Corynebacterium; species Corynebacterium sp. ED61. The sequence continues at coordinate 66,041 of NZ_JADGIT010000005.1, read as the reverse complement.
ACGGGAGCTGCTCCCCGCCACCGCGGCAGCAGAGAAAAGTGCAGGTTAAGCCAACCGAACTCGAAAACATCCAGGAGATCAGACGGAATCAGGTTGCCATAGGCCACCACGGCCACGGCAGTCACTCCCTGATCTGCATAGCTGGCCAAGACAGCGCGCGGATCTTCTGCCTGCTCCACACCGGTCTTCAAGGACGGCCACTTATGCACCGGGATGCCGTGCTCGTCGGCTACTTCAGCGACCTTGCTGGGGTGCAGGCTGCGCCCCCGGCCACGCTTGGCATCAGGTTGGGTGATCACTCCGACCACATCGAGGTTTGCGTCGTCAATTAAACGACGCAGCGCATACGCGGCGGGTTCGGGCGTGCCTGCAAACAGGATCTTCATCGCGCTCATGCGTTCTGGAACCAATCGGCCGTGCGGATGGCGGACATCGCTTCCTTGCGTTCCTCCGGCGACAAATGCTTGAGGAACATCACGCCGTCGAGGTGGTCCGTTTCGTGTTGAACGCAGCGCGCCAACAGGCCTGTGACTTCGCGGTCCACTGGCTCGCCGTCCACGGTCAGTCCCTGCACGCGGACCCGCTCGGCGCGTGTCACGGTACCGCCGATTCCTGGAATAGACAGGCACCCTTCGGTGCCGGTTTGGGTCTCGTTATCGATCACCGTCCACACGGGGTTGATGATGTGGCCGCGGTCGCCTTCGCAGTCGTAGACGAATACGCGCTGGGTCACCCCCACCTGATTGGCGGCAAGGCCAACGCCACCATAAGCATCCATCGTCTCCAACATGTCTGCTACCAGCGTCTTTGTTGCTGCCGATCCCACCTTGTCCTCGGCAATGGGGTCCGAGACAGTGCGGAGTACGGGGTCGCCAAAGTAACGCATGGAAAGCTCAGTCATAGCGACAAGGTTAGCCGATGCGCACTGGGTTCATAATCACCCGTAGCGGCCCGGCGTTCTTCTGCGTGGCGCGTACCGCCTGCGCCGTCTTCAGCGCACTGCCCAGAGCAATCGCATCTTCGTGGGGAACGCGCACGATGAGTCTTCGCGCGCTGTCTGCCTCCGACTTATCCATTCCCGCGGGCAGCCGCACTCCAGGGGGAAGCTCCACGGGGCCGAGCAGTTCGGTTGTCGCAGGTAGTTCTGCCAGGTCGATGAGGTTTTCGATGCTGGCTGCGGTGCCATCGACTGCAGCCACGGTTGCTGCCGGGGGAAAGTGAGCTTCCTTTCTCGACGCCAACTCCGACATCGCCGCTCTTTCCGGATCCCAACGGATGACCTGCTGCACGGAATGCAATGACGCATCCGCGGTCAGTACGGCCAGACCACCGTGTGCGTGTGGTTTGACCAGGGAGATTGCCTGCATCCACTGGCGCACGGCATTCTCGTTGGCCCGCAGATCTTCTTTACCCAGTACAATCCATGGATCCAGCATCACCGCAGCGCCGTAGAGGCCGACGAGGCTGTTCTTATCCTGCGGTGCTACTCGAGGTTCGGCACCCGGGGTGGCCACCACGATGCTGGGTTTGTGGGGAACTTCGACCCGCACCGACTCCCCGCCGCTGGAGATGATGGGCACCCCCGGAAAGGCGTGGCCCAGCTCTTCGACCGTGCGGTCCTGTCCGATGACGGACATGCGAACCGAATTATTACCGCAGGCCGAGCAGGTGAATTGACCTGCTGATGCGCCGCACCACCGGCAGCGAGGAACGGCAGCCTCCCCGGAGGCGGGCAGTTCCAGAGGACCATTGCAATGTCGGCACCGAGCTGGCGTGCGACAGCGAGAGCACGACAGCGCCGGGGCATAGCCCCTACGCGGAACCTGGACGAGTACTGGTTCGCTCGCATCGAGCGCGTGCCGGATGGCATGGAAGGCCAAAGTGGGCACTCGGGAGCCACGAGAATAGGCCTCGCGCTCGCGCTGCAGATCTGTCTCCCCCAACGCCCTGATCAGCGGAAGATGTTCGCCGACTGTCGGTCGCGGTACGGAAATGGACTGCATCTGTCCTGCCTCAATCCACTGCTGGATCTCTGCCGAGCGATGCACCCCGACCGTCACCAGGGCGGCCTCAGATTCCTCCGCGCGGAGCTTGGCCACGTCCCTGGCGTGCAAGTACGGCGCACGCGGATCCACCAAGTTGTCATCGGACTCCCCCAGCACCACGATCAACTTCAGGTTCTGTACCGGAGCCAGAACCGCTGAACGCGTGCCCACAACCAAGCGAGCCTGCCCGTGCAGAATAGAGAGGAACCTCCGGTAGCGTGCGTTGGGGCCTTCCGCGGCCGTCATCTCCGTGATCTGCGCCGCCGATACCCACGTCCGAAGATAGGCCCCCACGCGGTCGACTACCTTTTGCGTGGGCGCGACGATCAAGACACCAGCTTGCTGCCCATTCCACGCTGTGGCGGCGGCAAGAACCGCCGCCAGGAAAGCGGAATCCTCACCCGGCAGAGTGAGAACACTGGCGGAATTGGCCGTTCCGTGAATCACGGAAGAGACGTACTCCGGACCATTGCTGTAGCTGGAGAAGGCGGAGTTGGCGTCGGACAAAGAGGACTCGCACAACTGCTCCACGGGAACCAACGAACCATACAGATCCACCCACGAACGCCCATCGCCAAACAAGCCCGCCTTTTCCGCGGCGGCGTGGCGGGGCGGGATGGCCATGCGCACGATATCCGAGCGGATGCCTGCGCTGCGCTCAGCAATTTGATCGATCAGGCGAAACATATGCTCGTCGCACACCACATCAGGGCTGATCAAGCGCTCGATCGGACGCAAGCTGCCCGCGTGATCGCTAGTACGGCGGCGCTGAACCACCAGCGCATCCACCAAACGGCCCGCGAAGCGAACACGGACGCGCATCCCCGGCTGCACCGTGCTCTGCATTGCCTCTGGGATGGAGTAATCGAAAAGCCGATCCAAATGCGCAACGCCCAACAAAGGCAGAACCCGGGCGATGGGTTCCGACAATGCAGGGCGTTGGGTAGTCACGGTCACCTAGTGTAACGAGTGGCCAGACAGCGCTGGTTCAGGTGCAACGCATGAGGCAGAAAACCACCCGCGAGCAGCTATCGACCCAGTGCGGCCTTGAGCTCATCCACGCGATTGGTGCGCTCCCACGGCAGGTCCACATCCGTGCGACCAAAGTGCCCATAGGCAGCGGTTTGGGCGTACAGCGGACGCTTCAGATCCAGCTCGCGCAAGATCGCGGTAGGACGCAGATCAAAAACCGTCAACACGGCCTGCTGGATCTGCTCGTCGGTCAGATCTGCAGCTGCGGTACCGTGAGTATCCACATACAGGCCCACCGGCTTGGCGCGGCCAATGGCGTACGCGATCTGTACTTCTGCCTTTTCCGAAAGACCGGCGGCCACGATGTTCTTCGCTACCCAGCGCATCGCGTAGGCACCGGAACGGTCCACCTTTGAAGGATCCTTACCGGAGAATGCGCCGCCGCCGTGGCGAGCCATGCCGCCGTAGGTGTCCACGATGATCTTGCGGCCGGTCAGACCAGCATCGCCCATGGGGCCACCCAGCACGAAGGAACCGGAAGGATTGACCAGCAGGTTCACATCGGCGTGCACCAAGTGCTGGATTCCGGCCTCGGCCACACAGTGATCGAGCACGTGATGCTTCAGCGAGGCAGCCAAGCTCTGACGCTGCGCCTCGCCCACCCAGGACTCGTCGTGCTGCGTGGAGATCACCACAGTATCCAGCTTGACGGGCTTTCCCGCTTCGTCGTAGGCGAAGGTGACCTGGGTCTTGCCGTCCGGGCGCAGGCCCGGAACGATGTTCTCGTTGCGTACCTCCGCCAGGCGGTGCGCTAGGCGGTGAGCCAGGGAAATAGGCAGAGGCATCAGCTCTGCGGTTTCGTTGGTGGCGTAGCCGAACATGAGTCCCTGATCGCCTGCGCCCAGCTGATCGTCTGCGTCTAGCTCGCCGGTCGAGTGCTCCCGGTGTTCGATGGCGGTGTCCACGCCCGCGCCGATCTCCGGAGACTGCTCACCGATGGAGATGCTCACGCCACAAGTCTTGCCGTCAAAGCCCATGTCAGAGCTGGTGAAGCCGATCTTGGTCAGCGTATTGCGGACAATTTGGGGGATCTCCACATATGCCTTGGTGCGCACCTCTCCCACCACGTGCACGAGCCCGGTGGTCACAACCGTCTCTACTGCCACGCGAGCCTCTGGGTCCTGCTCCAAGAGGGCATCCAGAATGGAATCGGAGATGGCATCGCAGATCTTGTCTGGATGCCCCTCAGTGACGGATTCGCTGGTAAACAGTCGCAGGGACAACGTAGAGACCTTCTTTACTGTGTTGATTGTTCGCGTGGGCTATCGGCTATGGGTGGCAGCTTAGGTCACGGCAATGATTTAAGAACAGAACTTAGATACTAGACCAAGCTGTCTGTATTTGTCATTAATGTGGGGTCAGCAGGGTTTCTGCTTCGTCGAGGATGCGCGCAGCCACATCCAATTTAGGTCCCGAAGGCACGTCAATCACGGTGGGATCTTCCCGGCCTTCCGCACCTGGAGTATCGCGAGCGCTCAGCAACCAGCCCGCATTGTCCTCCTGGCCAAAGACCTTGCCCTCTCCCACCGCATTGCACATCAACAGGTCGCAACCCTTGCGCAGGAACTTGCGCTTAGCGTGCTCGAGAGGACTACTCTTCTCATCCCCCGTCTCCGCAGCAAAGCCCACGATGACCGTCTCGGAAGGGATCTCCCCCTCCCTCCGTGCCTGAACGAGGCCCGCCAGGATGTCCGGGTTCTCGGTCATCTTCAACGTGGAGAAATCGTGGTCGCCGTCCTTCTTCATTTTCGACGCCGCCACTGACTCTGGCCGATAGTCCGCCACAGCCGCAGCCATAACCATCAGATCTGCGTGGGGCGCAGCTTCCTGTACCGCGGCTTGGAGTTCCAGAGCAGTGCGCACATGCACTACCTCTGCCCCACTGGGTGTGTGCAGTACATCCGTGCTAGCGGAAATGAGGGTCACGTCAGCGCCACGTTGCGCGGCGATATCAGCCAGCGCGTATCCTTGGCGTCCAGAGGACGCGTTGGTGAGAAAACGCACGGGGTCGATCGGCTCTTCAGTGCCGCCTGCGGTGACCACCACGCGCTTGCCCACCAAGGATTGCCGGAATATCTCGGCGTGTTGGTTGCGTGCCACCGCCAGTGACAGTGCCCCGATGTGATCGGGTTCAGGCAACCGGCCTGGACCGGAATCCTTCCCCGTCAGACGGCCATGTGCCGGCTCGATGACGGTGATGCCGCGCTCCCGCAGGGTGCGGACATTAGCTTGTGTTGCAGCGTTCTCCCACATCTCTGTGTGCATTGCCGGAGCGAGGACGATCGGGCATGTTGACACCAAGCAGCTCGACGTCAGCAGGTCGTCTGCCCGTCCGGTAGCCAGACGCGCAAGTAGGTCGGCAGTCGCTGGAGCGATGACAATCAAGTCAGCCTCTTGGCCCAGGCGCACGTGCTGCACCTCATCCACATTGTCAAAAACATCGGTGGACACGGGATTGCCACTCAAGGCCTCGAACGTCGCTGCGCCAACAAACTTCAGTGCGCTGCGCGTCGGGATAACGTGCACTTCATGGGAGGATTCCTTGAAGTAACGAACCAGGTGGGCAGCTTTATACGCTGCAATGCCGCCCCCAACGCCTATTAAGACGCGGAGCGGCATTTTTTGCGCAGAGCCGTTGGGTGATCCGTTGGTTGAATTACTCACACGGACAGCCTAGCGGGTCTAACCCTCGGTGTGCTCCAAGAGATCCTGGTTGATCTCGCGCAGAGCAATGGACAAAGGCTTTTCCTGCACGTCTGGGGTCACCAGCGGGCCAACAAACTCGAAGACTCCCTCATCGATGGTCTGGAAGTAATCGTTGATCTGTCGCGCACGCTTAGCGGCTAAAATCACCAGCGCGTACTTAGAAGAAACCTTGGTCAGGAGCTCATCGATCGGCGGGTTGGTGATTCCTACTGGTGGATCGAACACCGTCTCGTTCGAGTTCACGTCCTGATTTTCCACGTTGTACACCTTCTCTTTTAAAATACTTCAAGGGGCTGTGCGGTTCTCACGCACGCAGCGGGCTGGTTAGGAGCCCTGGAGGATTCCAGAGATCTCAGCTACTGCCGTATTGAGGTCGTCGTTAACCACTACTCTGTCGAACTCATCCTGAGCGGCCATCTCAACGCGCGCGGTTTTTAACCGGCGGTCGATCACATCTTGGCTCTCGGTGCCACGTCCAGTCAGCCGGTCTACCAGGATCTCCCACGACGGTGGGGCTAGGAAGACCAGTTCCACGTTTGGCATGAGGCGCTTGATGTTGCGCGCGCCCTCGAGGTCAACCTCGATGAGCACGGGGCGGCCCTCAGCGATTGCTTCTTCCACTGGAACGCGCGGCGTTCCTGAGAGCTGCAAGCCCCCATGGATTTCCGCCCATTCCAGCATCTTGGAGGCCTCGATGGCCTCACGAAAATCCTCCCGGGAAACGTAGATGTAATCCTGCCCATCTACTTCTCCCGGACGGGGATCGCGAGTGGTCATCGACACACTGAAGAAGAGTCGAGGGACGTCGTTTCGCAGCTTGGACACAACAGTGGATTTACCCACTGCAGATGGTCCAGCCAGAACAACGACCCTCCCCTCAGCTGTGTCGTTGGTCACCGACTTACTCCTCGAAGCCGAAGTGCTCCAGGAGTGCGCGACGCTGGCGGTCGCCCAGGCCGCGCAAGCGGCGGGTAGGAGCGATCTCCAGCTGGTTCATGATCTCCTCTGCCTTGACCTTGCCCACCTTTGGCAAAGATACGAGCAGTGCGGAAACCTTCATCTTGCCCAGAATCGGGTCGGTTTCAGCGTCCTTGAGCACCTGCTTGAGATCGGTGCCGCCTCGCTTCAGCTTCTCGCGCAGCTCCGCGCGTGCCTTACGAGCTTCTGCAGCCTTCTTGAGTGCTTCTGCACGCTGCTCCGGGGTCAACTGGGGAAGTGCCACGGGATCCTCCGTTGTAGGTTCTAGTCGAATGTCTTGTACGTAACTACGTCTAGGGTGTTGCAGAAACTCATGGGAGTAGCAGCAACGATGCTGACGAACTTACACGAAGTACTCGGTAAGTTCGTACAGGCAATACTCAAGGCGAGTTATCTATGCCGCAATTCAGCGATCTGTGTGCCGAATCTGAGTGTTTACCCTCGTGACCACGAGGATCACCGTGCGCTCAACAGCCCTAACCCGAGAAAGTGTACCACTACTCATCAGCGCTATTTCAAATAACTAGCACGCATTTCCATCACTGCGTCAGATATTTCGCCCACGTCAGGCCCTCGCTTGAGCACTCCGCGGGAAACATTTGGACATGCCAGTGCCTCGGCGGCACCGGCTATTCGCTCCACATCTGCGAACGATCCGCCCTGGGCTCCCACTCCCGGCATGAGAATCATGCCACCAACTTCATCGAGTTGAGGTGGATTATCCACGGTTGCGCCCACCACCACGCCCAAGTTGCCAGGACCCTCATGAACAGCATTTCGCTGCGCAACCTGGTTGACGATGCTTTGTGCAAGGGTGACCCCGCGCACGTCTGCCAGCTGCACAGAGGGAGCCTCAGGATTCGACGTAGCAGCCAGAACAATCGCTCCCCTATGAGATTGTTCCGCCGCCTGCATTACCGGCTCCAAGGAACCGAAGCCCAACCATGGCGATACCGTGACCGCGTCTGCGCACAAGGGCGAGCTGTCATCCAACCACGCAGTGGCGTAGCCAGCCATCGTGGATCCAATGTCACCGCGCTTAGCGTCGGCAATAACCAATACACCAGCAGCGCGCAACGCGGACAACGCACGTTCCAGAACTGCGAACCCGGCCGAACCGAAACGCTCATAAAACGCAACCTGCGGCTTGACCACACAGGCGGTCTCTGCGAAGGCCTCCACGCAGATGTCCGTGAACTGACGCAGGCCATCAACGTTGGCCTCCAAGCCCCAGTCCTGCATTAACTGTGCGTGTGGGTCGATCCCCACGCACACTGGGCCGTATGTGGCCGCGCGCTCGACGAATCGCTGACCGAACGTGCCCTCCGGGCGGGAGTGGGCTGGAGAACCAACCATGAAACAAGTGCCTTTCTATATGAAAACGAGGGGCGCACAGGCCCCTGCGTCATTCACACGCGAGAGCCGTGCAGATCGATCAATTAATGCTGCAAATCCTGGATTGCTCGCACCTCGGTGTCAGCGCCCTGGAGTGCCGCGATGCCCTGAACAGCGGCCACACAGCCCTGAACAGTGGTGATCGCGGCGACACCCATGTTCACTGCGGCAGCGCGGATGTCGTAGCCATCGTGACGTGCACCAGCAGAACCTGCCGGAGTGTTAAGGATGAGGTCCACCTTGCCCTCGTTGATGTAGTCCACCACAGAGCGTGCTCGATCCTCGGACTCTTCGTTGATGCTGGACAGCTTGGCGACAACCTCACACGGCACGCCGTTGCGCTTGAGCATCTGGGCGGTGCCCTCGGTGGCGAGAATCTCGAAGCCTAGGTCGGCCAAGCGCATGATCGGAAGCATCAAGGTGCGCTTGTCGCGGTTAGCCACGGACACGAACACCGTGCCGGAGGTGGGCAGGGAACCAAATGCGCCCTCCTGAGACTTCGCGAAAGCTGTGCCGAAGTCAGAATCAAGACCCATGACCTCACCGGTGGACTTCATCTCGGGACTCAGCAGGGAATCCAACACCTTGCCGTCTGGGCTGCGGAAACGGTTGAACGGCATGACCGCTTCCTTCACCGCAATGGCATGCCCCAGTGGCAGCGATCCACCGTCGCGATCGGTCGGGATCATTCCCTCGGACTGCAGCTCCTGCAGGGTGCTTCCCAGCATGATGCGCGCGGCAGCCTTGGCCAGTGGCGTACCGGTGGCCTTGGATACGAATGGCACAGTGCGGGATGCGCGAGGGTTGGCCTCGATAACGTAGAGGATGTCGTCCTTCAGCGCGAACTGAACGTTCATCAGGCCCTTGACACCAATGCCGTGAGCCAGCGCCTGGGTGGAGCGGCGCACATTCTCGATGTCCTCAGGTCCCAGCGTCATTGGAGGCAGGGCACATGCGGAGTCACCGGAGTGAATGCCGGCTTCCTCGATGTGCTCCATCACGCCTGCGAGGAAGACCTCTTCCCCATCGCACAGCGCGTCCACGTCGATTTCGATGGCGGAGTCCAAGAAGCGATCCACGAGCACTGGGTGGTCATCGGTGATTTCGGTGGCGCGAGAGATGTAGTCCTCGAGGGATGACTCGTCGTAGACGATTTCCATGCCGCGGCCGCCCAGCACGTAGGACGGACGCACCAGCACGGGGTAACCGATGCGGGATGCGACGTCCCGAGCTTCTTCGAAGGAGGTAGCGGTGCCGTATGCAGGAGCAGGCAGTTCGGCCTTCTCCAGAACCTTGCCGAATTCGCCGCGGTCCTCAGCCAGGTTGATGGCCTCCGGCGACGTTCCGACGACAGGCACACCGGCATCTGCCAGTCGCTGTGCCAAGCCCAGTGGGGTCTGGCCGCCCAGCTGCACGATGACTCCGGCGATCTCGCCGGACTCGGCTTCCGCGTTGTAGACCTCCATGACGTCTTCGAAGGTCAGCGGCTCAAAGTACAGACGATCTGCAGTGTCGTAGTCCGTGGATACGGTCTCCGGGTTGCAGTTGATCATGACGGTCTCGTAGCCCACACGGGACAGCTCGAGCGCAGCATGGACACAGGAGTAGTCGAACTCAATGCCCTGGCCGATGCGGTTCGGGCCGGAGCCCAGGATCAGAACCTTCTTCTTTTCCGTCTGCGGGGTCACCTCAGTCTCGGCTGCGGGATCCAACTCGTAGGAAGAGTAGTGGTATGGGGTCTTGGCCTCGAACTCAGCGGCGCAGGTGTCCACGGTCTTGAAGACTGGACGCACTCCCAGGGACCAGCGCAGCGAACGCACGCCGTCCTCCCCTGCCAATTCTGGCCGCAGCGCGGCGATCTGCCGGTCAGACAGGCCCAGGTACTTGGCTTCGCGCAGCAGCTGTTCGTCCAGTACCGGCGCATTTTCTAGCTGGTTGCGGAAATCAACCAGAGCCTGGACTTCCTCCAAGAACCATGGGTCGATTTTGGACGCCTCGTAGACCTCGTCGATGGTGGCACCCAGGCGCAGGGCCAGCTCAACGTCGTACATGCGACCCTCGGTCGGGCGGGTTAGATCTTCCAGCACCGCGTCCTTGTCGGTGGCGCGCTCGCCAGCGAAGTACTCGTCAGCGGTGGTCCAGAAGCCGGTCTGCTTGGTCTCCAGGGACCGCATGACCTTATTCAAGCCGGTGATGTAGTTCCGGCCGATGGCCATGGCCTCACCCACGGACTTCATCGTGGTGGTCAGCGTGTCATCAGCACCGGGGAACTTCTCGAATGCGAAGCGAGGAGCCTTGACGATCACATAGTCCAGCGTCGGCTCGAAAGCAGCTGGGGTGACCTCGGTGATGTCATTACGCACTTCATCCAAGGTGTAACCGATGGCCAACTTTGCAGCCAGCTTGGCGATTGGGAAGCCCGTGGCCTTGGAAGCCAGCGCAGAGGAACGGGACACACGTGGGTTCATCTCGATGGTGATGATGCGACCGTCATCTGGGTTGATAGCGAACTGGATGTTACATCCGCCGGTGTCCACGCCCACCTCGCGCAAGATGGCTAGGCCCTGGTCACGCATGGTCTGAAACTCGCGGTCGGTCAGCGTCATGGACGGAGCCACGGTCACGGAATCACCGGTGTGCACGCCCAGAGCGTCCACGTTCTCAATGGAACAGACAACCACCACGTTGTCCTTGCCATCACGCATCAGCTCCAGCTCGAATTCCTTCCATCCCAGGATGGACTCTTCGATCAGCACGTTAGCTTCCGGAGAAGCGGCCAGGCCGCCGCCGGCGATGCGGTTGAGGTCTTCGTTGTTATAAGCCAAGCCGGAGCCCAGGCCACCCATGGTGAAGGACGGGCGAACCACCACGGGAAGTCCCAGCTCAGCCACGGCTGCATGCACTTCGTCCATGTTGTGGCACACGGCGGAACGAGCGGAATCGCCGCCGATCTTGGCCACGATGTCCTTGAACTTCTGGCGGTCCTCGCCGCGCTCGATGGCATCGATGTCCGCACCGATGAGCTCCACGCCGTATTTGTCCAGGATGCCCAGGCGATCCAGCTGGATCGCAGCATTCAATGCGGTCTGTCCACCCAAGGTGGCCAGTACGGCGTCGACCTTGTGGCCAGCGGCCTGCTCTGCGGCGAAGATCTTTTCGATGTAGCCCGGCTGGATGGGCTCGATGTAGGTGTGATCCGCGAACTCCGGGTCCGTCATGATCGTGGCGGGGTTGGAGTTGATCAGGGTAACTCGTAGGCCCTCTTCCTTGAGGACGCGGCAGGCCTGGGTGCCCGAGTAGTCAAACTCACAGGCCTGACCGATCACGATGGGGCCGGAACCGATGACGAGTACGTGCTTGATGTCTTCCCGACGTGGCATGGAATGAATCTCCTAGTTATTGATTGAGGTGATGACTTAAGTGAGTGAGGTACTCGTCGAGTTAAGACGCGGACTGTTCTTGGTCTAGGCGCTCTACGAACTGGTCGAACAGAGAGTTGGAATCGTGCGGGCCGGCGGCGGATTCTGGGTGGTACTGCACGGAGAAGGCAGATCCATCCTTGAGGGCCACGCCCTCCACCACGTCGTCATTAAGGCAGGTGTGCGTGACCTCAGCGGGTCCGAATGGGGTCTCGAACTCCTCGCCCGCCGTGCCCTTGAGCGCGAAGCCGTGGTTCTGGGCGGTGATATCGATGCGACCGGTGCGGTGGTCGATCACGGGCACGTTGACGCCGCGGTGCCCGAACTTGAGCTTGTAGGTCTCCATACCCAGGGCGCGGCCCAGGATCTGGTTGCCGAAGCAGATGCCGAAGAATGGAATCTTGGCCTCGAGGACCTTCTTGACTTGTTCGATGGTTACGTCAGCGGTAGCCGGGTCGCCGGGACCGTTGGACACGAACACGCCGGTCACCGAGTATTCCTTCATTAGTTCCTGCACCCGCTCGAAGGTGGTATCCGATGGCACCACCACGGTGCGCACGCCGCGGCGGGAGAATTCGCGTGGCGTGTTGGTTTTGATTCCCATGTCGTAGGCGATCACCGTGTGCTTGTGCGCGCCCTCGGCGTCGATCACATACACATCGTCGGTGGACACATCGGCTGCCAGGTCTGCACCCACCATGGTCGGTTGGGCCTTGACCTGGGAGAGCATGTCCTCGTCGGTGGTCACGGCCTCGCCGGAGAACAGTCCGGCGGCCACGGAGCCTTGGTCGCGGAGGTGGCGCACCACAGCGCGGGTGTCCACGCCCTGGATGCCGATGATGCCCTGTTCCTTCATCTCTTCTTCGAGGGAACGGTCTGCGCGCCAGTTAGACACGCGACGGGACAGGTCTCGCACTACCAGGCCGGCGATCCAGATCTTGTCACCGCGGGACTCGGAATCTTCGTCGTTCCATCCCGTGTTGCCGATCTGTGGGGCGGTCGCCACCACGATCTGCTGGTGGTAGCTAGGGTCCGTCATGGTCTCTTGGTAGCCGGTCATGGCGGTGGTGAACACGGCCTCTCCCAGCGTGGATCCCTCCGCGCCGAAGGCCCGTCCCCGGAAGATACGACCGTCAGCTAGTACGAGGGCTGCTGCAGTGTTCGTCATTGTTGTGTCCTGTTCTCTTTGTTTCTTTGTGTCCGACGCCAAGCCTGTCTCTTGCCTGGCGCCCATGACTATCTTTCGGGGGTTTAGGCGGTGACTGCTTGTCCGTCTCGGCAGGTCACTGCTCCGCGGAGCAGCGTGGTGCTGATGCGAACGGGCATATCCATGCCTTCGTACGGGGTGTTGCGGGACTTCGATGCCATGTCTTCACCGGTGGCGACCCAGCTGCGCTGCGTATCGACCACGCAGAGGTTGGCTGGTTCGTCCACGGCGATGGGACGTCCGTGTCCGGGCAGCTTGGTGATCTGAGCGGGACGCTCGGACATGACGCGCGCGATGAAGCGCCAGTCTTGGTCTCCGCCCAGCACGAAGATCTGCGCGATGAGAGCCAACGAGGTTTCCAGTCCCAGCATGCCGGGGCGGGCCTTATCGAACTCGCAGCACTTCTCTTCGGATCCGTGCGGGGCGTGGTCGGTGGCCACGCAGTCCACGGTGCCGTCGATGAGTGCCTGGCGCAGTGCGTCCACGTCGCGCTGTTCACGCAGTGGAGGGTTGACGCGGTTGACGCCGTCGTAGGTTTCTAGGCGCTCGTCGGTCAGCAGCAGGTGATGCGGAGTGACCTCGGCGGACAGCGGAATGTTCTGAGCTTTGGCCCACTTGAGCAGTTCCACGGTTCCCTCGGTGGAGGCGTGGCAGATGTGCAGGCGGCCACCGTAGTCGCGGGCCATGATGGCATCGCGCGCCACGATGGATTCCTCCGCCACGCGGGGCCATCCGGTCAGGCCCAACTTGGCAGCCTGCTCACCCTCGTGCGCCACCGCGCCTTCGGTCAGGCGGGGCTCTTCGCCGTGCTGTGCCAGCAAAACGTCCATGCCCTTGGCATACTCCATGGCTCTGCGCATCAAGCGGGGGTCATCCACGCACTTGCCGTCGTCGGAAAACATGCGCACCTTGGCGTCGGATTCGGCCATCATGCCGAACTCGGTGAGCTCGCTGCCTTCCAGGTTCTTGGAGATGGAGCCCACGGGGTGCACGTCGCATAGGTTGGTGTTTTGTCCCTTGTACCAGACGGTTTCGGCGATGCTCGGGTTGTCTGTCACGGGGGCCGTATTGGCCATGGTGAACACGGCGGTGAATCCGCCCTGGGCAGCGGCGGCGGAGCCGGTGGCGACGGTCTCGGTGTCTTCGCGACCGGGCTCACGCAGGTGCACGTGCATGTCTACTAGTCCGGGCAGCAGAATTTGGCCGTCGAGGTCCAGAGTTTCGCCGTCAGTGCTCAGCCCGTTACCGATCTCGGCGATCTTGCCGTCGCGGATCAAGACGTCCGTTGGCTCGCCTTCGCCATAGATCTTCACGCCCTGCAGAAGCACCTCGTTGTCAGCACCCGTAGGGTGTGCTGCCAGGCGGCCCGTTGCTGGGTAAGCGGAATCATCGGCGGTACCCATGATGTGGGAGTTCACGGCCTGTCCTTTCGGCTGTACAGAATCGTTGTTGCTCATAGTTACTTCGCGCCCTCCAAGTCTTGGCCGGTGCCCACCAACAGTGAGAACAACACGGCCATGCGCACGTGCACTCCGGCGGTGACCTGCTGCAACACCACGGTGTTCGGTGCGTCAGCAACGTCGTCGTTGATTTCCATGCCGCGCAGCATCGGGCCGGGGTGCATCACGATGGCATCGTCGCGCATGGATTCCCGGCGTGCACGCGACAGGCCATAACGGGTGGCATACTCACGGTGGCTCGGGAAGAACCCGCCACGCATGCGCTCAGCCTGCACGCGGAGCATCATCACCGCGTCGGCGCTCTTGATCACTGAGTCGAAGTCTTGAGAGACTTCCACTCCCCAACTCTCTACGCCAAATGGCAGCAACGTCGGAGGGGCAACGAAGGTCACGTGGGCACCCAGCGTGGTGAGCAGCTGTGCGTTGGAGCGAGCCACTCGAGAGTGCAGAATATCGCCGACGATAGCCACGTGCTTACCGGAGATATCCCCCAACTTCTGGCGCATCGTCACGGCATCCAAGAGGGCCTGCGTGGGGTGCTGGTGTGAGCCGTCACCCGCGTTGATCACGGCGATATCGTCCACCCAGCGGGCCACTTGCTGGGCCGCGCCGGACGATGGGTGGCGCATGATGATCGCGTCCGCGCCCACAGCCTTCAGCGTCTGTGCGGTGTCTTTGAGGGATTCGCCCTTCTTCACGCTCGAGCTGGAAGCGGAAATGTTGATGACGTCCGCGCTCATCCACTTTCCCGCGGTCTCAAACGAGCTGCGGGTGCGGGTGGAGTTCTCGTAGAACAGGGTGAAGATGGTGCGCCCACGCAGAGTAGGAAGCTTCTTCATCTCCCGGCCCCGCAGAGTCTCTGCGAAGCGGTCTGCCTCGTCCAAGAGCTCTGTGATTTCTGCAGCAGAGAGGTCTCCGATGCTCAAAAGGTGCTTCATGATCTAGACACTCTCCTGTTCAGAAGTGCTGGTCCCGGCGACGTTAGCGCGGGTGAGTACAACCTGGTCCGTGCCATCGAGCTCTTCGAGCTCCACCACCACGTCTTCGTTCGCGGCGGTGGGAATGTTCTTCCCCACGTAGTCCGCGCGAATGGGCAATTCGCGGTGGCCTCGGTCAATCAACACGGCGAGCTGCACGTTGCGGGCACGCCCGATATCGCGCAAAGCATCGAGTGCGGCGCGGACGCTCCGTCCGGAGAAGAGCACGTCATCGACCAAAATGACCGTGGTGCCATCAATGCCCTCGTTGGGAACGGTGGTGGGCTTGAGCGCACGATGCTTCGATCCGCGGCGTAAATCGTCGCGGTAGAGTGTGATGTCCAAAGAACCGTGGAACACGTCCACGCCGGAAAACTCGGTGATCTTCGCTGCCAACCGTTTTGCCAGTGGCACTCCCCCAGACGGAATTCCTAGTAGAACAACCCGTGGGCTGTCCGGCCCGTCTAGTGCCGTTTTCTCAATGATCTGGTGCGCGATGCGCGCGACGGTACGGGAAACGTCATCTGCTGAGAGCAGCTGGGTTTCACCAGTAGCGGCCGTCGGGTTCATCGTGACCTCCTTTCCCGCCTCTCTGTGCGGTCAGTTAAAGGATGTCGGATAAGTGACTGGTAGACAGTGTAGCAAGACAGCTCACGCAGCGGAACTGTTGCTGCGTGAGCTGTCTCAATATTCGACGCAAGGCTCACCACATCACCCGCGCCCATCTGGAATTACTGCTGTTCGCCGGACGAGGGCTGGTTCGGCGTGGAGTCATTCTGATCAGAAGCGGACTCCGGCTGCTCTGGTGAAGACTCAGCGGATTCGGAAGTGGACTCTTCGCCGACCACGTTGCCGATCAGGCTCTCCAGCTCAACATCGGACGGATCGCCCGAACCAGCGGCTTCTTGACTCTCGCGTTGTGCGGCTGCTGCGTCTGCCAGGCGGATGTCCGCATCGCGGCCAACACCGTCCAGGACCACGTTGACGTAGCCCGGAGCCTTATCGTGCGAATACTCGCTGGCTAGCTCCACGCCTTCCTTCATCGCTACCTTGCCGGGGACATCATCGTTGAACATGACCTCCCACGCAGATACGCGCAGTACAGCGCGGTCCACGGCGGGCAGGCGATCGAGTCGCCACTCGGAAGACAAATGGCTGGCGATGGACTCGTCCAGGGCGTCCAAGTGCACGGCCACGCCTTCGACGATTTGACGGGTGTACTCCGGAACCGGCTTGACCTGGTTTTCTGCATCCTTGCTCAACGAAACTCGCTCGTCGACGATGTCTACCGGATCAATGTCCCGGAATTCTGCCTCGAACAGAATGTCCACTGCACGGCGCCGCGCTTTGTAGCGCGACCCATGGCGCTTGAAATTAGTTTCTTTGCTCACGGTTGGCGTCGAAAAAACTAGCTGTTCACGCGGGAGAGGTACTCACCGGTGCGGGTGTCAACCTTGAGCAGGTTGCCCGTCTCGATGAACAATGGGACCTGGATCTCAGCGCCGGTCTCCAAGGTGGCTGGCTTGGTGCCACCGGTAGAGCGATCGCCCTGCAGGCCTGGATCAGTGTGCTCCACCTTCAGCTCCACTGCCACAGGAAGCTCGGCGAACAGTGGCTCGCCTTCGTGGAAGGAGACCTGAACCACGGTGTTTTCCAGCAGGAACTTGGCGCCATCGCCCATCATGTTTTCGGACAGTTCGATTTGGTCGAAGGTCTTATCGTCCATGAGAACGAAGTTGGAACCATCGTGGTACAGGTAGGTCATGTCGCGACGGTCGACCGTTGCGGTCTCCACCTTCACACCAGCGTTGAAGGTCTTGTCTACGGTCTTGCCGGAGACAACATCCTTGAGCTTGGTGCGGACGAATGCTGGGCCCTTACCTGGCTTCACATGCTGGAACTCGATGATCTGCTGGAGCTTGCCATCAATTTTGAGGACCAGGCCGTTCTTGAAATCCGAGGTATTTGCCACGGGTCATTCTCCTTTTAAAGACTTGTGCGTGATCATCGCGCGGGGTGTACGCAGCAACGACGATAACAATGTGTAAATCAACCGGTGAGTCAGTCTAGCACCGAGCTAGACAACGATGAGCTCAGTGGCCGAGACGTTGAGGCTTTCCGCGCCATCGGCCGTGATGATGTAGGTGTTTTCGATGCGCAATCCGGTATCGCCGGGCAGGTAGATGCCAGGCTCGACGGTCAGGGTCATGCCTTCCTTCAGCTTGTCTGCTTCATCCACGGTCTGGGCAGCGCGGGGTGCCTCGTGAACGTCCAAGCCCACGCCGTGACCTGTGGAATGCACGAAGTACTCCCCGTACCCAGCCGATTCAATGACTTGCCTGCACGCAGAATCTACTTCCCGCAGGCCAGTGCCTGGGCGCAGGATCGACTCGCCTGCTTTCTGTGAGCGGTAGACCGTGTCATAGAGCTCGAAATCTCGGTCTGTGGGTTCGCCTACGCACACCGTGCGCGTCTGGTCGGAAGCGTATCCATTCAGGTACACACCAAAGTCAACGGTCACCAACCCAGGCACGATGACGTCCTTAGATACCCCGGCATGAGGCTTGGAGCCGTTGATTCCAGAAGCCAGGATCGTATCGAAGCTCAAAGAATCTGCGCCTGCCTTGCGAAGACGGTTCTCTAGGTCAGCAGCGGCCTCGATTTCCGTCATTCCTTCGCGAATGCCTCCTTCAGCAATGAACTGCTGCCACACGGAATCTGCCAGCTGACCAGCGGCTCGAAGAGCTTGAATCTCGGCATCATCCTTAATCAGACGAGCCTGCTCCACTGCGTTGGAGATAATCTCCGGATCACCCAGGGCCCGGGCTTGCCCCAGCGACATGCTGGGCTCCACCCGGAGAGTCTGCTCGGTCTCCTCCTGGAAGCGGGCATTAAGCGCGCGAACGATGTTGGATTCCACCACGATCTCCACGTCGTCCGGCTCACCCGTTTGCAGCGCGATTTGCGTGGCGTAGCGACCATCCGTGGCCACAATGCCGGTGCCGTCAGCGCGCAGCAAAAATGCCCCATTAGAGCCACGGAAACCGGTGAGGTATTCCACGTTGCGCAGGTCGGTGATCAACAAAGCGTGTGCATGGGCCTCTGCGATGGTGTTGGCGACTGCCTTGCGACGTTCATGCAGCTGTTGTGCTCGGGTGGGGTCCATGTTGTGATTCCTCCTCAGGTCAGACGAGATAAGGGTTCAAGCCTAATGCTCTGCGAAGTAACGCAGTGCGGCGCGATATCCGAAGGTGCCCAGCCCGGCGATTACTCCCTTGGCGATGGGGCTCAGGTAGCTGTGGTGCCGGAAAGCTTCCCGTGCATGGACGTTGGAGATGTGTACCTCCACGAAGCCTTCGCCGTCAGCGATTTCCGCCAGTGCATCGCGCAGGGCCACCGAGGTGTGGGTGAATCCGCCCGGGTTGATGATTACTCCGTGACCAGCATCGGCGGCCGCGTGCACCGCATCGATGAGTTCACCTTCGTGGTTGGATTGCACGAAGGTGACCTCGATAGATAGGGACTCGGCTTCCTCCCGAATCTGGCTTTCGAGATCGTGCAGCGTCGTGGATCCGTACACCTCCGGCTGGCGCTTGCCGAGGCGGTCGAGGTTGGGGCCGTTGATGACCGTGATTGGACGAGCCATGGGTGTCTCCTCAAGCGATTGGGATGGGAATCTAAGCGGGGTGTGCAGTAGCTGCGTAGGCCTTCTCGAGCAGTTCGCGGGAAGGTCCCTCTAGGCGCGTCGGCGTGCCTGCCTCTTCGATCACCACGAAACGAATGGTGCCGTCCTTGTTCTTTTTATCGCGCGTCATGGCGGTGATCAAGGTCTCCAGATCAGCGTTGTTGTACGACGACGGCAACCCCACGGCAGCAAGAATCTGGCGATGACGATCCACCACGGTCTGATCCAAGAGTCCAGCAGCAAGAGCAAGTTCAGCTTCGAAGACCATTCCTACGGCGACTGCATGACCGTGACGCCACTGGTAGTTCTCGTGGTGCTCTACAGCGTGTCCGTACGTGTGGCCGTAGTTGAGGATTTCCCGCAAGTGAGACTCTTTGAGATCTTGGGCCACCACGTTGGCCTTGACTTGGATTGCGCGCTCGATGAGCTCCGGCAGGCTGCCGTGGGGATCGAGAGCAGCCGCTGGATCTTCCTCGTAGATGCGCAGGATTTCCGTGTCTGCGATGAAGCCGGCCTTGATGATCTCCGCGGAACCGGCGGTGAGCTCCAACTCTGGCAGAGTGTCCAGGACATCCAGATCCACCACCACAAGGGTGGGCTCGTGGAAGGAGCCCACCAAGTTTTTCCCGGCCTCGGTGTTGATGCCGGTCTTTCCACCCACCGCGGCATCCACCATGGCGAGCAACGTGGTGGGGCACTGAATGACCTTGATTCCACGCATCCATGTCGCGGCGATAAAACCAGCCAGATCGGTGGCCGCACCACCACCGAGGCCGATGATGACATCGTGGCGGGTAAGACCAGCACGGGCACACATGTCCCAGCATTCGCCTGCTGCCTGCAGAGTTTTGCCACTTTCCGCATCCGCAATCTCGTGCAGCGTGACCGTGATCCCCTGAGCGCTGAGCTCGGACTTAATGTGTGCAGCTCGCTCGGCCAGCGCTGGCTGATGGATGAGCAGTGCATTGTGCACACCGGTGGTTGCCTGGAGGATATGGGAAACCGTGGCAGCCACTCCCCTGTCAATCGTCACGTCATAGGGAGACTGCGAGTTCACGGTGATGGTCGGCATAGTTTCTTCCTGACTACTGCGGTGATGGGCTGTTGTAGATGCACGGCTAGCGCGCGGTGGGGTTGTTCTGATCCTCTTCGAGGTACTGAAGGATATCTGTGACTACTCGTTGCGGCTTCTTCCCATCCGAGTGCACTAGAAGGTTGGCAACTTCCTCGTAGAACTGGGCACGTTCTTCCAACAGTTGCTCATAGCGAGCGGCAGGGTCGCTGACATTCAGTAGCGGCCGAGAGGAATCTCCGGAGGTTCGACGCACGCCCTCCTGGGCGGTGACGTGGAGGTACACGACCCGCTGGTCGGCGAGGAGTGCACGGTTGGAAGCAGTGAGAACGGCTCCTCCGCCAAGAGAGACGATGCCGTCTGTCTCCATGGCCTCCGCGACTGCCTCTGCTTCTGCCTGACGAAATTGAGCTTCACCTAGCTGATTGAAGACATCGCCACAGGCTGAGCCGTACTTCTCCTCGATCATCAGGTCCGTGTCAATCGCGGAGGTATGCAGCGCGTTAGCGAGTCGCTTGCCCACCGTGGTTTTGCCACTGCCCGGCAAGCCCACCAGAACTACGCGAGGGCTCATGATTTATCCCAGGTCAAACGCTGACGTACCTGCTCGAGATACGCCTCGTAGTTGCGCTTGGTCTCTTCCAGCGAATCGCCGCCGAACTTGCGCAGGATCGCACGTGCCAGAACCAGTGCCACCATGGCTTCCGCCACCACACCGGCTGCGGGTACGGCCACTACGTCAGAGCGCTGGTGGATGCCGGTGGCTGCCTCGCCAGTGGCCATATCCACAGTCTGCAGAGCGCGTGGCACCGTGCTGATCGGCTTCATAGCTGCTCGGACGATCAGATCCTCACCGTTGCTCATGCCGCCCTCAATGCCTCCAGCGCGATTGCTCAAGCGATCCACGCCAGACGCGGACTCAGCGCGCACCATTTCGTCGTGGGCCTGGGAGCCAGGTCGGCGGGCTTCCTCAAACCCGTCACCGATCTCCACGCCCTTGATGGCCTGGATGCTCATCACTGCGCTGGCCAGCTGTGCATCGAGTCGATCTTCGCCTGAGGTGTGCGTGCCCAGCCCAATCGGCAGCCCCTTGACTACTACCTCGACGATGCCGCCCAGCGTGTCGCCGGACTTCTTCGCAGACTTGATGCATTCAATCATGGAATCTTCAGCCGCCTTGTCGAAAGCACGCACGGGAGACTCATCGATCGCATCAATATCGGAGAAGTCTGGCGTAGGACCGGTATACGGCTCGGAAGCACCGATGGAGATCACGTGGCTGAGCACCTCTACGCCGCACACCTCTCGCAGCACGGCGCGGGCGAAGGTCGCGGCGGCCACACGAGCTGCCGTTTCACGCGCCGATGCACGCTCCAGGATCGGACGGGCCTCCTCATGCTGGAACTTCAGCATTCCGGAAAAGTCTGCATGGCCAGGACGCGGGCGGGTCAGCTGTGCACCGCGCCCGCTGCTCATCTCCTTGGCTACTTCCTCATCAGACAGGTCAACAGGATCAGCAGACATGATGGTGGTCCACTTAGGCCACTCGGTGTTGCCGATCATGACGCTCACGGGAGAACCCAAGGTCAGGCCGTGGCGGACACCGGACAGGAATGTGACCTCGTCGGCCTCAAACTTCATGCGAGCTCCGCGACCATAGCCCAATCGACGGCGAGCCAACTGGCTAGCCACATCATCGCGGGTCACGTGAAGACCTGCAGGCAGGTTTTCCACAAGGGAAATGAGAGCTTGGCCGTGAGATTCACCAGCGGTAGTCCATCGAAGCATGAGGAACACTTTACAGGCTGTTTTCAGCGAACAAGTACATAGTCACCAGTGTGGTGGCCATAACCATCGCGGGACCCTGCGGCACATCCCGCCGCCGACCCACCGCGGCAGCGTACAAAGCGGCCAGCAATCCAGACATCATGACGCTGAAGAACACTGCCATGACTCCACCGCAGGATGCTGCGAGAACCCCCAAAGAACCCGCCAACTTTGCATCCCCCGCGCCAGCGGCATGGCGACGGAATATGCCCCCACTAGCCACAACGATGAGCCACCACGCAAGGCCCCCAAGCACTTGTGCGGAATGGTCAATGGTGCCTACGTGGTCTACTAACCCAAGCCCGATGAGCCCACACGAGCCCCAGGTCACGGCAACAGCAGGCAGCGAGAGGATATTAGGGATGAGGGATTTGTTGGCGTCGAACCACATAACGAGCCCGCCCCAACACGCCGCAATAAAGAAACCCCACGTACCCCACCCCATGAGGACAAAGTAACACGGCGCGAGGCGGAGCAAGCCACCAATTCAAGCGGCTGTGGAAAGCCTGTAGCTAGGCGCGGTGCGACATCACCGTGTTCAACATGTGGCCCTGTTGGGGAGCCTGACCAGTAAACAACTCGTACTGGCGCTCGGCCTGACCCGCTAGCATGCGCAAGCCATCCGCGTGCGGCAATGCGGCCTCAGCGGCGGCGGAGAGCAACGGCGTGGGATAAGGATCGTAGATCACGTCCACCACGGACTCCGCGCGCAACAGCGAAGGAACCAGAGGCTTCGCGCCCGCCGCAGGAATGGTGGAGATCACCACGGACGCATCAGCACACAGCTCGTCCACCTGGGACTCGTCGAAACGAGCCCAGGAAAACTCCATCCCAAAGGCCTCCACGAGGGACTGGAGATTCAACGCCCGCTCGGAACGAGCCAACACCGTCACGTGTGTGACACCCTGAGCTGCCAAGGCAGCCACTGCGGGACGAGCCGTGCCACCATTGCCCACCACGATGCCGCGAGTGCCTGCAAAGTTGATCCCGTGCTCAATGTGCAGATCCTCAAGGCACGCGGACACTCCGTCCACGTCGGTGTTATCGGCTAGCCACGTGCCATCGCCCTGCGGAACGAGGGTGTTGGCGGTGCCAATCGCAGTAGCCCGCTCGGTGGCTGCGTCCGCCAGTTCCAAGGCAGCGGACTTGCCAGGCATCGTGACGGAAAAACCGCGCACATCGGCACCAGAATTCTCCAGCAACGTGCGGATCTCCCACGCCTCGCCCGCATCAATGCGCACATAGGTAAACGGCAGCTGATCGTCCAAATAAGCGGAGTTGTGCAGCAGCGGGGACAGAGAGTGAGCGATGGGACGCCCCAGAACCGCGCACAGATTAGGCGCAGCGAGCGTGCGCCACTGTGCCGTGGAATCGAAGAACTCTTCCACGGAAAATACTGCGGGGAATTGCACGGCCGGAGGTTCAGACCCGGCCGGATTTACAGGGTACTCCTGTGACATCGAAATGTTTCAGACCTAACGGTTGGAATCCAGCACGCCATTGTTGGCGGACTCTTCGATGGCTTGTTCGTGCGCGTCGAAATCGCGGTTGAACACGGTGCGACCATCAGTATCCACGGTAACGAAGTACAGCCAGTCACCTTCGGCGGGGTTCTCCATGGCGTGGACTGCCTGCAAACCTGGAGACGCGATCGGCGTGGCTGGCAAGCCTTCCTTGGCATACGTATTCCACGGGGTTTCCCGGTCGCGATCCTCGTTGGTCGTGGCCACTTCCTGCTCAGAAATGGAGTAGTTGACCGTGGAATCGAACTCGAGCTTTTGGTTGATCTCCAGGCGATTCAGGATGACTCGCGCCACCTTGTCAAAGTCACCTGCAGGAGCCTCGCGCTCCACCAGGGACGCGGCAGTGAGCAGTTCGTAGGGGCTCAAGCCCACCTTGTTGGCGGAATCCACCAGGCCAGTGCCTTCAAAGGACTCTACGGAATCCCCGATGATGTCCTGCATGATCGCCAAGGGCTCGGCGGTGGGGTCAAACAGGTGCACGCCAGGGGCAACCAGGCCTTCGATACGGCGTGGGTCATCCCCACGTGCGTTCACTGCATCGCGCGCCCATTCCGGAACGCCCAACTCTTCCGGAGAGGTTTGAGCCACCGCTTCGCGGAGCTGATCAGGCTTGACACACGTCTGCTCGTCCTGGCAGGTCTGCTTGGAGATCAGAGAGTAAATACCGTCGCGAGGCTCGCCACCCACCACGGTGACGTCATCCAGAGTCAGACCGTTAGGGATATCCACCACGCCGCGGCGCGACTCGTCATCAGTCAGCACCTGCAGCGCGTTGTCTGCAGACATCTTCTCCTGCATCGGGTAGTAGCCCTGTTGCAAGCTTGGCTGTTCCTTTTCCGCAGCAGACATCATTGCACGGCGCGAACCAACTACGCCCTTGTCCACCAGTTCGGGAGCCAGGCTGGATACGGAATCGCCGGCGTCCACGCGCACCATGACGATGTTTCCGTTACCCGCGCCTTCGTAGTCCCGCACAGCAACCACGTTGCGTTGGTACCACACGAATCCGGTCACGCCGACCAGTAAAATGACCAAGGCAATAGCCAAAGCTCCCGCCCATTGCCTGCGACGACGATACTTCGGTTGCATGTTGCGTGTTGCGGCCATGCGTGACGTGGCCCTTCCTCTTGATGACATATCTGGCCTATTGTTACACAGTCGTAATCAAATGTTTGCAAGCACGCGCCTGCGCGCGTCCAACCACCCTTGCAAAATATGCACTGCTGCAGCCTGATCGATCTTCTTGCGCCCCTTTTTCGCGGACACTCCAGATGCTTGGAAGGCTTGCGTGGCAGCCATGGTGGACATTCTCTCATCTACCAGACGCACGGGAATGTCGCCGAGGTCTTCACGCAGATCGAGGGCGAAATCCTCCGCCAGGTAGGTGCTCGAGGTGTGGTTGCCACGCAAGGCCACGGGCAGGCCAACAACAACTTCAACCACAGAGTTATCTTGCACCAGTTCCACCACGCGAGCCACGTCGCTGCCGTCGACCGCTGCGGGGACTGTTTCCACTGGTGTGGCGAGGATGCAATCGGGATCGCTCATGGCCACCCCAATGCGCACGGAACCCACGTCGATTCCTAAACGTCGCCCGGCTCCCGGATCAGTAGCTGAGCTCGGCTTTTCCGTCTCGCTCATCGTAGGTCTCTCCTTTTTTATTCCCGACGCCAAGCCTCAGTCAAAAGCGCTTATGCGCCCTCGATGACCTGTTTGACTGCTGAAAGTCCTGCGGAGATGCCCGCGGCTTCGGAACCGGATCCCTGAGCCATCTGCGGCTTGCCGCCTCCGCGGCCGCCAACCTTCTCACCGAAGGCCTTGACGATGTCTCCAGCCTTGAGTCCGCGATCCACGGCCGCGTCCGTCAGCGCGGCGACAAAAGGAACCTTGTCGCCATCCTGGGAGGTAAACAGCACCACAGCTGGCTCGGAGCCGAGGCGTGCCTTGGCATCCATCGCGATGGTCCGCAGATCTCCTGCGCCCACGCCGTCCGGCAGCTGCTGCGCAACCACTGTCACACCATTGACGGATGTCGCGTTGGCCACCAGCTCGCCGACCCGGCTAAGCAGCTGTTGGTTGCGCAGCTGCTGCACCTGCTTCTCCGCGGCCTTGAGCTTGGCCGTCAGAGCCTCGATGCGATCCGGGATTTCCTCGCTGGGCGCCTTCAGGGAGGTCGCCAGTCCGGAGACCAGGTTCTTCTCGCGGGAGAGGTAGCCCATGGAATCCATGCCGGTGTATGCCTCGATGCGTCGGGTGCCGGAGCCTACGGAGGATTCGCCGAGGATGGCGATGGGGCCGATCTGCGAGGAGTGATCCACGTGGATGCCGCCACACAGTTCCATGGAGAACGGTCCGCCGATTTCCACCACGCGGACCTTAGATCCGTAGTTCTCGCCGAACAGCGCCATCGCGCCCATCTTCTTGGCCTCGTCTAGGGAGGTTTCAATGGTGATGACCTCGTAGTCCGTGTCCACGGCGCCGTTGGCAATCTGCTCGATATCGCGCAGTTGGGTATCGGTGAGCTGATCGCCGTAGTTAAAGTCAAAGCGCAGGTAGCCCGGCTTATTCAGGGAACCAGCCTGTACTGCGGTGGGGCCTAGTACCTGGCGTAGTGCGGCGTGGATCAGGTGCGTGCCGGAGTGAGCCTGGCGAGCCTGGTGGCGCCATGCGCGGGATACCTTGGCGGTGACCTTCTGCCCGGCTGCGATTTCGCCGCCGGTGATGGTCACGTTGTGCAGCCAGACCTTCTTGCCCACCTTTTGCACGTCGTCCACGTCCGCCGCGAAGGACTCTCCGCGCAGCTCACCGCGGTCAGCCATCTGGCCGCCGGCTTCTGCGTAAAACGGGGTTCGGTCCAGAATTACCTGGACGCGGCTTCCCTCGGAGGCACGTTCCACCAGTGCACCGTCCTGAACCAGTGCCAGAATAAGGCCTTCGTCCTCCAACTGGTCGTAGCCGGTGAACACCGTGGGGTGGTTATCCACGAAGGAGCGGTAGATGGACTCGTCCGCGTGACCTAGCTTCTTGGCCTGGTTATCAGCCTTCGCGCGGGCCTTCTGCTCGGCCATCAGGGAGTGGAAGCCTTCGCTGTCCACAGAAAGGCCGGACTCGGCGGCCATTTCCATGGTCAGGTCGATGGGGAAACCGTGGGTATCGTGCAGGGCGAATGCCACGTCGCCCGGAACCTCGGTGGATCCTGCAGCCTTAGCTTCCTCTGCGTAGGACTCGAACAGGTGAGATCCGGATTCCAGGGTCTTGAGGAATGCCTTCTCCTCGCCCACTGCCACGCTGCGGATGCGCTCCCAGTTCTCAGCGATTTCTGGGTATGAGGGGGTCATGGTCTGGCGCACGGTGTCCATGAGTACTTCCATGGTCTCCCCCTCAGCGCCCAAGAGGCGGGCGGAGCGAATGATGCGGCGCAGCAGGCGACGCAGGATGTATCCGCGGCCCTCATTGCCTGGGGTCACGCCATCCAGAATCAGCATCAGGCCGGTGCGGCAGTGATCCGCGATGACACGGAAACGCACGTCATTAGTTTGTGTGGAACCGTAGGTGGCGCCCGTAAGCTTTTCCGCTGCCTCGATTACGGGACGCAGCAAGTCCGTTTCGTAGACGTTGTCCACGCCCTGCAGCAGGCATGCGACGCGCTCGATGCCCATGCCGGTATCGATGTTCTTCTTGGGCAGCTGGCCGACGATCTCGAAATTGTCCTTACCGATGCCCTCGCCACGCTCGTAGCCCATGAACACGAGATTCCAGATCTCCATGTAGCGGTTGTCGTCGGCGATAGGACCGCCGTCCTTGCCATGTTCCGGTCCGCGGTCGTAGTAGATCTCCGAGCAGGGTCCACATGGTCCGGGAACGCCCATGGACCAGTAGTTATCGGCCATGCCCAGACGCTGGATGCGCTCGGCGGGAACACCCACCTGCTTTTCCCAGATCTCGGCAGCCTCGTCATCGTCGAGGTAGACCGTGACCCACAGCAGCTCTGGATTGAAACCAAAGCCGCCGTCCTCTACGGACTTCGTCAGCAGCGACCACGCGTTCTTGATCGCACTTTCCTTGAAGTAATCGCCGAAGGAGAAGTTGCCCGCCATCTGGAAGAAGGTGTTGTGGCGGGTGGTGATGCCCACTTCTTCGATATCCAAGGTGCGCACACACTTCTGGATGGAGGTGGCCTTGTCGTAAGGCGGGGTTTGCTGGCCCAGGAAGAAAGGCTTGAAGGGAACCATGCCCGCATTGACGAACAGCAGGTTGGGATCGTTCAAGATCAGCGACGCGCTGGGTACCTCTGAGTGGCCCAGGTTGACGAAATGCTCGGTGAAGCGCTGGCGGATCTCATGCGTCTGCACGGTGGGTGAACCTCGCTGGATATGTGTTGGCTGAAAACTTGAAGGTCAAATCTTTAATAGACATCGGTATTCTACCCGCGTGGCCGACGTCCTCGGACAATCGCCCGCAACGTGGACAGGCGCGAAGCGATGTCGCGCTCGTTTCCGTGGTCTGTCGGCTGGTAGTACTCGGCGTCCGTGATGTCATCGGGCAAGTACTGTTGCGTGACCACGCCGTAGGAATCGTCGTGTGGGTACTTGTACCCCACCGCGTTGCCGAGTTGTTTGGCTCCCGCGTAGTGGCCGTCGCGCAAGTGCGCTGGCACCGTGGTTCCTTTTCCTTGTTCGACGTCAGCAACCGCCTTGCGTACCGCTGTTGTCACAGCATTAGACTTAGGAGCCGTGGCCAGGTGGAGGACGGCTTGTCCCAGGGTCAGCTCAGCTTCCGGCATGCCGATGAAAGACACGGCCTGGTGAGCTGCCACTGCGGTGTGCAAGGCTGTGGGATCTGCAATTCCGATGTCCTCGCTGGCCAAGATCACCAGGCGCCGAGTAATGAATCGCGGGTCCTCGCCCGCCACCATCATTCGCGCCAAATAGTGCATCGCGGCATCGGGATCCGAGCCACGGATGGACTTGATGAATGCGCTGGTGACGTCATAGTGCTGGTCTCCGTCGCGGTCGTATCGGACCACCGCTTTGTCGATGCTGCGGGAGACATCCTCTAGGGTCACATGCTCTTCATCGTCTCGGGATTCAGCGGCGGCTTCAAAGTAGGTCAAGGCACGGCGTGCATCGCCGGCTGCCAGTGCTATTAGCTGCGAGCGGGCGTCGGAAGAAAGGGAGAATACTCCGCCGAAACCGCGCTCGTCTCCCGTGGCCCGGTCCAACAACATACCGATGTCATTGTCCGCCAACGGCTTGAGCTGCACCAACAAGGAGCGCGAGAGCAACGGCGAGACCACCGAGAAGGACGGGTTTTCCGTGGTGGCGGCCACCAACAGCACGGTTCGGTTCTCCACTGCGGCCAGCAGCGCGTCCTGCTGATTCTTGGAGAATCGGTGGACCTCATCGATGAACAGCACAGTGTTTTCGCCGATGACCAGCCGCTTGCGGGCCTTTTCGATGACCTCGCGCACTTCCTTGACTCCGGAACTCAGCGCGCTGAGTGCCTCGAAGTGCCGCCCAGACGTGGTGGAAATCAAGGAGGCGACGGTGGTTTTGCCGGTGCCGGGTGGGCCGTAGAGGATCACCGAGGTGTCGCCGCGGCCGTCGATGAGCCGACGCAAAGGGCTTCCCTGCCCCAGCACGTGCTGCTGTCCCACAACCTCGTCCAGAGTCCGCGGACGCATGCGCACCGCCAGTGGGGCGTGTGTGCCTGGATGGAAGTATTCCGTTGCCTTCGCCGAGCTGTTGGTACTCTCGGTGGAGCTATCGGCGGAATCGAAGAGATCAGCCATACCGTCGCTGTAGCCTAGCGGTTCGCAGAAGTAGAAGTCATGGGATGTCCGCCCTGCCTCGCCAACGCCCGCTTGAGGCGCTGGGTGAAGCGAACGACCGGCTCGAAGTCCTCATTGTCGAAACGCAGAGCAAAGCGGTTGATCGCATCCACGGTGGTAGCCATATCGGAGGCCTGCTCTGGCAGCATCTCCAGCAGATCGCGCGGTGCGGACTGTGCGGGCTCCTCGGCATAGATCACGCGGCGGGTGGCCTTGCGTGACATCTGCTGGCCCTGGTGCAACATGTTCAGAGAAATAAAGGCCCAGCCGATCAGCGTGGCCATAAGCACGTGCGCCACTCTGTCCGCATCTCGCGCGGTCGGCCACACGTGACCGATTTCCGCAGTCCACGCGGTCAGGAACTCGGTGCACTCTTCGTCGGTCAGCGCTGGGGTGGTGTCATCTTGCGGGAAGCCAACGATCACGCAGGCCACATCCAGTGCGATATCGCGGAAGGAGGCCCACTCGAAGTCCAGGAACACCACTTGCTTGTGCACCATGATGTTGTCCGGGGTCAGATCGAACGGGGTGAACGAACGCACGTCAGGGCGGCCTTGCCGCTCCATTGCTTCCCGCGCAAACTTCAACACAGTCTCATCGATTTCGATGTTGTTGCCACGCACCAGATCGATGCCTTCGTTGATGAGGTTGGCGATGTCGATGTCCGAGTCCACCACGGTGCCCGGATTGATGTTGAACTTCTGGCACTGCCTCTTCAGTAGGGTCTGATAGCTGGCGGCATCGCCAAACGAGGTGGCGTGCATACGCCCCAGGGCTCTGCCCAGCTTGCGCACCGCAGAACGGCGTTCGGAAGCATCGGGCAACTGCAGAACCTCGGTGAAGTTCGCGCCATCACCAGCATCAGAAAGGATGAGCATTCGCTCGGCCACGTCATAGGCCAGAAGCAGCGGTCCTGGGCGAACCTTCTCCGGCAACGTGTTGGTGTACTGATAGGCCACGATCTCGCGGATCAGAGCCAGTTCATCTGCATCAAACTCAACCGGAGCATCGTCCGCAGTCTCAGCTTCTTCGACCTTAGGCAGACGCTTGATGACGATCGTGCGCTCTTGGAGAAACGGGTTAGGTGAAACCCGGCAACGCAGCACCAGAGACGCCCCACTGCCACCGAGATCCTCCGGGTTGGTGAGCTCTGGGCTGCCCCCAAAACGAGCGGCGAGGAGGCCTTCCGCTGCCTTGAGGGAATGCTCTGTTGAGTGCACGTCGCGTCCTGCTTCTATGTCTGGTCGGGTGAGTCTTGACTCTGTGTGTTCTGAGCCTGGCTTGCTTGGGCCTGCTTGTTCTGTGGCTTCTTCGGTTTGAAGTCCAGGCCGGCTTCCTTACGCTGCGCCGGCGTAATGGCCGCGGGAGCGTCCGTCAGTGGATCCACGCCACCACCGGACTTCGGGAAGGCGATAACGTCGCGAATAGAAGAGAAACCACCCAA
The DNA here is from genome assembly GCF_015233855.1 of Corynebacterium sp. ED61. Taxonomy (NCBI): domain Bacteria; kingdom Bacillati; phylum Actinomycetota; class Actinomycetes; order Mycobacteriales; family Corynebacteriaceae; genus Corynebacterium; species Corynebacterium sp. ED61. Next base: position 35,441 of record NZ_JADGIT010000005.1, on the reverse strand, counting down.
CAACGTCACGATACGATCCCAACCGAACGCGATACCGCCGTGCGGAGGAGCGCCGAAGGCAAATGCCTCCAGGAGGAAGCCGAACTTGTCCTGAGCCTCTTCGTCCGTGATGCCCATGACCTTGAACACCCGCTCCTGGATGTCCTTGCGGTGGATACGGATGGAACCACCGCCGATCTCATTGCCGTTGCACACGATGTCGTATGCGTAAGCCAGTGCCTCGCCTGGGTTCTCGTCGAAGGAATCCAGGAACTCAGGCTTCGGTGAAGTGAACGCGTGGTGCACCGCGGTCCAAGCAGAGTGGCCCAGAGCCACATCGCCGGAAGCGGTGGCATCGGCTGCAGGCTCGAACATCGGAGCATCGACAACCCAGGTGAAAGCCCAATCGCCGTCCTTGATCAGACCCAGCTTCTCAGCGATGGCGCCACGAGCAGCACCCAACAGCGCGCGGGAAGACTTGGTATCGCCCGCAGCGAAGAAGATGCAATCGCCCGGCTTGGCGCCCACGTGCTCAGCGATGCCCGCACGCTCGGCCTCCGTGATGTTCTTCGCCACGGGTCCGGACAGCTCGCCATCCTGGCCAACCAAGATGTACGCCAAGCCCTTCGCACCGCGCTGCTTCGCCCACTCCTGCCACGCATCCAGCTGACGGCGTGGCTGATCAGCGCCACCGTCCATGACCACGGCACCGACGTACTCGTTCTGGAACACGCGGAAGGTCGTGTCCTTGAAGAAGTCCGTGCACTCAGTGATCTGTATGTCGAAGCGCAGATCCGGCTTGTCAGAGCCGTACAGGCGCATTGCCTCGGCGTAGGTCATACGTGGGATTGGGGTGGTAATGGAGTAACCAGCTTCCGCCCACACAGCGGTGATGATTTCCTCGGCCAGAGCGATAACATCTTCCTGGTCGACGAAGCTCATCTCCACGTCCAGCTGAGTGAACTCAGGCTGGCGATCGGCGCGGAAATCCTCATCGCGGTAGCAGCGCGCGATCTGGTAGTAACGCTCCATGCCAGCAACCATCAGCAACTGCTTAAACAGCTGCGGAGACTGCGGCAATGCGTAGAACGTGCCCGGCTTCAGACGAGCAGGCACCAGAAAGTCACGTGCGCCCTCCGGAGTAGAACGAGTCAAGGTAGGGGTCTCGATCTCGGTGAAATCGTGCTGAGCCAGCACACCGCGGGCGGCATTGTTCACACGAGAGCGCAGACGCAGTGCATCGCCTTGAGTTTTGCGTCGAAGATCGAGGTAACGGTACTTAAGGCGCGTCTCCTCGCCTACCTCGCCGGCAGACGATGGATCGTCAATCTGGAACGGCAGGGCTGCAGCCTCACTGAGAACCTCCAGCGCGGTGACGTTGACCTCCACACCACCGGATGCCAGGTTGGGGTTCGCAGAACCCTCGGGGCGGGCCTCGATAACACCGGTGACCTTGATGCAGAACTCGCTGCGCAGGTTGTGCGCGCGCTCGGCAACCTCGGACTCGCGGAAGACCACCTGGGCCACACCGCTGCGGTCGCGCAGATCCACGAAGATCACTCCACCGTGGTCTCGACGGCGTCCGACCCAACCAGTCAGAGTTACTTCTTGGCCGATGTGGTCGGTGCGGAGTTCGCCCGCTAGATGAGTGCGCAGCACGTCGCCTTGCTCCTTAAATGTCTTTAGGTGTTTCGGAGTGAGGTCTCAAAGCGTTTTGTCTTGAGAACCTTTAAGAATCAGCCCTTCATTCTACCCTGAAGGCCGACACGTGTGGGCGGGCGGGTCAATCACCGCTCCCCTCACCTGCACTTGTGGCAACATCTGAACCGTGACGTTTAATAACAACCTCAATAACTATTCAGATGGCGTGAGTACCGGAGGAAGTGGCGGAGGCCGTGGCGGTGGTGGCGGAGGAAACATCCTCGTAGCACTGCTGGCCAGCAGCATCGGCCGCAAGTTCGGCATCCCCGGCATGATCATCGCTGCCGTAGTGGTCTTTTTCTTCTCCGGCGGATCCAACATGATCGGCGGCGGAGATAACGCCTCGCAGCAGGGAGAACAGCTCCAAGGCTGCGAAACTAAGGAAGATGCCAACTCTCGCGATGAATGCCGAATCGCTGCGACTAAAAAGTCCTTGGATGATTATTGGGGCGAAGCACTTCCAGCGAACGCCAATATTGATTACTCCAAGCCTCAAGTCCACATTGCAGAGGGCCGTATTTCTACCGGCTGCGGTGCCGCGAATATTTCCCAGAGCGGACCGTTTTACTGTCCCTCCGATAAGACCGTCTACCTGTCCACCGGTTTCTACGAACAGCTGAACAAGATGGGTGGTTCGGACGGTCCGTTCGCTCAGGAGTACGTCACCGCTCACGAGTTCGGGCACCACATCCAGAACTTGCAGGGCAACTTGGGTCTGTCTGATTATAACGACCCAGGTGAGGATTCCAACGCCGTGAAGATGGAGCTGCAGGCGGATTGCTACGCCGGATTGTGGGCATCTCACGCGGACAAGGGCGCAAACGCGCTACTGGAGCCAATCACGCAGGATCAGGTTCAGCAGGCCATTACTACCGCTCAGTCCATCGGCGATGACGCCATCCAGGAATCAGCTGGCCAGGAGGTCAACCCGGATTCCTGGACGCACGGTTCTTCCGAGCAGCGCCAGGAATCCTTCTTGCGCGGCTACCAGGGCGGAACCATGGAATCCTGCCATGAGGATTTCCGGCGCTAAGTAGCGCCCGCTTCCCCAGCGCCGATTAGCGCTGGGAGTTCAGCCACCACCAGAACGCAAGGCCCACTCCGGAGCTCAATCCCACCAGGCCCAGGACAAAGCCGAGGAACCCGTTCCGGGAGCTGGCGTTGGCCAGGGAGCCCAGTGGTGAATCCTCATCAGAGGAACCAGGGGTCTCCGGCAAGGGGTTTTCTGGGTCTTCCGGATCCGTTCCGCCATCGACCAGATTGAATCCAACCTTGATCGGATCGTGGTCGCTAGAGCGGAAAGGATCGGGCGCGTGGAAGTCCGTGACGTTGTAGTTGCGACGGGAGTACTCGTAAGCCACGGATTCATCGGAGTTGATGTCCCACACGTCCGCGCCCGTGGTCATCTCCAACGCCTTATCGTTAGCCAACACGTGATCGAGCGAACCGAGGCGACCGTCGAACTGGTAGGAGTGCCCCGCATCGAACTTGTCCTCGATGTTGGTGTAGCCCGCGTCCTCGAGGATGCGCACAGCATCTTCCTTCGCATACGCGTTCAAATCGCCGATGATGAATTGTGGCTTGTCCTTGAAGTCCTCTTCAGCAGCCAACCACTCCACCAACTTGCGGGACATCTCGGCGCGAAGGTTGGCGTTGTTGCCCTGTCCGTCGCCCATGTCCGCATCACCACGAGCAATGGATCCCTTGGACTTGTAGTGGTTCACAACGGCCACGAAAGCGCTGTCGTCGTCGGCACCCACACCCTTGAAACGCTGCGCAAGAGGTTGACGGGCGATATTGGAGAAAGCTTCGTCGTCGAAGATCTTGGACTCACCGACCGGCTCCACGGCACCTTCGCGGTAGATGAACGCGGTGCGGATCACATCCTCATTTTCGGGGACAACCTCCGGGGAAGGCACGGCCTTCCAGTTGCCTCCGGCCGCATTGAGTGCTGTGACAAGAGTGTTCAGCGACTCGTCGCGATCGCCACCAAACTGCGCGGTGTTTTCGATCTCTTCCAAGCCCAAGACGGATACATCCAAGGTGTTGATCGCGCTGACGATCTTGGCTTGCTGATCCTGGAATGCTTCCTCGGTGTACGCACCGCGAACTTGGCAGTAGTCCGCGGTCACGGGATTACCGTCCATATCTTCGTATGCCCGGCATCCATCCTCGTCTTTGCCCAGGTCGGTGAAGTAGTTCAGCACGTTGAAGCTAGCAATGCTGTGCGTGCCTCCCACTGCGTCCGGTCCACCGATTTCAGCAGCTCGAGTGTCCTCCCAAGAAATTGGTAGCTCGGCAGAGGCGGAGTCTCCCGTGATCTGGGAGGTCGGCTGCAGGCCCCATTTGTCGAAGTTGTAGCTCAGCACCACTGGGTTGGAGAAGCTCAAATGATCGCCCGTGCGCAGTGCCTTCTCGCCGTCAGCGGTGGTCAGGTATGGCAGAGGGGTCTTCTTCGCTTCGGCGTTGCGGAGGAAATTCGCCGTGGCGCCATCGTCGAGGGTGACTACCTTGCGCTGGTTCTCCTGCTCGTAGGCCACTGCCTCTGCTCCTGGGTTGACCACGGAGGTTGCCTGCAGCAGTGGCTCATCCCCTGCCACCAGATCCACCGAGCCATAGGTATTCAGCTCGTAGTTGTTCGTCACCGTGTACGTGGACTCCGGTGCAAAGAGCATGTGCTCGTTTGCCTCTTTGGTCTCCGGGTCCGTAGGAATCAGGCCCTTGTTTGGTTCGACGCCGTCCCCGCAATCTTCCTGGGGGTTTGCCGAAGACTTGAAGGTGGGGTTGGACAGCTGAGTCGATTCGTTATATTCAACGGCCTTTCCGGTCACGACGACACACTGCCCGAGGTCAGCAGGAGCATTCCCTGCTCCGGTATAGACGAAGACCGCGCGGGACGCTTCGCCTGCCTTGCGCGTTTCATTGGTTCCACCCATTTGGATGGTGAAGCCGTTGAATCCACCTGTGGGATAGCTCGCGGTGACCCAGCCGGCGGTGGTGACGGTCTGCCCCGCCAAAGGAGTGGCAGCGCCGGTGCCCTGAATATCTTCGATAGACACGCGCTCGCCCGGAGTGGTGGGCTCTTCCGGGGTATCAGGGTTTTCTGGATCAGTCGTGTCGTCCTGGGTGGCGTCCCCGCCAGAGAACTGAGGAGTAGGAGCGCCGACGGTGAAGTCAACGGCGTTGTTGTCCGTATCGGTGCCCACTGCGTCTCGAGCAGCGCTCGTGGTGTTGCTGAGCCCGGCACTAGGAGCGGTTTCATTCACTGTGGTGGTGCCGTACCCAACGATGTCTACCGCGTCGCTTCCTTGAGTCCACTGACCTGTGGAATCTGAAAGCACGGCAACACCGTTGGATGAGCTCATGTTCAGCCCCGTGCCGTCCGCGTCCGCGGTGAAATCGACGGTGCCACCAGAGCCCTTACCTGCCTTGATCAGGTAGTAGCCGTGCGGGGCAATCTCCCCATTCAAAGCTGCAGTTGATGCAGAGCTGGTGCCCTTGGAGGACAAGTACTGCACGGACCAGCCGTCCAAAGAGATGGGCTGATCAGTTGGGTTGTAGAGTTCGATGAAGTCGTTTGTCAGCTCGGCTCCACTGTTGCCACCGCCTCCGTAAACTTCGCTGATGACTACGTTATCGCCAGCTGGGGAGGCGATAGCGGAGGGAATCGTGGTGGTTGCCAGGGATGCTGAAGCCGTAGCCATGAGGGCCAGGCTGATGCGCGATGATCGCTTCATGAAAATCAAAGACCTTTACTGGAGAACTGCGGAACAAGATTGAACATGGACGAGCCCTTCCCTGCTTCGCGAGACTGCGATTGCGGGAAACGGCTCTGGGTTATTGCACGGTCAGAGCTCAGGTGATGGATCAGAGCTCTACGTCCAGTGAGCTATCGGCGGTTCTGCTGCCACCAGTAGACGGCAGCACCAAAGGCTGCGCTGAGTCCCAGCACGCTGACTGCCAGTCCAATGGCTCCGAGGTCGCGAGGGCTCAAGCTGCCCAGACTGGTGGAGCTCAGGTCAGAAGACCCGGTCAGCGAGCCCAGTGGGCCGCCTTCCTGTGCGACTAGTGGGTAGACAAACTCGGTTCCGTTATCGTCTGTGATCTTCAGCTCGGTAGCACCCTGCGGAACGGTGAGCTGTACGGTCGCACGCCCGGTTTCATTCTGGTTATCCGTCACGGTGTTATCGACAGGCGCGGAAGCACGCACCGTCTTTTCGCCCCCGAGCAACTCCGCGGCAACCTCCGTGGGCTTGGACTCGCTTGCGGTGTAGGACAACGAGGACAGATCGATAGTCAGCTTCTGTCCTGCGGTCACGGTGCCATCGGCGTTGCCGCCACTAATGTGCACGCCAACCGACGTCTGATCATCGCGAACCTGCACGTCTTGGTGGTCTGCCAAGTAGCGGTTGAAGATGTCCACGTCCATGATGCCGGAATCTTCAATGACGTTGTCCCCACTCTGGGTGTTGAACTGGGTGTACGCGTCGCCCTCGCCCAGCAGAAAGGAGGCTCCGGCCACGCGGTAGTTGCGTGCCTCATCTAGGTCTTCGCCGTTGACGCGCACGTGTGTGATGCGCTTACCCAGTGGAGCTTCCGGATCGTAGGAGTACTCCACGTTCTCGGAGAAGCCGAGGATCAAAGTAGGACGGTCTCCACCGGTTTCAGAACGCCACTGCTGCTCCATGACTCCCTTGAGCTCAGCCCCGGAGATCTCCACCACGCCCATGGAGTTGCCGAATGGCTGGACACCGTAGGCTTCAGCGAAAGTCACGTCACCGGACTCGAGATCATCACGCACACCACCGGCATTCATCACGCCGATATCCGCATTAAGGCTGGTCTGCTCGTTGATTCCGTCCAGTGCGGCGTCGGCGAGCAGGGAGTTCAGGGAACTTTCGGCGCCACGGTTTCCTCCCGCTACACCGTTAGAGTTGACACCTCGGTAGAAATCGTCGTCGATCGTGGCAACCACCTTTTGCCCCTCTACCTCAGCGGCCTGCTCTGCCGCGTTCACGATGTTTGCGACCTCCTGGTTTGGAGTGGCACCACACTCGTTCCACACGTCCTGAGCAGGGATATTGCGGGCGGAAACGGAAACGACCTTGTCCTCTGCCTTGTCGTAAGTGATGTCGATGTCAGCCAGCAAGCTGCCGTACGAAGCCGGCTGGATCACTACGGGCTGGGATTTATTGTTTTCTTGCTCTTGGTGAGTGTGTCCGCCAATCACGGCGTCGACATTCGAACCGAATCCTTCTGCCGATACTCCCTCGTGAACCAGGGCGACCACCACGTCGGCTTCGCCCGATTCCTTGAGGTGGCTAGCCTCCGCATCAGCGGCGGCCACAGGTGCGGAGAAGTTCAACCCTGCAACTCCGGAAGGTGACACTAGGGTGGGCGTCGTCTCCGTGACGGCGCCCACGTAGCCGATCTTCACGCCATCCTTAACCACCACGGTGGAAGGGGCCATCGTGGCGCCGGTCACGTTGGCCGCCAGGTATGGGAACTCTGCGAGCTTGGTTCCGTCTACGCCGACACGGTCGCGGAGGTCATCCCATCCCTTATCGAACTCGTGGTTACCCACAGCGGACGCTTCCAGACCCATGGCGTTCAGGGAGCTGATGGTTGGCTCGTCATCCAAGATGGAGGACACGAAAGGCGAGCCTCCGATGTTGTCACCAGCAGAGACAAAGGACGTGGCAGGGTTGGCTGCGCGCTCCTTGTCGATGTAGCAGGCCATTGCGCCCGCACCCATTTCCTTGACCGGCTTGCTGGGGTCCTTCGGTCCGGAGATGTGCCCGTGGAAATCGGTGATGCCCAGAACGTTCAGGTTGACCTGGTCAGCTTCGGCAGCCAGCGCAGCCGTGGAGGTGGAAAAGATGGTGAGGGGGACGATGGCAAGGGCAATCGCGGAACGGCGAGCGACCTTGTGAGAGCGCGTGAACGGCACGGATTTTCTCCTGAAGTGGCGAACTGAAATGAAACGTCGCGTTTCATAAGAACACCTAAGAGAACCCTGTGCCGGGCAAGGTGTGACCCGTCCTCGGCTTTCAACTTGCGCGTTACAAAGAATTCATCGTCGGTTCATTTCCTGCCCGACGACACCACCCCCACTAGCGCTTCTGCCCCACGGCTTCCACGATGTGATCCACCACGGTGCTCAGGCTGATCTCATTCTGCTTGTGGGCAGCCAGATCGCGCACCACAATGGTGTCCGCAGCTAGTTCGGATTCGCCAAGTACCAGCGCAAACAGAGCACCGGCACGGTCTGCGCCCTTCATCGCTCCCTTAAGTCCGCGATCGCCGTAGCTCATGTCCACGGCCACGCCTGCACCGCGCAATTGGTTGACCACGCTGACCATCTTCTGCTTTGCTTCGGCTCCCAGAGCCACGCCGTAGACATCCACCCGTCGACCGGTTGCAGCGGACTTAGATTCAGCTTCAAGCGCCAACAGCGTGCGGTCCACGCCAAGGCCAAAGCCAATGCCGGACAGTTCCTGGCCACCAAGCTGCGCCATCAGCCCGTCATAGCGGCCGCCGCCACCAATGCCAGACTGTGCACCGAGACCGTCATGCACAAACTCGAAGCAGGTCTTGGTGTAGTAATCCAGACCGCGCACCATGCGAGGGTTGATGGTGTACTCGATGCCCATGTCCTGCAGATATCCGGTCACTGCGTCAAAGTGAGCACGCGAGCTATCGGACAGGTGGTCAAGCATGAGCGGAGCGTCAGCGAGCTTTTCCTGCATCTCCGGGCGCTTGTCATCCAGCACGCGCAGAGGGTTGAGCTCGGCTCGGCGCTGAGTTTCTTCGTCCAGGTCCAATCCACGCAGGAATTCCTGCAGCTTGGCACGGTAAGCGGGACGGTCAGAATCGTCGCCCAAGCTGGTCAGCTCCAAGCGGAATCCAGTCAGCCCTACGGAACGGAAACAACGGTCCGCCAACGCGATAATCTCGGCATCCAAAGCGGGATCGTCTACACCGATGGCCTCCACGCCTACCTGCTGTAGCTGGCGGTAGCGCCCGGCCTGAGGGCGCTCGTAGCGGAAGAATGGTCCGTTGTAGACAAGCTTGACGGGCAGCTGTCCCCGGTCTAGGTTGTGCTCGATTACTGCGCGCATCACACCTGCGGTGCCTTCTGGGCGCAGCGTGACAGATCGATCTCCGCGGTCTGCAAAGGTGTACATCTCTTTACTGACCACATCCGTGGATTCGCCTACTCCGCGGGCGAAAAGTGCCGTTTCTTCGAAAATCGGCAGCTCGATGTGTTCATATCCCGCATTATGAGCAGCAGTCGCGAACGCGTCCTTGACGGCCTTGAAGTCAGCAGAGCCTGGCGGGACGTAGTCCGGCACTCCCTTGGGAGCTTGCAGAGCCTTCAATTTCTTTTGCGGAGCCTTGTCAGTCACAGCAGTTAATCCTAGCGGGTCAGCGACGATGGTCAGACACGGGTACCAGCACAGGTAGCGCTGGATTCACCTCGGTGGCTAGCCCACCTCGTGCAGAAATGGATTAGTCGCCTTCTCCTGACCAATGGTGGTTTGCGGGCCGTGCCCACTTAACACCACATCATCGTCAGCGAATTCCGTGACGACCTTCTTCAGAGACAGCATCATGTCTTCCGGCGAAGACCCCGGCAGATCCGTGCGGCCTACTCCCCCGCGGAAGAGAACATCTCCACCCAAGATCAGGCCGGGTACGCGGAACATCACGGATCCGGGCGAATGCCCGGGCATGTGATGGATCTCCCACGTTGCTCCGGCCATATCGATGCTTCCCTCTAGCTCCCGGATGTCGGCAGGCATCTGCATATTTTCTGCCTCGAACATGGAACCAAAGGGCGCATTACTCCAATCCATAGACAGCATGGACCTATCTTCTGGATGGATGTACACCGGCACAGCAAATGGTTGAGCATCACGAATGTGGTCAATGTGTCCGTGAGTCAGCACCACGGCTTCGACCGCAAAGTTTTGCTCATCCGCTTGCTCCTGGATGGTGGCAAACGCGCCCATTCCCGGATCGATCACTACGGCGGGGTACTTGCCTTGTTCCGTGGTCCGTGCAGAATCAATCAACACGTAACAGTTGGTCTGTAGTGGCCCTGCGACAAAACCCACGATGGACGTGGTGGCGGGCAATGGTGCGGATGACGCAGAAGCTGAATCATTCGGCTGGCTAGTCATGCCCACCCAGAGTAGTACAAGCACTAGTTCAAGGAATCTGACACGGGTGACAATTAGGTCTCGGCAACGGCAAGCCAATGAGGCATAATAAGGCGGATCCACACCAAGCAACTGGAAAGGTCGGAGAACCACTCGTGGCTGATAACGACAACAAGTCCCTGCCCAATGAGGCACGTCGGGACGAGGCACTCAAGAACCTGGATAAGGCCATCAAAGGCCGGGATCGCCGTGCCAAGGTAGCCCCATTGGGCGTGGTGGCCGCTACTCTTGCCGTCATCGTTGTGCTGGTGGGCGGCATCTGGTTCGCCGCTACGTACACATCGACCGACGAGGACGCCACCGCTTCTTCCGACGAGTCCACCAGCAGCCCTGAGGTGGAGCCTGCTGCACTTCCGGACGGTCCGCTTGAGCCATATGGCGAGACGGTGGAGTGCACCTACCCGGCCGGGCAGGAAGAAGCCTCCAAGGAAGTCACTCCTCCGGAAGATGGAGAAGTTAAGGCTTCGGGCACCACCCAGGTCACGTTGAGGACGAATCAGGGCGATGTGCCTCTGGAGCTGGATTCTTCCAAGTCGCCATGTACCGTCAACTCCTTTGAGCACTTGGCAAAGGAGGGCTTCTTCAATGACACTGTCTGCCACCGCAGCGTGAAGTCCGAAGGCATGGGCATCCTGCAGTGTGGCGATCCCACTGGCTCTGGCACTGGCGGCCCGGGTTACACCTTCGCTGACGAGTTCCCCACCAACGGTGTGCAGGGCGATGAGACCCAGAACCCAGTGATTTACCCCCGCGGAACTCTGGCTATGGCCAACTCCGGCGAGAACACCAACGGTTCCCAATTCTTCTTGGTCAATGCGGACACCACGTTGCCTCCTGCCTACAACGTGTTCGGCACCATCTCTGAGGAAGGTCTGAAGACCTTGGATGCCATCGCAGAGAAGGCACCTGAGGGAGACGGCAAGCCTGCCGAGGAAGTAAAGATCGAAGAGGCGGACGTCGCCTAACTTCCAGGCAGTACGGCTGGATCGGCAACGCTGGTCCAGCGCATAAAAAGAGCGGCTGGGCACTGTGCCCAGCCGCTTTTCCTATCCGCCCGTTGTCAGACGGTAGACGTCGAAGACACCTTCCACGTTTCGCAGCTGATTCATTAGATAACCCAGCTGCTTGGTGTCCGAGACTTCGAAGGTGAAGCGAATCATCGCCACCCTGTCCTCCGCGGTATGCGAGCTCGTGGCGGTGATAGGCACCTTTTGTTCCGAGACCACCCTGGTGACCTCGGACAGCAGACCGTTGCGATCCAGACCTTCGATCTGAATGGTGACCATGAAGACGGCGTTATTAAAGCTCGACGCCCAGCTCACCTCAATGATGCGCTCTTGTTCCGCATGCAGCTTCTCCGCGTTCGTGCAGTCCGTGCGGTGGACAGAAACTCCCCCGCCTTTGGTCACAAAGCCGAAGATGCGGTCTCCAGGTACTGGAGTACAGCACTTGGCCAGTTTGGCGGAGAAGTCCGCTTGTCCTTGCACCAGGATTCCCGAGCCATCTCCACGTCCAGACTGTGGAGTGTTGGCGATACGGGAGCTTGACTGCAAGCGTGGCAGAACCACGTCATCTGAATCGTCGTCGGTGGCGTACTTCTCGATGAGCATCTTGGTGACGTGCTCAGCGGATACTTCACCGCGGCCGATAGATGCGTACAGCGCATCGACATCCGTCTTTCTCAGCTCCGTGGCAACGAATCGAAGTGCCTCCGGCGTGAACAGGCGCTGAACCGTCGGGCCCCCACGGCGGATTTCTGCAGCCAGCAGATCGCGACCAGAATCGGCAGCTTCCTCGCGGCGTTCCTTGGCGAACCACTGGCGGATCTTCGACTTCGCGCGCGGAGACTTCACGAAGCTCATCCAGTCCTTGGACGGACCGGCGTGCTGATCCTTTGACGTGAAGATTTCGATCTTGTCGCCAGTCTTCAACGAGGATTCCAACGCTACGAGCTTGCCGTTGACCTTAGCTCCAATGCATCGGTGTCCCACCTCGGTATGCACCGTATAGGCAAAGTCCACGGGGGTTGCATCGTTCGGCAGAGTGATCGCATCGCCCTTGGGAGTGAAGACAAAGATCTGGTTGGTCGAAAGGTCATAGCGCAGACTGTCCAAGAATTCGTTGGGGTCCGCTGCTTCCTTCTGCCAGTCCAGCAATTGGCGCATCCACGCCATCTGATCGACTTCCCGGTTATCCCCGGTATGAGCGCCGCTAGTCTCCTTGTAACGCCAGTGCGCCGCGATGCCGAACTCCGCCTTGTTGTGCATATCGTGGGTACGAATCTGCACTTCCAGCGGCTTGGTATCAGGACCAATCACCGTGGTGTGCAACGATTGATACACCCCATACTTCGGCGAGGAAATATAGTCCTTAAAACGTCCCGGCATCGGGTGATACAGCGTATGGATCGCACCCACGGCGGCATAACAATCACGCACGGAATCCACCAGAATGCGGATGCCAACCAGGTCAAAGATTTCCTCGAACTCGTGCCCGCGGACAATCATCTTTTGGTAGATCGACCAGTAGTGCTTAGGGCGCCCCACCACTTCCGCGTGCAGACCCAGCTTGCGCATGGACTGCTCGATCTCGTTTTTGACCTGAGTCAAATATTGGTCGCGCTTGGGAGCTCTATCGGCAACTAGACGGACGATCTCCTGGTACTTCTTGGGATACAGGATCGCGAAAGACAGATCCTCCAGCTCCCACTTCACCGTGGCCATGCCCAAGCGGTGTGCCAGCGGCGCAATGACTTCCAGAGTCTGCCGTGCCTTCTTCGCCTGCTTCTCGGGAGGCAGAAAGCGCATCGTGCGCATGTTGTGCAGTCGGTCAGCAACCTTGATCACCAGCACGCGGGGGTCGTGGGCCATGGCGACTACCATCTTGCGAATGGTCTCCGCCTCGGCCGCAGATCCCAGCGCCACCTTGTCCAACTTGGTTACTCCATCGACCAGCTGTGCTACCTCTTCGCCGAAGTCACGGGTGAGATCATCCAGGCTGTAGTCCGTGTCCTCCACCGTGTCATGCAACAGAGCCGCAGCCAGCGTGGTGGTGTCCATGCCGATCTCCGCGGCTATCGTGGCAACTGCCAACGGGTGCGTGATGTACGGTTCACCGGACTTGCGCATCACGCCTTCGTGCAGTCGATCCGCCGTGGCATACGCCCGGTTCAAGATCTCCACTTCGGCGCGTGGGTGGTAGCGACGGTGAACCGTCAACAGCGGCCCCAGAACCGGGTTGATGCGAGTGCGGCTAGATCCCGTGAGACTGCGGGCAATCCGAGCGGCCATCCATAGAGAACTCTTATCGTTAGACATGGGGAGAACTCCTAAGCGTCCGAGGTGGCGTCGGAAGAAGAACCGTTGCTCGACATCTCACCTGTAGCCACGACATACAACGGCAACCCCGTGAGGCGATCGCGACCATTCAAGCCTTGAACCTCTAGGACCACGGCGAGTCCTGCCACATCCGCACCAGCGCGCTCCAACAATGACCGGGACGCTTCCAGCGTGCCGCCGGTGGCTAGGACATCGTCGATCAACACGATGCGCTTGCCTTTCAGCGGCACGCCCTCTGCGGGGATCTCCAGCGCAGCGGAGCCGTACTCCAGGTCATATTCTTCGCGGTACACAGGCGGTGGCAGCTTGCCGCCCTTACGCACAGCCAGGATGCCTAGGCCCAATTCGTAGGCCACGGCACTACCCAAGAGGAACCCGCGTGCGTCCAAACCGCCGATGAGGTCTGCATTCAGTGAACGCAGAGCCTCGGCCAGGTCAGTCACAACGCTGCGAAAGCTCTCCGGATCCGCCAACACGGGAGTCAGATCCTCAAACACAATGCCCTCGGAAGGGAAATCCGGGACGATGCGGGTGAGACGTTGCAAGGCCTCGGCTGCAGGACGCACGTGATCAGCGGGCGCAGGATGCGAAGTATCAGTCACGAAAACTCAAGGCCTCTCGTCAAGGATGAAACATGTGGAGCGTGTGGCATCCACCCTAATGGGTTCACCTTAGTGTGTTGGAATTCACTCAACCTGAGCAATGGAAAACCCACCCGCGCGCCCGGCAACTAGATGGCGTCCGCCGGTGCCTCAGCATCCTCATCACTGCCGGTGCTTGGCTCCACAGGAGTGGAGCGTTGCACCCAACGGTCCATGTTCCATGACAAGCCGGCGTCTCCACCGTTGTCCGAGACGTTTGCCATGTACTGGTCAACTGCCACCACGCGCGGTTCTGTGCTCAGCGGGATGGAAGTCATGTCCTGGTAGAGCTCCGCTTCCACCTTTTTCACTTCCCCCACGCTGGAGGTTCCGTTCTCGTTGGTGCTGGAGTTACGGCCAAAAGCAGGGCGGGTGGTGAGGATCACGTCATAGTCCGTGCCTAGCTGTCCGTAGGATTCCACGGTCAGAGGCACAGGGTCGATGGTCACGCCTGCCTTCTGGCAGCTCTTGGCCAGTTCATCGACCATCGTGGCGTAGCGCGGGACCGCATCCAAGTAGCCCACGCGAACAGTTTGTCCGCCGAGCCACTGCCCCGCGCGTTCCATGTTCATCGTCATCTGCGCATCAGAGGTTTCCTGCAGCTGCGCAGCCAGCGGGTGCGTCGCGGGCAGCATGCGCAGACCCGTGGCCTTGGTCTCCAAGTTCAGCTCAGTAGACACACGCTGCACCATCGCCTGACGATCCACGCAACCATTAAAGGCGCGGCGCATCTCCACGTCAGAGAACATCCCCGCCGTGTCCAAACCAAAGGTGTCTACGCGTCCGGATTGATCCTTGTCCACGCGGAAGTCCGGCTCCTTAAGACCATCGGTCTCCCAGTTCGCGGTGGAGCCTAGGTCTGCCACGCGCAGCTGCTTGGCCTCCACCAAGGATTTGATATCGGCATCGTTTGGCCACACGTAGATCGGACTCTCCTGCGGCTTGCTGCCCGCATAGTGAGTGTTGGCCTGCAGTTCGAGGTCGCCCTTTTCCCCTCGTGCGCTAATACGGTAGGGGCCGTGAGTCGGCACTGTCGATGGGTCCGTAATTGCCACATTGAACGTGTCCTGCCATGCCTGGCCAAGCTGTTGCAGCGCCTGCTCGTCTTGCGAGTCGATCGCTCCCACCACATCTTGCACCTCTGCAGCTTGTGCAACGGTGTGGGACGGCAGCACTGTCCCTGGGGTAAACAGCTCACGGTAGCGCTGCCCGAAGCCGGGGTTAAAGTGCACGGTGAATTGCTTAGCCCCCGGTGCGCAATCGATCCCCGCCACCTGATTGAACAGTGGCATGTCCGAACCGAATAGGTCCGAGCGACTGCCAGCCGCCTGGGTCAAGAGGAAGTCGTCGCACACTACTGGCTGCTCGTCGGAGTACGAGGCTTGCTCGTTGATGACGTAGTTGACCACCGTTGGATCCTGTGGAACCGGCGTTGCGGTCACCAGATCTGGATTGGGCAGCAGCTGTGCATCAGGACCCGCCAAAAACGCGCCCGGGTACAGCCGAGCGGAGAGCTTTTCCGCATCCGTGGCCACTCCCAGCCCCGTACCTGCATTGGTGGTGGCGATCGGACGAGACAGCACGTAACCCAGCTGCTCGCCCTTCTCGTGCTGCTGTTCGGCCTCCTCTGCACATGCCGCCAGCGCCATGGTCGAAGCCACACCAGTCAGCAGCGCGATCACACGCCCGATTGTCCGCATCCTTAAACGCTTCTTTCTACATTCCTGGGCGCCAAGAGCGCCCCGTGTCCTCGGCCGTTGCACCGTGGTGCTCGTTCGGGCTGCTCACGCGTCGCAGTTCGCGAGTCTCGTTTGCCGAGTTCGGGTGGGAGGCAGCAGTGTCGTTATTTCCGACGCCAACCTCGCGCGCCACAACGGCATTCTCAGCGGGCAGCTCAGAGCTGGAGTCCGCGGAGTCTTCCGAGTAGCCGCCTTCACGAGCTCGCAATACGCGGCTTTCGTGATCCTGGTACTCCTTGCGTCGGTTCTTAAACACAACCAGCAGAGGTGCGGCGAAGAAGATGGAGCTGAACGTTCCGGCCACCACGCCGATGAACTGCACCAGAGCCAGATCCTTGAGCGTGCCCACGCCCATGATCCCCACGGCAACGACCAGCAAAGAGATGATCGGCACGGCGGAGAAAATGGTGGTGTTCAGCGAGCGCATGATCGTCTGGTTGACCGCCAAGTTGACCTGCTCCGCGTACGTCGAGCGGGTGGAGTTAAACAGCCCGGCAGTATTTTCCTTGACCTTGTCGAAGACCACCACCGTGTCGTACAGGGAGAACGAGAGGATCGTCAGCAGACCGATGACGGTGGCTGGAGAGACCTCAAAGCCAATCAGCGAATAGATTCCCGCCACCACGGTGAGGTCGATGACCAAACAAATGATGGCTGCGAGGGCCATGTCCGCTTCCATACGCAGGGTGATGTAAATAAACACCGCTGCCAGGAACACTGCCAACGCGATGCCCATGCGCTGGGTAATGGAGTCACCCCAGGATTCGGAAACGGTGGAATCGTTGACCGCGGCTTCCGTGACCTCGCCGTTGGCATCGGTGGGCTGGAACTTATCGAACAGAGCGGAGCGAGCATCGCGAATCTGCTCCTCGCTGAGTCGTTCCGAGGTGATTTCCACCTGCCGTGCATCACCGGAACCCACGATCTGCGTGGCCTGCGGGCTCACGCCCGTTGCCTCTTCAAAGGTTTCGGAGACGGTGGTCTCGTTGGCGCCGTTGGTTGGTGGCATCGAGATGCGCGTACCGCCCTCAAAATCGATACCCAGCGAGAATCCGCGGATGAGGATGGCGGCGATGCACACCACGAGGATGCCGATCAGTACCGCAAACCACTTCTTACGGTTGGGAACAATCTGCAAACCGCTCTCGCCGTTGTACATGCGCTCCAAGAACCCAGGCTGCTTGCCAGAGTTGTTCTTGGATGTGCGCTTATCCTTCGCGTCCTTCGACGCGGAGATGTCAGTAGACATTACTTCTCCCCCTTCGTGGACGCGGTAGTGCTGGTGCTGTCCGCGGGCGCGGTGGCCACAGCGTCAGTTTTCGAATCAATTTTCGCCGCACGCTGGTGCTCTTCCGAGTGGCGCTCCGCGGAACGGAATGCCGCGCCCAGACCATTGATGTGTGGGCTGTGGAAGAAGCGGCGTCGGGAAAGAAGAATCACCATCGGAGCCGTCACCATGAAGGCCACAACCACGTCGAACAACGTCGTCAGACCCAGCGTGAACGCGAATCCCTTCACCTCGCCGATCGCCAAGAAGTAGAGAATCACGGCGGCCAGCAAGGAGACGAAGTTACCGGTGACGATGGTGGAACGAGCGCGCTGCCATGCACGCGGCACGGCCGAGCGGAACGAGGATCCGTTGAGGATCTCATCCTTGATGCGCTCGAAGTAGATCACAAAGGAGTCCGCCGTGGTGCCCAGGCCAATGATCAAGCCGGCGATACCCGCCAGATCCAGGCTGTAACCGATCCAACGGCCCAGCAGCACGATGAATCCGTAGACCAGCAAGAAGCTGGCCACCAGAGAGAGCATCGCGACCACGCCGAGCATGCGGTAGTAGAACAGCGCCCACAGCGCGACCAGAACTAAACCAACCAGACCGGCGATAATGCCGGCACGCAGGGACGCCTCGCCCATCGTTGGAGAGATGGTTGTGGTGGTGCCACCGGGCTCGCCGTTCTCACCGACGAAGCTCAGCGGCAACGCGCCATAACGCAGGTTGTTGGCCAGATCCTGTGCTTCCTTCTCACTGAAGTTGCCGGTGATCTGGCTGACTTCTCCGGGAGGAGTGGGGCTCTGAATCTCTGGGGCGGAAATCACTTGGCTGTCCAGGGTGATGGCAACCTGGCGGCCCATCATCTGCTGACCCAGCTGGTACCAGGTCTCTCCACCAGGGGTCTGCTCGCCGGTCTTGAAGCGGAAAGTGATGGCCATCTGGGCAGTATTTGGATCCAGCCCACCAGTGATCTGCGAATCGGTATCAATCAATTCGCCGGTCAGCCTCTGGCCTTCCTCACCTGGCTTACCCACCAAAAGCGGGGCGGGGTCCAGCACCATCGGGCCCTGCTCGGAACACGTCACCAATGGCTTCGACGGATCATCTGCACCTGCCAATGGGTCAGTTCCGGAGCACGTCATCAGAGAGGCCGCAGCGTTTTGTGTGTCGGGATCAGCAGACTGGCGGTCATTGCGCAGCACCGAGACCTGATGATCGCGGAACTTCTGCTCTTCCACCGACGTTGCTGGCTCCTTCGGCGCCTTGGCAGAGACCTTGATCTCCTTGGGTGGATTAGGAACGCCGATCTGCGAGAAGACGGGAACCACCGCGGCCAGCTTCTCGTTGGCCTCATCCGGAGTCATCACTCCGGCTTCAACCCAACGATTGGCCATGTCTTTCAGCACCTTGGGAAGCTCGGCGGTAGGTGCCACAGGCTGGGCGACACCACGGAACAGCAACTGGGACGTCTTGCCCAAGTTGCGCGCTTCTCCCGCGTCATCACCAGGCACGGTGATCACCAGATTGTTGCCGTCCGTGACCACTTCTGCGCCGGATACGCCCATGCCGTTGACGCGGTTTTCCAAGATCGTACGAGCCTGGTTCAGCTGATCTGAGGTGGGCTCACCACCCTGAGGAACCAACGTCACACGAGTTCCACCCTGCAGGTCGATGCCAAGCTTCGGGGTCGGGCTCTTGGACCCGGTGAACATCACCAGGGCAAAAACACCAATGAGGATGACGATGAACAAAGCGATGACCTGCTTGGGCCAAGCAACTTGTCCTCGCCGTTTGCTACGCGTGCGCTGAGACGCCACTGTATTAGCTCCTGTAGCGATTGAAGGAGTAGGGATGAGGGCGCAAAATGACCAACTCAATTGGTCACTTGAGCGCCGAACGTAGAAATCTTAGCTGCTATTACTGCTCTTCTGGAGCCTCTGGGTCTTTGCCAAGCTGATCGGCCTGTTGCGAGCCGGACTCCACAGAATCTACGAGCGCCAGGATGCTGGTGCGGTCCCACGTGGTCACCACGCCGGCGCTGATTTCCAGATCCACGGTGGTCTCTCCGATGTGGGAGATGCGGCCGTGCATGCCGGAGGTGGTCTTGACCACCATGTTGGGATGAAGGTTGTCTTGGAAGTTGCGAATTTCCTTCATGCGCTGGTTTTGCTTGCGCAAGCTGATGAGTGGAAGCGCAACAAACACCACGAGAAGTAAGCCTAAGAGCAAAAGATCCATGAGGGATAGTGTGCCACAGTGACCTGTGGGTGCCTAAAGCTTCCCGCGCGTTTCTTGATTACAGCCCAGGTGCATTATCTGGTGGAATCAACCCTGCGTGACGCCAAGCTTGAGCTGTGGCGACGCGTCCGCGCGGGGTGCGGGCGACCATTCCGGCTCGCACCAAGTACGGTTCGCAGACTTCCTCCACCGTCGAGGGCTCCTCGCCCACCGCCAGCGCCAAGGTGCTCACGCCCACGGGACCGCCGCCATGGCCGCGCACCAGCGAATCAAGCACGGCCCTATCGAGGCGATCGAGTCCTTGTTCGTCGACGTCAAACACCACCAGAGCAGACTGAGCCACCTTTACATCGATGACTCCCCCGGCGTACACATCGGCGAAGTCACGCACACGCCGCAACAATCGGTTGGCGATACGCGGGGTTCCTCGAGATCGGCTGGCGATCTCCGCCGCAGCGTCTGCGGAGAGATTCATATTGAGGATTCCCGCAGTACGCATCACTACGCGGGTGAGATCTTCCGTTTCGTAGAACTCCATCTGGGCGGTAAAGCCGAAGCGGTCGCGCAGCGGACCGGTGAGCATGCCGGAACGGGTGGTGGCGCCCACCAATGTGAAGGGGGCAATTTCAATCGGAATGGATGTGGCTCCCGGGCCCTTGCCCACGATGACATCGATCCGGAAATCCTCCATCGCCATGTAGAGCATCTCTTCCGCAGGGCGTGCCATGCGGTGGATTTCGTCAATGAACAGGACATCGCCCTCCATCAAATTGGAGAGCATCGCGGCCAAGTCACCTGCGCGCTCCAGCGCCGGACCGGAGGTCATGCGCAGTGAGCTTCCCAGCTCCTGGGCGATGATCATGGCCATGGTGGTCTTGCCCAGTCCGGGAGGTCCCGCCAGCAACACGTGATCCGGAGCCACGTTGCGAGCCCGCGCACCGCTGAGAACCAAGTCCAGCTGCTGGCGGACCTTCTTCTGCCCAATGAATTCAGTCAGAGACTTCGGACGCAGTGACGTTTCCACATCCTGCTCTTCCGACGTGGTGCGAGCATCCAAATCTGGGTTGCGAACAGGTGGCTTCCCCGCTGCTCCCTCACCGAGCCCTGCGGCTCGCGGGGCATCGTCAGGCAACGCAAACTCCGTGCGCTCGATATCGCCGTTCTTCGCCATGAATTAACGCCCTCCGTTCATCGCGGACAGTACGCCTCGGAGCACAGCGGAGACAGAGACGTTGCTCTGATCCATGTGCGCCAGCACGTTCCGGGCCGTGGCTTCGGATTCCTTCTCCGAAAAGCCTAGGCCGGTCATCGCTTCGACAACCTGGGACAGGACATCCGCATTCTCAATACCGGCAGCGGAAGCGCCTGGGGTTGGCGTCGGATCAAAGGAACCTGGGGTAGAAACCGGGAGATCCGGCAGCTTGCCCTTGAGGTCAACGGCCATGCGCTCGGCCAATCGCTTCCCCACACCAGGGGCCTTCTGCAGGGCCTTGACGTCGCCATCGTGGACGGCGCGGGCCAGCTCCACTGCAGAAAGCGTGCCCAGGATGCCCATCGCTAGACGAGCACCCACGCCCGAGACACCTTGAACGGTGTAGAAAGCCTTGCGTTGCTCAGCGTCCATGAACGCATACAGGGTTTGTGAATCTTCACGCACCACGTGGGCCGTCAGCACGAACACTTCCTCGCCCCGCGCGAGCTGAGCATTCGTGTTCGGCGAGGTCAGGCACTCATAACCCACCCCGCCACATTCGATGACGACAGTATCCAGGCTCTTGTCGATGACAGTGCCTCTCAAGGATGCAATCACAGTTGTCCCTCCACAATCAGGTTCATGGGCGCCCGCCAACAGTGGCACACAGCCAAGGCTAGGGCGTCCGCAGCATCGGCGGGCTTGGGCGGCTCGGATAGACCCAAGATACGGGTAATCATGTTGGTCATCTGCGCTTTGTCCGCGCGTCCATTGCCGCTGATGGACTTCTTGACCTCACTGGGGGTGTACATGTGCACCGCGATGCCTCGCTTGGCGGCAGCGAGCATCAACACCCCAGAGGCGTGCGCTGTATTCATCACGGTGGACACATTAGAACGCTCAAAGACGCGCTCGATGGCCACCACATCCGGGGAGTAATCATCCATCCACTCCTCCACCGCCAGGGAAAGGCGGAGCAGCCGGTCGGCGAGATCCTCGTCCGCCGGGGTGCGCACCACGCCCACCGCGATAGGCAACACGCTGCGACCTTTACCTGCCTGCACCATGGACAGCCCACACCGGGTCAGTCCAGGGTCAATGCCCATTACGCGCACCCCCGCCAAGGAGTGCGCAGAGCGAGGCGCCATCGCGCGCTGAGTAGTGTCCATAGCGCTAGTTAATTTAGCACATACGTGCGAAAACAGGAGCGGACACTCCGTTTGCTAGATTAGGGATCATGTCACCGAAGTCCGTGTATCAGTTTGTATCCGTCGCCGAAGCCTGCACGTGGGCCCTCCTGCTGCTGGGCATGGCCCTCAAGTACTCGGGCACCACGGAGGCGCTAACTCCCATCGCTGGCGGCATTCACGGCTTCGTCTTCTTAAGCTTTTGCGTTTCCACCGTGCTGATCTGGGTCAACAATAAGTGGAGCGCGGGACGGGGAATCATTGGCCTAGCCAGCGCAATCATCCCCTTTGTGACCATCCCCTTCGAGCGCAACGCAGATTCCCGCGGACTTCTGGATGGCCCTTGGCGCTTCCGCAAGGGCTCTACTGAACAGCCCCACACTGTGCCGGAAAAGGTTTTGGCCTTCATTGTCAACAAGCCAGTGCTCGCGCTGCTGGTGATTGTTATCGGACTTGCGATTGTGTTCAGCGGACTACTGGCACTCGGCTCCCCCGCCGAGTGGTTCAAGTAGCCAGCCGATCCTCGCCAACTCCCCTATTAGAGCCGAAGCGCTTTAAGCCTCGAGCTCCTCCAGCACGTCGGCTGGGATATCCATGTTGGTGTAGACATTCTGCACGTCATCCACATCTTCCAAGATGTCGATGAGGTTGAACACCTTCTGCGCGGTCGGCGCATCCACGGGTACTTCCATGGTGGGACGGAAATCCGGCTCCACGGAGTCATAATCGATGTCCGCGGCCTTCAGCGCATTACGCACCGCGCCCATATCGCCCGGCTCGCAGACGATCTCGAACTTCTCGCCGTGGTCATTAACCTCTTCGGCACCAGCGTCCAGAACAGCCATGAGGATCTTATCCTCTTCCTGGCCGTTCTTGTCCAGCACCACCACGCCCTTGCGGTTGAACATGTAGGACACGCTGCCCGCATCGGCCATGTTGCCACCGTTCTTGTTCACTGCGGTGCGCACTTCCGTAGCAGCGCGGTTCCGGTTATCCGTGAGGCACTCAATGAGCATGGCCACGCCGTTGGGGCCGTAGCCTTCGTACATCAAGGTTTCCCAGTCGGAGCCGCCAGCTTCTTCGCCGGCGCCGCGCTTCCGAGCACGCTCGATGTTGTCGTTAGGAACGGAGGCCTTCTTGGCCTTCTTGATCATGTCATCGAGGGTGGGGTTACCGGCTGGGTCTCCACCACCGGTACGAGCCGCGACCTCGATGTTCTTGATCGCCTTGGCCCACTCCTTGCTGCGCTTGGCGTCGTTCGCTGCCTTCTTGTGCTTGGTGGTTGCCCACTTGGAATGGCCTGACATCGTCCTCTTTCGCGTTGGTGGAAATAGGGAAAATCTTCTCGCACCCACGTTACTAGATGGGTTGCGTGTGGTTTGTTGGTGCTGGTCGTTTTCTTTTTTTGTCGACGCCAAACACCTAACAGCTACTGCGAATCATTTCCACGAAGTATTGGTGGACCTGCAGATCCTCGGTGAGCTCTGGGTGGAAGCTGGTGACAAGGACGTGGTTTTGTCGCGCTGCCACCACGCGCTCGTTCACCGTAGCCAGCACCTGCACGTCGTCCCCCACTTTTTCGATTTGCGGGGCGCGGATGAATACCGAGTCCACCGGATTCTCAATTCCGGTGAAGTCCAGTTCGCCTTCGAAAGAATCCCTCTGCCTGCCGAAGGCATTGCGTCGAACAGCCACGTCAATGACACCCAGAGATTCCGCATCGGGGCGGGTGTCCAACACCCTCGTGGCTAGCATGATCATGCCCGCGCACGTGCCAAATGCCGGCAACCCTGCTTGGATGGCTTCACGGAGCGGTTCAATCATTCCACCAAGTCGGAGCAGACGGGACATCGTGGTGGACTCGCCACCGGGCAGGATCAGCCCATCGATGTTCTCGAGGTGCTCGGTGCGGCGCACCAGCACAGCCTCGTGCCCCAGCTTTTCCACCATGCGGACGTGTTCGGCAACTCCGCCCTGCACGGACAGGATGCCGATGGTCAACTTCGTGCTCATGAATTCTCTTTACGTGGTGGCAGGGTGTGCTTTCCTGGCTGCAGTGTGCGCGTCAGGCCTTCCTGAGTCACCACCGCAATCAAATCGCCTTGCTGGTTGAAAATGCGCCCGTGCGTCAGTGCGCGTCCCGCGTGTGCGGATGGAGAAACCTGGTCATACAGGAGCCATTCGTCGGCACGGAAAGGCCGCAAGAACCACAGCGCGTGATCCAGCGAGGCTTCCTGAACGGGCTCGTCCTGGTGCGGAACCAGAGCGGAGGACAGCAGCGTCATATCGGACATGTACGCCAGCGTGCAGATATGCAGGGTCTCATCGTCCGGCAACTTGGCCTTGGATCGGAACCACACCACCTGCTGGGACGGGGTGTATTTGTTGTGTTCGTACATCTCCGGCGGCACGATGCGGATGTCCCACTCGTTCCATTCCTTCAACAGAGAACGGACTGCCTCCCGTGCGGGTGCAGACTCTTCAGGAATGTCCTCCGGTGCCGGGACCTTGCGCATCTGATCTGAATGCTCTGGGCCGTCATCGGTACGGATGTGGAAACTGGCCTGCATCACGAAGATCGCTTTGCCATCTTGCAGCGCCTTGACGTGCCGGGAGACGAAGGAGCGTCCGTCGCGGATGCGATCCACGAGGAACGTGGTTTTCTTATCTGGGTCTCCCCCGGCTACGAAGTATCCGTGGATGGAGTGCACGCCAAATTCAGAGCCCACGGTGCGGGTTGCCGCCACCAAGCTCTGCGCAGCCACTTGGCCGCCAAACGTGCGCCCCAGGTTGGTGGGGATCACTGCTCCACGGTAAATGTCCCGATCAATGTGCTCCAGATCGAGGACGTCCAGAATACGTGGCTGCGGTATAGACATTGGTCTTACCAGCCGCGCTCTGCCAGACGGTGTGGCTGTGGGATGTCATCGACGTTGATGCCCACCATGGCCTCACCGAGTCCACGAGAGACATCGGCGACGGTGCGTGGATCGTCGTAGTTCTGGGTGGCCTGAACGATTGCCTTGGCGCGCTGCTCTGGGTTTCCGGACTTGAAGATTCCGGAGCCCACGAACACACCCTCGGCGCCCAGCTGCATCATCATTGCGGCATCGGCTGGGGTGGCGATTCCACCAGCGGTGAACATGACCACTGGCAGCTTCCCGTTGCGAGCAACCTCGCGGACCAGCTCGTATGGCGCCTGCAGCTCCTTGGCTGCCACGTACAGCTCATCTTCTGCCATGGAGGTCAGGCGGTTGATTTCCGCGCGGATGGTGCGCATGTGGGTCACGGCGTTGGAGACATCTCCGGTGCCGGCCTCGCCCTTGGAGCGGATCATTGCGGCACCTTCGTTGATTCGACGCAATGCTTCACCCAGATTGGTAGCGCCACAGACGAAAGGCACGGTGAAGGCGAACTTGTCGATGTGGTTCTTGTAATCGGCTGGAGTCAGAACCTCGGACTCGTCGATGAAGTCCACTCCGAGGGACTGCAGTACCTGTGCTTCCACGAAGTGGCCGATGCGTGCCTTGGCCATTACGGGGATGGAGACCGCGTCGATGATGCCTTCGATCATGTCTGGGTCAGACATGCGAGACACGCCACCCTGGGCGCGGATGTCTGCTGGAACGCGCTCCAGAGCCATTACTGCGGTAGCGCCCGCATCTTCAGCAATCTTGGCCTGCTCAGGGGTCACCACGTCCATGATGACGCCACCCTTGAGCATGTCTGCCAGTCCGCGCTTAACGCGGGCAGTGCCGGTAGAGCCGGCGGTTGCGGTGCTATTTTCTTCAGTCACAGGCAATCGTCCTTCACAAGTAAGTAGCTAATGTTCGTTTTGCTAAAAACGGCTGTTCAATAATCTACTCTGTGGCGGGCAGCTGGGTAAACAGTGCCTCGTAGTATTCCGGGAGTGGCGCTGATCCTGCCAGTCTCAGGGCTTTCACATCTGCGCGGTCGCGCACCGTGCGGGTGTCTGCCACCGCGTCGTTGTAGAAGCGAGCCGCGAGATCCACGCGCGTGGACGCTTCCACGAACGCGGGGTTGGACAAGATCTCCTTGGGGATTTCTGCCAGGATTCGGTTTTCCGCATCGGTCCGGTGTCCCATGTCGGTGGCACGGAGCACCACACCTTCCACCCGGTTAACCTCCTGGGCGAGGTCGGGACACAAGGCCTTGATCACTTGTCCTCTGGCGCTCAACGCGCCTTCCAATCCCAGGCGCGCGGAATCAGTGCGGATATGCAGCCGGTTCAGGCGGTTGGCCGTACCACTGGCCCATAGCCCCACCAGGCCCAACACCAGCAGCACGACGATGCCAATGAATACCCACATGGGCAGCGAAATCATGACAGCGTCACCTTTCGTCCTGGGGCGTGCACGGTGCGGTAGACATCTTCCACCTGAGAGGTCACCGTCGACCAATCAAACTGCGCGGCGCGGGACTCTCCGTTGCGTGCCAGTTTCTGGCGCTTATCTGCATCCCGCAGCAGGTCAATCACCACGCGAGAAAGTTCCTCTCCATTACCGTTGCGGAACAGTGCTGCGGATTGTCCGCTTTCTCCCACCGCAACAAACGCGGGAATATCGCTGGCCACCACTGCGGCTCCCGCAGACATACCTTCCACCAAGACGATGCCAAAGCTCTCGCCACCGGTATTGGGTGCCACGTAGACATCCGAGCTGCGCAATGCACGGGCCTTATCTTCTTCCGAGACTGGCCCCAGAATGCGCACGGTCGCATCTGATGGGCCCATACCCACGGTGTAGCTCAGTCCAGAGGACTTCAACCGGTTACCCAGAGTGTCTACCCCACCACGGCCGGCAATCATGAGCTCCACATTTGGCACGGCGCGCACGATGTCCGGCATCGCGCTGAGTAGCACCTGCAACCCCTTGCGCGGTTCGTCGAATCGGCCCAAGAACATCAGTCGTGGGCGGGAGTCATCCAGGTCATCCAGTGGCTGCGCGTGGCGATAGTTCGCAGTCTCCACGCCGTTGGGGATGAGCACGGGATCGCCCGCCAAATTCTCCACCTGCCACTTCCGGGCTTCTTCGCTGACCGCGATGCCCCCGTGGATGCGCTCCAACAAAGGGCGCAGAAAAGGAAGCGCGAGCGTCAGCAGCTTCGACTCACTGGCGGAGGCGTGATACGTGGCCACCACCGGTCCCATGACTTGAGACAGCGAGAGCATGGAGTACGAAGGCGAATTCGGCTCGTGAATATGCAGAATGTCGAACTCGTTGCCCTCCACCCACCGGCGGATGTGCCGCCGAGACTTCGGGCCAAAGCTCAGCCTAGCCACAGATCCGTTGTAAGGAATCGGAATGCTGCTCCCGCCGAGTTCCACGAAGTCCGGAACCGTTGAGCGGTCCGTGCCCGGGCCAATCAGACTGACCCGGTGACCGCGACTGCGCAGTTCTTTACACAAGTCAATCGCGTGGGCTTGCACTCCTCCTGGCTCGTCGAAGGAATACGGGCACACCATGCCGATGGACATGCTTTCGGGTGAATGGAATCGAGAAACCACGAACTATCGGCCTCCCTGTTCTGCGTCCGCATCGGAGTGGTCATCCAGGCCCATCTTTCGGCGTCGGTCCGCGGACAGATCCGCGTGCCACAGTGGCTGCAGCATATGCCAGTCCTCTGGCTTTTGACCGATGTATTCCGCCATGAGATCAGCCTCTTGCTGCACAATGTCCTCCAACGGTTGGGAGGTATCCAGCGGATCGGACAGCTCAATCAGCCAGCCATCGTGCGTATAGTGCATCTTCACCACGTGCAGTGGCGCGCCAGTCCGCTTAGCCAGCAATGCGGGACCTGCAGGCATGGAACAAAGCTCACCGAAAAAGTCCACGTGCACGCCACTGCCGGTCAGATCGCGCTCCGCCATGAGGCACACCACGCGGTTTTCCCTCAGGGTCTGCTCCATGTGCGCCATGGGAGGCTTGTCTGCTCCGGACAGTGCAATCACGTCGAACCCTAGGGTTCTCCGGTACTTCACAAAAGCATCAAACAGCGATTCCGGGCGCAAGCGTTCCGCCACGGTAGTGAATTCACCCGAGTGATTGACCAGCCACACCCCCGCCATATCCCAGTTCGTGGCATGCGGCAGGGCGAAAATCGCCCCTTTACCGCCAGCCATAGAGGCTTCGATCTTGGTGGGCACATCCGCCGCGACGTTCTCATTAATCTTGGCAATGAGCTCCGGCCCCACCATCGAGGGCAAGCGGAATGCCTCTAGCCAGTAGCGCATGTAGCTGCGCATCGACTGCCGCACGAGTTCTCGCGTGACGTTTTCTGGGCCCACCACGCGGGCGAGGTTGCGGCGGAGCTGCTCTGGTCCTTTTCCTTTTTTCGACGCCACATCGGCGATCGCATTGAACAAAGGCTTCGCTACCGGCTCCGGGATCCTCTTCATCGCGGCCCATCCGAGCTGGTATCCCCATGCCGCGATGCGTTCCCAAGCGCTCACCCGAGGTGTTTTGTCCTTTGCCACGCTTAACCTCACGCGTCCTTGACTTCGGAGAACTCGCGAGCGCCCTCCGGCGCGGTGATCTTTTCCTGGGCCACATCGGATTTACCCACGATGATCAAGCGTTCCAGGACTGTATAGACGGAGCCCGCAGTCAGGATGCTCAAACCGATGGGAAGGATATACGGGATCCCCACACCAGACAGACCCAGGGAGACCAGTCCAATCAGCAGGCGCTCCGGCCGCTCGATCAACCCGCCGACCACCTTGATTCCGCTGGCCTCCGCGCGAGCCTTGACATAGCTAGTGACTTGGCTAGTCACCAGGATGATCAGACATAGTGCCGTGAAAAGTTCGTGCGGATCCTCCCGGGTGGCAAACCAAAAGGCCATCGCCCCGAAGATCGCACCATCGGAAAGACGGTCGCACGTGGCATCCAACGTGGCGCCGAACTTGGTCCCTCCGCCCTGCATGCGCGCCATGGTTCCGTCCACCATGTCCGTGGCGACAGTCAGTCCGATCAAGGCGGAAGCAGCGAAAACGTGACCGGTGGGAATCAGCGTGAGCGCGAATACGATCGCCAGTACCGTTCCCCCGACAGTCACTGCGTTGGGGGAAACACCTAACCGAGTCAGCCCTTTAGCCAGAGGTTCTATGAACACAGCGACGGGCCCACGACCACGAACACTCAGTACCATCGGTTACTCCTCCCGCCAGGCATCGGCAAGCAACTGCCTCGTCTCTCGCAGAGTCTGAGGAAGTACTTTCGTTCCAGCAATTACCGTCATGAAGTTAGCATCTCCGGTCCACCGAGGCACGATGTGCTGGTGAAGATGCTCGGAGACGCTGCCGCCGGAGGCTTTGCCAAGGTTGAGTCCGACATTGATGGCGTCGGGCGAAGAAACGGTACGCAACGTGCGGATCGCACGTTTGGTGAACACGGCGAGCTCCGCCGTCTCCTCCTCGGTGAGGTCCACGTAGTCCGCGACCCGGCGGTAAGGAACCACCATCATGTGCCCCGGGTTGTAGGGGAACAGATTCAGCACGCAGTACACACTGGTGCCACGAGCGACGATCAGCGCCTCCTCGTCGGACCTTTCCGGAAGGGTGGAAAACGGATCCTCGGACTTCTCGGTGGTGGTCAGGTACGCCGAACGATACGGAGCCCACAAGCGCTCGAGGCGCTGTGCTTCAGGGCTATCCTCGCTGACACCGTGATCCACATAAGAATCCACTACCGGTCACACCAGCGCAGCAATGGTAGCTTCGGACGGCTGATCATTGCGGCGCTCCGCGATCCACTGTGCGATGATCTCCACCGCACGCTCGCGAGGCACGCCGTTGACCTGGGTGCCGTCGAGGAAACGGAAGCTCACGGCGTTCGCCTCCACATCGCGACCGCCTACCAGAATCATGAACGGCACCTTGCCGGTGGTGTGGGTGCGGATCTTCTTCTGCATGCGATCATCGGAAGTATCCACCTCGGCGCGGACCCCGCGCTTGCGCAGATCAGCGGCGAACTCATCTAGGTAGCCGTTGAAATCATCGGCCACCGGGATGCCCACCACCTGGTGCGGAGCCAGCCAGGCTGGGAACGCACCCGCATAGTGCTCCAGCAGCACGCCGAAGAAGCGCTCGATGGAACCGAACAGCGCCCGGTGAATCATGATCGGCTGCTTCTTGGTGCCGTCCGAGGCCGTGTACTCCAAGTTGAATCGCTCTGGCATGTTGAAATCCAGCTGCACGGTAGACATCTGCCAGGTACGGCCGATGGCATCGCGAGCCTGCACGGAAATTTTCGGCCCGTAGAACGCAGCACCCTCTGGATCCGGAACCAGTTCCAAGCCGGAGTTAGTGGCCACGCGCTCCAAAATCTCGGTGGAGCGCTCCCAGATTTCGTCAGAACCAACCGATTTCTTGGGGTCCCGAGTAGACAGCTCGAGGTAAAAATCGTTGAGGCCATAATCTTTGAGCAAGGATAGAACGAACTCCAACACGCTGGTCAGCTCGCCCTCCAGCTGTTCCTCAGTGCAGTAGATATGCGCATCGTCCTGCGTGAAGCCACGGGCACGGGTCAGTCCGTGGATCACGCCAGATTTCTCGTAGCGGTACACGGTACCGAACTCAAACAACCGCAGAGGCAACTCGCGGTAGGAGCGCCCACGGGAGTCAAACACCAGGTTGTGCATCGGGCAGTTCATGGGCTTCAGGTAGTAATCCTGGGCGGCCTTCACCACGTTGCCGTCGGCATCGAACTCGGCATCTACCTGCATGGGCGGGAACATGCCGTCCTTGTAGAAACCGAGGTGACCGGAACGCTCATAGAGGTTCTGCTTGGTGATGTGCGGAGTGTTCACAAAGGAATAGTCCGCTTCCACGTGTCGACGACGCGAATGCTCCTCCATCTCCATGCGCACCATCGCACCGTCCGGATGGAACACGGGCAACCCGGAACCGAGGTCGTCGGGGAAGCTAAACAAATCCAGTTCAGCGCCGAGGCGCCGGTGATCGCGCTTTTCAGCCTCGGCAAGCATGGTCTGGTATTCGTCCAGTGCTTCCTTGGATTCCCACGCAGTGCCGTACACGCGCTGCAGATCCGCCTTGGACTGATCTCCGCGCCAGTACGCCGCAGAAGAACGGGTGATGGCGAAGGCCGGAATGTACCGGGTGGTGGGCACGTGAGGGCCGCGGCAGAGGTCGTACCAATCCACATCGCCCGTCCGCGGGTTGACGTTGCAGTAGCAGGTCAGCTCTCCGGCGCCGACTTCCGTGGCCTCGTCGGAATTAGGATCCACGCTGCCCTTGTCCTCGATGAGCTCCGTCTTATACGGCTCGTCAGTGTATTCCGCCAGGGCATCTTCGGTACTTGCGTACGCCTTGCGCTTAAACTTCTGCCCGGATTTGATGATCTTCTTCATCGTCTTTTCGATCTTCTTCAGATCTTCCGGGGTGAACGGCTCGGCGACGTCGAAATCGTAGTAGAAGCCGTTCTCGATTGCCGGACCAATGCCCAACTTGGTTCCGGGGAATTCCTTCTGCACGGCCTGAGCCAACACGTGCGCCGCGGAGTGACGGATTACGGCCCGGCCTTCCTCGGTATCGGAGGCGATGGCCGTGACTTCTTCGTCTGCTTCCGGAGCCCAAGAAAGGTCACGGAGCTGACCGGTGGAGTCCTTGACCACCACGATCGCCTGTGGGCCCTTGTTGGGCAGTTCCAGTGGTCGCATCGCCGACCCAGCCGTTTCCCCTGCTAGCACCGTGAAAATCACGGGTGCAACGTGCACGTGAGCGGACTGAATGTCGGGGGTCGAATCGAGGGTACTCATGGGGTCAGGGGGCTCCTTCAAGCTCATGGAGACGGTCACATACCTGGTGACAATCTTTAACTTGAAAGAGTCTACCCCTCCAGCACGTCCTGACCCCAGTAGCCACCCTCCGGTGTGCCAGCAGGGCACCAGAACACGGCAGAGCCCACGTGCGTGACCCACTGATTCAGCCGGTCACCCTCCGCCAAGCGCTTCTGGAGGGGCGTAAATGCCGTGTCTGGATCATCCTGGAAGCAGATGAAAATCAGACCCGTGCTTCCCAGGGCCGTGACTTCCCCGTCCCAGTTGTAGGCACGCCTGCGCATGTGTGTGCCTTCACCTGCAGTCAAACCCACATGCGAATGCGGATCGATCATGGGCAAGCCCTGCTCATTGACCGCGTTGAGGTCGACCTCGTCGAACTCCTCTGTGCCACCCAGAGGCGCGCCGGTCTCGATGGAGCGACCAAAGACCACTTCCCTGCTCGAACGGTCCAAGGCTTCCCATTCCGGCATGTCGTAGACCACGCGCCGCACCACCATGGCTGAGCCACCCAGCTCATCCCACACCGCGTCGTCGTACTCTTCCTTCGAGCGCGGGATGACCGTGCCGTCCTTGAAGCCCAGCAGATTGCGCGGGGTCTCCCCCGTCGGTGAGTCAATGAACCCACGTTGACTCCACTTGGGCGTGACGAAGTCCCTACAGCCACGCGTGAGTACGCGAGCAGCGTGGCTCACGGCCGTCAAGTCATCGCCACATATCTGCAGCACCAAGTCACCGTCGGAGAAATCCTCCGTCAGCCGGTCGCCCTTGAACTTAGGCAGCCCGTCGCGGTTGTTTTCGATCCAACCCGGGAGTTTGTCGCTGAGCTTGGCGTCGGAAATCAAACGAGGACCCCACCCCACCGTGATGGTGAGGTTGCGTGGCGCCATCGCCAGCTCCGATTCCAGATCCGCCAGCGGCGTGTGACCTTGCGTGAGGTTGCGCGCATCTCCGGTCCAAATTCGCATGATGCGCTGCAGACCTTTAGCGGACCGCCGCTCCTTGCGAACGTTGTATGCCACCAATAGAGCGTGCGTTTGCGGTGCGGTCTGGATTCCGGCTTGATGCTCGCCATCAAAGGCGATCTTCGTGTCTTCGGTGGCAAGGCCCGCGGAATCTGCTTGCGGTGACGTGCCGTTTTCATCCGACGCCATACTCCCCGCAGCCTCAGAATCAGACCCACAGGAGGTGATGACTGCCGTGGCACCAGTCAGGCCCACCCCGGCGAAAAAACCGCGGCGAGAAATCGATCGACGTGTCATGACCAGTTCCCCTTAGTGGGAGTGCTGCTCGTGATCCATGCCTTCGTGGTTCATGGATTCACTCTCAGCGGCGCCTGAGTTGGAGGAATCTCCGGTGGTGCCGTCGGAGTAGTGCTCGTGGGTGGACTGCTGGACGCGGACGGGTACGTCAGGCAGTTCGTAGCTGTTGCCTTCATCGTCCTTCAGGGTCAGGCTGAGTACGTCGCCTGCTGCGATGTCTTCCGTGTTGTCCATGAGCATGATGTGCTCGTGGCCTGGCTGAAGAACCAGAGAATCGCCGGCCTTGATGGTGAAACCGTCCTCAGCTTCCTTCATCTCGCCATCGGAGACAACGTGGAGCTGGTACATGCCCTTAGCGGAACCGGAGACCTCAGTGATGTGAATGTCCTTGTCCGAGGTGTTTTTCAGGGTGCCGAAGATGCCGGTCATTTCCTTATCGGCGGGCTTTGCCGTGACGTACGCATCGTCGAAGGTGATCGCGGAATCGCTGTCTTCGGTTGCCCCCTCTACGGCGGACTCTGCCGCAGAGGTGGCGGATGTGGCCTGGTCAGAGACGGACTGATCGCTATCGTTCTGCTCAGACGGGCTGCAGGCCGCCAAGGTCAAAGAACCCGCTGCAAGAGTTGCAACAGCCATCTGTGGGAAACGGCGAGAAATACGCATGATCACATTCTTTCTATGCATACGACCTGCGCCCGCGGATTACCGAATTGCTAAACGATTGGCCTTGGGTGCGGCCGGAAAAACTGCTTGAGTTACTGTGCAGAAGTATCAGTTTGGGTACCAGCCTGGCCTGCTGCGCCAGACTGGGTGCCTGCACCTTCATTGGTGAAGCCAGGATCAACCACGGAACCTTCGGTGGCGGCGGTCTCGGAACCGGATACTGCAGTGCCGGTGGCCTCGCCGTTTGCGCCCTGCTCACTTGAGGATGACTCTGCAGTTTCAGAGGACTCGATATCCAAAGATGGAGAACTCTGCCCGGACTGGTTGTCCTTGAAAGGCTGGTCAGAGTCATTCTGGTGTGGAGGGGTGCATGCGGAAAGCGCCAGTGCGGCGGTCAAAGCGATGGAGGCCGTAGCGGCGGTACGAAGGTTCTTCACGAAAATCTCCTGGTTCGTCGGGACGTCAGTCCACGGCCAGAGGATCTACCCGTGGCCGAGGGGGCGCGTGGTGCCCACGCTGCGAAAGGAAGATTGGAGTCTATTCGGACTTCAAATTCCGGAAGCGCGCGATGGCCATTACCAGTGCACCTGCAATAACGACGATACCTGCCAAGGGAAGCAACCAGGAAGGCAGGGAACTTGAATCCTCCCCCTGATTGGAACCGGTGGTTGCTGGGGTGGCTTCGGTGGTTTCGGAACCCGCCGAGTCCCCAGAACCGGACGCGCCTTCGGCGATGGAAAACTCCAGGCTGCCTCTGGTGGCATGTCCGTCGGAGGAGGTGATCTGGTAGCCCAGCATGTAATCGCCAGGTCCAGCCTCGACATCGTCAGGGACATCCACAGTCAGAGTCTGGCCTTCTACCTTTGGCTCTTCGCTGAACAGGACCTCGCCGTCTTGGGACAACGCCACGGTGTTGAACTCACCTTGTGGGGTGCCAGAGAACTCGAGGGTGATTTCCTGCGGAAGTTCGTTCACTACTTCCCCGTTTGCAGGGTTCGATGACAACACAGAATCGTGCGCCATCGCTGCCGGTGCCATGATTGCTGAGCCGAACACGCCCGCCGTCAGCGCGAGTGCGGCGACCGACGTGCGAGCGGCAGGCTTTTCAGTACCGCGGGCAAAGAGTGACATGGAACGTCCTTTCACTGATCTTCTGTGACCGTCATGGGGACGGTCAGTGAAGTAGTCGTTTGTTTGTTTACTTTAGTTCCCGTTTACGTGACGTTTGTGAAGTTTCTCACCTACCGGCGCTATAGCCCAAGCGGCTGAGACCAAGCCGGAGACCATGATCATGTTTTCCTACTATTCCTCAACAGGGCTGTTCCATTTACGCAGGTGAGTGTTACCCATGGGACACCCTTACGCGAGAAATAGTAGGAATACCTGGAGGAATCCAGATCGGCTGGACCCGAGCAAAAAGAAGCTCCGTCGCGGTGATCTGCGCGACGAAGCTTCGTATTAAGTGGTGGTCCTAACTGGGATCGAACCAGTGACCTTTCCGGTGTGAACGGAACGCTCTCCCGCTGAGCTATAGGACCTCAGGTGTTCTTGCGAACGCATCAGAATCTAGCACTGTTTAGGTGCGCTACATAAAAACGCAGGCCACAGGCTTTAACGCGGCGCTTAACCAACCTCGTCGGGTACAGGTATTGCCCGCAGCGGGGTCGTGTCCGTTCCGCAAGCCCCGTTCTTCTGCGACTTCCATCACTCTCGCTCACAGCCGCCAACAACCGCCAACAGCCAACATCCATGCATGCTCAACTCACAGCCATGTCATTTAGCCACCAGCAACAGCGCGCCACACTCACCCCACAAACGCGGATTCACCAGCTGATTTGTGAATACTCACCCGCACCCGCTATCGTTTTATCTCGCACCACACGTTGTTGTGTGGAGCACGCGGATGTAGCGCAGTTGGTAGCGCATCACCTTGCCAAGGTGAGGGTCGCGAGTTCGAGTCTCGTCATCCGCTCTCATTTCACCGGGCCAATCGTTGGAATGTACCCGCGCGTTTAGCTCAGCGGGAGAGCGCTTCCCTGACACGGAAGAGGTCACTGGTTCGATCCCAGTATCGCGCACCATCTACTTGATGAAGTTTCTATCGAACTTGATCGCTGTAAGTAGATACGCGGATGTAGCGCAGTTGGTAGCGCATCACCTTGCCAAGGTGAGGGTCGCGAG